>JBBEEF010000156.1:0-17989 GCA_040880915.1 Pirellulales bacterium
ATCCGAAACTGTTCTGGCGAAACGGGATCGAGAAGAAGTTGCGGCCCTGGGCTTGGCCCGCCTGCCCCGGTAGCCCTGGCTGTCCCGGCTGCTGGAGCTGCTGCGGCCCGAGGGCCACACCCGGATTCCCGGAGTTGTCGAGCCCGATGGTCTGAGAACGGCCTCCGGGGGATGCCGGGATGCCGACTGCGAACGGCGACGTCGAACTGTTGTCTTGGGTGGGGATCGCCGTCATGTTGAGCGGCTGATTGACGCCCGTCTGGATGTTGAAGTCGAAGTCGACACCGATCCGCTCGAAGAAGGTGTCGTTGAGCGAGATGAAGCGGACCTCGATCGTGACCTGGAGGTCCTGAAGCCTCCGCAATTGCTCGAGCAGGTCCGCGAGCTGGTCGTGTACCTCCTGCGTCTGACTGACGACGAGGCTGAGATTCGTATCAAAGGGCCGGATGGCCCCTGGCCCGCCGACTGTGTCCCAGGTGTCGGCGGAGACCGTGCTCTGGATCAGATCGATGAGCGGCTGGAAGTTCTGTTGCCCGCCGCCGATCGACGGCGGCCCGAAGGGAATGGAGGGAGTGGAGCCGGTGGTGGCCTGTCCACCTCCCTGGAGCTGGGCCAGCGACGTGGTCGCCAGAGGGGCATTCCCGGCCTGGCCGCCGGCCTGATTGATGCCCGCCGGGGCGGGGCCAACCTGCACCGCAAGCGAGTTTCGCAGGGCCGCCTGGTTGTAGCCGTCTCGCAGTGCGCCCGTGATGCCGAGGCCGTCGGAGGTGAAATTGGGGATGGGCAGCACGAGATCGGCCACCGGGTAGGTGACGGCATAGACCTGCCCCTTCACGAGCTGCGGACTGGTCACCTTGAGCACCTCGTCGCGGACGACGTAGCTGAGGTGGAGCGGTTCGAGCAGCAGCTTGAGGGCGCTTTTGAGCGAGATCGGCTGGTCGAGCGAGAGCGTGACGGGAGTGTCGCTGCGGACAGCCTCCTGCTCGAGTCCAACCATGTCGAGATGGATGGCCACGCCCGCCTCCTTGGCAAGCGCGTCGAGCACGGCGGCTAGGGGCTGTCCCCGGAATCCTGGCTTCACCTTCTCGTCCAGCCGCTTGTGAATCGCTGCTTCCGTGGCGGTCACCCGCGACCGCCCTTCCGCCAGCCGTTCGGTTCGGCTCTTGGTGAGGTCCTGCCACTCCTTGGTGGCGGGAAACTCGATCGGTCCGGCGAACGGTCGCCCCGAACGCTCGACATCCTCGGCCACATCGAGAAACCCGCCCTGCTTGCCATCGTCGATCGACCGTTGGGCGTCGAGGCGGCGGATGATTCGGCTCTGGGCGAGGAGCTGGCGAACCACGGCGTTGTCGGGTGCCAACTGCCCCGCCTTTTTCGCGACCGCCTCGGCCTCTGGAAATCGTTGCTCATTGACGAGCGTGTTGTATTCCTCGATGAGCAGGGCAATCCGTTGATCGACCTCCACCTTGCGGGTGCGGTCACGATCGATCTGGCCCTCGATCTCACTGTTCCGCTGCTCAAGGGCCAGCTCGGCCCGTCGCTTCCCGGTGACCTCCTCGATGTCCTGCCGGGTCCGCTCGATCCGCCGCAGCAATTGGGAGCGGGCTTCCGCCGGCAGGGGCTGGCCATCGAGACCGGCGGCCACCTCGTCGAGCAGTGCCAGCGCGTCGGCTGGTGATTTCTGTGCCTTCCGCTTCGCTTCGAGTTGGCGGGCCGCCACCTCGGCAGACACCCGTGCCACCACAAGCGCCTCGGGTTCATCGGCGATCGCCCTCGGCTGCGGGGCATCAGGCCGCCCTTCTGCGGCAGGCCGATCGAGTGCTTCCTGGATTACCCGGCGGGCCTCGGCAGCATTCCCGCTGCCTGCCGGTGCGGGTAGCTCCTCGTCGGCTGCCAGGGCGAACGGCTGGCAGAGCAGCAGTCCGGCCAACACCGCAACAAGGCGGGCGCCGCGGTGGCCCCTGGAGATCGATGCTCGAGTGCGGGACATCTCGGGAATTCCTGGGCGGAAAAACATTCAGCCAGGAGAAGTAGTGGCGGGCGACGCCGCGGGTCAAGCCCATGTCGCGGCTTTGAAAAAACAGGTCGCCGGGGCGACCTGGGGGGCTTGAGCGGCTCGAGGATCTTCGGGGCATCCGGATTGTCGTGGCTCACTCTGCCTGATAGCGGGGCAGCCTGCGTTACGCCGGCTTCATTCCCGGCCCACTGGATGTGCCGCAGGGAAAATTCAGAAGAGCCGGATCTTCAGCGGGCGGTCGCCGCGCGGCGGCTCACCGCTTTCTCGACCGTGTCGAGGAGCTGGTCCACCCGGAAGGGCTTGAAGAGCACCAGATCGATGCCCGCCTGTCGTGCCTTGACGATCGAATGGCCCGGGTCGTAACCAAAGCCGGTCATGAGCACGAGGGGTACCGGGTCGAGCAGTTCCTGAAGGCGGAGGAGCAGCTGGTGGCCGCTCATGTCGGGCAGGCGGATGTCGGAGATGATCACGTCGTAGGCATCCGTTCCCACCGCCCGCACCATCGAGACCGCCTCGCCGCCGTCGCGGGCGGTCTCGACCGTGCAACCAGATCGCTCCAAGAGCGCATGGGCCGCGGCCCGGACCTGGTCGTCGGAATCCACTACCAGAATCCGCCGCCCCTCGAGAGCCGGCCTTCGGCCGGAGTGTCGGCGGTTGGTCTGCGCGGCGCTGGGGGCCATCTGCTCCCCCACCCGCTGGATCACCTGCTTGATATCGCGGGCGTTTCGCAGGATCCGCTGCAGCCGCTCGACAACGTCGGCATCGTGGCCGATATACCGCTCCATCACGGCGACGGCGTCGTTGAGGATGTCGTCGACGGGCAGGGCCACTGCTCCGTGAATGGCCTCGATGCTCTCGGCGGCGGTCGAGGCCTTCTCGGCGACGAGCAATTCGAGCGTGTTGAGCGAGGCGGCGACATCGCGGGAGAAGATCTCGAGGAACTGCAGGTCGGTGAGGGAAAACCCTCCCGGTTCCGGGCTCTCCACGTTGAAGGTGCCGATGACCTCGTCGTGGAGCAAAAGCGGCACGGTCATCGAACTCTTCGCCCCTTTGCAGCCCTCGAGGTAGCGGGAGTCTTTGGTGGTGTCGCCGCACATGTAGGAGCGGCCGGTGGCGGCCACGAAGCCAGTCACCCCGTTGCCCTCCTCCCGAGCGTACAGCACCCGCGTCTCCGCCTCCGGCTCCATGCCCTCGGCCAGCAACGCCTCGAGCCGGCCGGTCTGCCGATCGAGTAGGCGGATCTCAAGCACGTCAAACTGCAGCAGATCCTTCGAGTAGTAGATGATGTTGCTCTTGAGCAGCTCGATCCGCTCGGCCACGGTCATGTCGGCCAGTTCGTCCGGCGAGAGGTCGGCCAATGTCTGGCCGGCGGCATGGATGGCCGCCCGCTTCTGCTGCTCGAGGATCGCGTGGGTGACGTCGCGGACGCTGATCACCGTGCCCGGGGTAGCGGACGGGCCCGCCGGGGTGAGGGCGGCCGAGGCGGCAACGTCGTAATAGTGGTTGGCGGCCGTTCGCAGAGTGGCTGCGGCGGGGCGGCCGGCGGCAAGGGCTGCTCTGAAGGCGGCGATGTCTTGGTCGGGCAGGTCGAGGGCCGCAAAAAAATCGCAGCCGCGGGGGTCACGGCCGCACCAATGCACAAATTGCTCGTTTGCCCAGCGGATCGTGCCGTTGGGAGCGAGAACCGCGACGCCTCCCGGGAGGTGCTCGACGATCTGGCGATCTCGCTGCCAGGACGAAGACCCGTCCGTCTCTTCCTCAGGCTCCGCCACCAATCGCCCTCCAGCAGCCAGCGGGCCGGTCGGCCGGCCCTCACCAGGCCCAAGTATAAATACAGGTGCTGTGAAACGACAAACGGCTGGCGGCGTTGTCGTGGCTGAGACGGCATCTATACTTGGATGAGCCAGAGGTCCTCGACGCGGCGGCCGGTGCCGTTCATTTCCGTCGGAAAGGGCCGGCCCCTGCCCGTCGGGACACCTACGTGAGCGATTCGCAGTCTTTCCTGGAACGCCACCAGTTCCTTATCTACCGGCTCTTCTCACTGGCTGGTCTGGTGCCAGTCGGTGCCTTTGTCGTCGTTCACCTGCTCACCAACGCGTCCGTCCTCGGAGGGGCGGCTTCGTTCCAGTCGCGAGTCGACCTCATTCACTCGCTCGGGCCGCTGCTGGTGCCGATTGAAGTGGCCTTCATCTTTCTGCCGATGCTGTTTCATGCGGTCGTCGGTTTCGTGATCATCGCCAATGGTCTGCCCAACGTGGGCTCCTATCCCTATGTGGGAAACGTGCGGTACACCCTCCAGCGGGCGACCGGCATGATCGCCTTCGTGTACATCATCTGGCACATCATCCAGCTTCACTGGCTGGGAGCGCCGCTCGGGGGCGGGCAGTTCGACCCGCACTACGCGACGAGTTCTGCCGCCGTGGCGCTGCGGCCCCTGTGGGTGACGGCGCTGTATGCCGTGGGTGTGCTGTCGGTGGTTTTTCACTTCGCAAACGGACTCTGGACCCAGGGCATCACCTGGGGCATCTGGACGAGTCCCGCGGCCATGCGCCGGGCCAATGCGCTGAGTGTGGTGGTGGGGCTCGTCCTGGCGGTGGCCGGCCTCGGGGCCTTGGGCGGACTCCAGCGAATCGATGTTGATCAGGCCCGCGCGACGGAGCGCTGGATGCAGGAAAATCGGGAGCGGCAGCAGCCGCCTGGCACGGGTTCGATCCATCCCGCCGCAGTGACCCTCGAGGGAGAGTAAAGCGATGGCACAACCAAGAATTCTTGTGATCGGTGGCGGCCTGGCTGGGCTCGCGGCAACGATGCGGCTGGCTGAACTGGGCGTCCACGTCGATCTCATCAGCCTCGTTCCTGTGAAACGCTCGCACAGCGTCTGTGCCCAGGGGGGCATCAACAGCGTCAACGCCCTCACGCGGCAGCAGGGTGACAACGAGTGGCAGCACTTTGACGACACCGTCTACGGCGGCGACTTTCTCCAGCACCAGCCGCCGGTCAAGGAGATGGCCGACTGGGGCCCGCGGATCGTGGATTTGATGGACCGCCTCGGCGTGCCCTTCAATCGCACGATCGAGGGCTTTCGCGACCAGCGACGGTTTGGCGGCACACTCTATAAACGGACCAGTTTCGCCGGGGCCACGACCGGTCAGCAGCTCCTCTACGCCCTCGACGAGCAGGTTCGTCGGCACGAGGTCGGGGGGCTGGTCAAGAAGTACGAGTTCTGGGATTTCCTGGCGCCTGTGCGTGACGACTCCGGTCGCTGCCGCGGCGCCATCTGCCAGGACCTGGTGACGATGGAATTCCGCGCCTTCCCAGCCGACGCGGTCGTGCTGGCCACCGGAGGCAACGGGCTCGTCTACGGCCGCAGCACGATGTCGATGATCTGCACAGGAAGTGCCGTGAGTCGTGCCTATCAGGCGGGCGCGTGGTACGGCAACGGCGAGTTTGTCCAGGTGCATCCCACTGCGATCCCGGGCGCCGACAAACTGCGGCTCATGAGCGAGAGCGCCCGTGGCGAGGGAGGCCGGGTCTGGGTGCCACGCACGCCGCAGGATCCCCGTGACCCCCGTGAGATTCCCGAGGCCGAACGCTCGTACTTTCTCGAGGAGCGATACCCGAAGTATGGCAACCTCGTTCCCCGAGATATCGCCACGCGGGAGATCTTCGACATCTGCACGACCGAGGGGCTCTCCGTCGAGAAGGATCGCCTCTGCGTCTACCTCGACCTCACCCACATCCCCCGCGAGACGCTCGACCGCAAGCTCGGCGGCATCCTCGAGATCTACGAGAAGTTCCAGGGGGTCGATCCCCGGTCGATGCCGATGAAGATCTTTCCGGCCGTCCACTATTCGATGGGCGGGCTGTGGGTGGACTACGAGCGGAGCAGCGACGGCGGCATGGAGGAAGGCTCGCCCCGAAACCAGCAGACCAACATCCCGGGTCTGTACGCCATCGGTGAATGCGATTATCAGTATCACGGCGCCAACCGGCTGGGGGCCAACTCGCTGCTCTCCTGCATCTTCAGCGGGTTGTTTGTTGCCCCGACCTTGGCCCGCGTCCCGGGCGTGGCCGGTGGCGGCGATGCCGGCCGGTTATTCGAGGCGGAACTCCGCCGTCAGGAGGAGCGGCACCGCGAGCTGCTCGGTCGGACAGCGGGGACGGAGAATCCCTACGGACTGCACCAGGAACTCGGCAACCTCATGACCCGCGTCGCCACGGTCGTGCGGCGAAACGACCAGCTCGCCGAAGCCTATGGCGAGGTCTGCGAGATGGAGGAGCGGTGGCGGCGGTGCGCCGTTTCCGACACGGGCAACTGGACGAACCAGAACGTCGTGTTCACGAAGGCGGTGGGAGACATGTTTCCGGTGGCCAAGCTGGTCCTCAAGGGGGCGCTGCAGCGAGACGAGTGCCGGGGGGCCCACTTCAAGCCCGAGTTCTCGATGCCGGGCATCGCGGCGACCGACCCGGTGGAAAAGCGGGCCGAGGCGGAGTTGTGGTGTGATCGGTTCGAGGAAAACTCGGCGAAGTGGCTCAAGAGCACAATCGCCGCCTGTGGCCCAGACGGCCACCCCGAGATCACCTACCAAGATGTGGACACGTCGCTCATCCCGCCGCGGCCGCGGCTCTACGGGCTGGTCGGGGCGGAGGTGATCGAAGAAGTCTGGAAGGAGCGGCTGGCGGCCCGAGCGGCAGCCAACGGGCACGCCCAGGGGGCAGTGGCGATGGCCGCCGCCCATTGATTCCACCCCAACCCACCCCCGGCATCCCAGCAGGAGAACCATGATGATCAAAGCTGCGGAAAACATCAGTGAGCTGATCAATGACCTCGCCCCGGCGGCTGCGGTTCGCAGGGTTCGCGTGCGGGTGCTCCGGCAGGACACGGCCGGGGGGGAGAGTTATTGGGAACGGTTTGAGGTTCCCTACGAAGCCAACATGAACGTGATCAGCGTCCTGCAAAAGATCGCTGCCCAGGCTCGCACGCAGGATGGCCGCCGCGTGGCTCCCGTGGCCTGGGACTGTTCCTGTCTTGAAGAGGTGTGTGGGTCCTGCACGATGCTCATCAACGGCAGCACCCGCATGGCCTGCTCGGCGCTGGTCGACAAACTCCTCGTGGAGAACGGCGGAGAGATCGAGCTCAGGCCGATGTCGAAGTTTCCGGTGGTTCGCGATCTCGCGGTCGACCGCCGCCGCCTGTTTCGCTCGCTTGAGCGGGTGCAGGCCTGGGTGCCGGTCGATGACTCCTACGATCACGGCCCGGGACCGCGGATCTCACCGGAAAAGCAGCAGGACGCCTATCCGCTCGCCGAGTGCATCTCCTGTGGTTGCTGCCTCGAGGCCTGCCCTCAGTTCACAAAGATCGAGGTGACGCGGCGGGAAGGGGAGCCCGAGGCCGAGTTCGAGACCCGCCGTCGGCAGGCGTTCGACGCCGCCTTTATTGGCGCGCATGCCATCAGCCAGGCAATGCTCTTCAACTCCCATCCCACCGGCGGGATGATCGCCGACGAACGGCTCGAAACGCTCACCGGCAAGGGCGGAATTCAGATGTGTGGCAACGCCCAGAACTGCGTGGCTGTGTGTCCAAAGCGGATTCCACTGACGCGGTCGATCGCTCGGGCAGGCCGGGCCGCCACGGTCTGGGCATTCAAGCGGTTCTTCGATCGCTGAGTGGTGCCTGCCTGGGTGGGGCCGCGTTTGTAACCTGGCCAAATGGGTCGGGCAGTTGCCGCTCTGGGGCAAGGCGTGGTACTGTTAACTGGGTTATCGGGCGGTCCTCTCTGGGTCGTCCACCATGTTTTGCGGGCCAGGCGGGCGGTAACGCCCACACGGCCGACGCGAAACCGTTGTCGGGACCACGAAGAGGATCACGAGTGTTCATGGATCAGAAAGGTAGTCACCCGACGGATGCGGGTGAAACTACCGACCGCCGGCTTGCCCCCGAGAGCAACGGCGTGATTCCCGCTCCCCAGCGGGAGGCCGACGCGGCCGAAGGCGGCTTCCGCCTGCTGGGGCTCTCCGCGGCGACGCTCGCAGCAGTCGATCGCGCCGGTTACGAGGTGCCCACCCCTGTCCAGGCCGGACTCATCCCGCGGGCGCTTGCCGGGGTAGACGTCTTGGGTCAGGCCCGCACGGGGACCGGCAAGACCGCCGCGTTCGCGCTGCCGATTCTGGAGGCCGTTTCGAAGCCGGGCCGGGGCGGAGGACCGCGGGCGCTTGTGCTTGTGCCGACGCGAGAATTGGCCGTCCAGGTCAAGGATGAGTTTGAGAAACTCGCCCACGGCTCCGGGGTTCATTGCGTGGCCGTGTATGGCGGCAAGCCCATCAAGGGACAGATCGACAAACTCGCGAAGCATCCGGCGGTGGTCGTGGGCACGCCCGGCCGGGTGCTCGATCACATGAGTCGGGGCACGCTCCGGTTCGATGCGATCGAGATCGTGACGCTCGACGAGGCGGACCGGATGCTCGACATCGGCTTCCGACCCGACATCGAGAAGATTCTCCGCCGCTGCCCCGACAGCCGGCAGACGCTGCTCCTCTCGGCCACCGTTCCGCCACCGGTCCAGAAGCTCGCCACCCGCTACATGCGGGATCCTGAGATCATGGACTTCTCCATCAACGAGCTGGCGGTGGAGACGATCGAGCAGCGGTATTTCACGGTCGACCCGACGCGGAAGTTCGACCTCCTCGAGAAGCTTCTCGAGCGGGAGGATCCGCGGCAGGTGATCGTGTTCTGTCGCACAAAGCGGGGAACCGACAAGATCTTCGAAAGGCTCGCTCGCCGCCGGGCCCGGGCGTCGCGGGGCCGCCGGGAGCGGGAGGAATCCGCCGGCGACGAGGAAGTGGCCTGCATCCACGGCGACCTTGCTCAAAACGTTCGCGACCGTGTGATGCGGCAGTTTCGGGACGGGAGCGTGAAGATTCTCGTCGCCACCGACGTGGTTGGCCGCGGGATCGACGTCTCGAGCGTGTCCCACATCATCAACTACGACATCCCCGAGTTCTGCGACGACTACGTCCATCGCGTCGGCCGCACCGGCCGGATGGGCCGTGAGGGGATCGCGTTCACGTTTGTGAGCCCCGAGGAGGGGCCGCAGTTGACGAGGATCGAGATTCGGATCGAGCGGCTCCTCCAGCGGGATGAGATCCCCGGCTTCGAGGCCTTCGACCGTCGGCCCGCCCCGGCTCCCGTCGAGCAGGTGCCCACTGGCGGATTCGACAAGGCAGCGGCCGCGCGGGCCACTCCCGCCAACGAGGCTGCTCCGCCGGCGCCGGCCAAGCCCGCCTCGGCGGCGTTGCTCGGCAAGGGCAGGGGCCCGAAGCGGCACCGGCGGGCGCTGTAGCGGGTGTCGGAGCCCTGGCAGGCGTCCAATCTGCCGGCATCACCAACGATCCGGAACTCGTCGCTATGACTGATCGAGAGTCGCTTGGACTGCGGCAGCGGCTCGAGGGCCTGGCCCGAGCTGGAGTGACCCAGCTCCCCAAGTCGCGCTTGC
This sequence comes from Pirellulales bacterium, assembly GCA_040880915.1. Lineage (GTDB taxonomy): Bacteria > Planctomycetota > Planctomycetia > Pirellulales > UBA1268 > QWPN01. The sequence goes on from JBBEEF010000156.1 coordinate 9,511, forward strand.
AGGTGCGGCCGCCGTCCCGGCCTGCCGATCCCTCTGCTACGCCCGCCCAGCCCCAGACAGCCGGGCCCCAGACAGCCCAGCTGCCCGGGCCTGAGGCCGCCGCTGCGGCCGATGGGCTCGCGGTTCTGCGGGACGAGGTGGCGGCCTGCACGCAGTGCGGCGAGCTGGCCGCGGGCCGCACGCAGACGGTCTTCGGTGCCGGGCGGGCAGACGCACGGCTTGTGTTTTTCGGAGAGGCCCCCGGCGGCGATGAAGACGCCAGCGGCGTGCCCTTCGTGGGCCGGGCGGGCCAACTGCTCACGAAGATCATCGAGGCCTGCACGCTTTCGCGGGACGACGTCTACATCATGAACGTCCTCAAATGCCGCCCGCCCAACAACCGCTCGCCCGTCCCCAGCGAGGTGCTGAACTGCCGACCGTATTTTGAGCGGCAGCTCGAACTCATCCGCCCTGAATTCATCTGCTGCCTGGGGGCCACTGCCGCCCGGGCCCTCCTCAACACCGACGAGGCGATCGGCAGCCTCCGCCGCCGCTGGTTCACCTACGGCACGGCGGAGGTGATCTGCACCTACCACCCGTCCTACCTCCTGCGGAATCCCGCCGCGAAGCGTGAGGTCTGGGACGACATGAAGCTCCTGATGGCCCGAATGGGCGTCGAGTTGTAGCGGGTGTGTCCCCGGCACACCGCCGCGGATCCAAGCCCGAGGCGGGAGCGGACGGAAAAGCGCATGGCTTTCGGCCAACGGGCCGGATTTGCTGAAGATGCCGACCCTGACGATCCGATCAATTCTCCTGGGTCATGAGCGGGGGGGAACAGCCGCTGATTCCATTCGGAGCCTTCGCGGGATCGGCCGGGGGGCCGGTCCCGTGATGGTCCGGTTGTCGGAGAAATACCGCCATGTTTGAGGCCTGTCCGCCGCGGTCCCACCGCCTCGTGCCGCTGGCCGCCGCTGCCTTCCTGTTGGCCGGCTGCACGATGTGTCCCAATCCGTTCGACTATTGCGGGCCCGTGCCCAATGGGTCGGCCCCCCAGAACGACTTCCGGGCCCGCAGCAACGGGATCATCCCGATCGGCGCTGTCCCGCGGCCGTGGCCACCGCTTGTGCAGCGGGAGGCCGATGCCGACACACCCGTCGTGGCGTCCGACACACCCGTCGTGGCCCAGGTGGTCGCCGAGACCGAGACCGACTCTCTGGTGATTGCCGAGACCGAGACCGAGACCGAGACCGAGACCCCGGTGATCGCCGAGACCGAGGCCGAGGCAGGCATCCGCAGGTAGGCCTCAGGCCTGCTTCACACGGCCGGGCTCCGGGATCCAGCCGTCGGGCACGACCGCGTCCTTGGGGAGCACGGCCAAGCCGTCCCGCACGACAAACTGCGGGCAGTCGGCCGTGTCTACCCAGCCGTGCTCATTGACGATCCGCGCCCGCTTACCGACACGCACATTCTTGTCGACGATCGCCCCCTCGATGATCGTGCCCTCGCCAATGCCCAGCGGCGGCACCCCCTGCGTGGCATCGGCCGCCAGTTCGGCTGGCGTCTCGTAGAAATCATTGCCCAGGATCACCGAGTTGCGGATCACGACGTTTCGCCCGATCCGGCACCGCAGGCCGATCACGCTGTTCTCGATCACCGCCCCCTGTTCGATCACGCAGCCGTCGGAGACGAGGCTCTCCCGTACGCTCGCCCCCTCGATCCGCGACGGCGGCAGGAACCGGGCCCGCGAGTAGATCGGGGCCTCGGCCGTGGCGAAATCGAACGGGACAGCCGCCCGGGCGAGATCGAGGTTGCACTGGTAATAGGAGCGGATCGTGCCGATGTCTTCCCAATAGCCGTCGAAGGCGTGGAGCTGCACCTGTTTGGCCCGGATCGAGGTGGGAAACACCTCGCGGCCGAAGTCGCGGTAGTCGGTCTTCATGAGCAGGTCTACGAGGCAGTCGCGGTCAAACAGATAAATGCCCATGCTGGCCATGAGGGAGCGGCCGGCCGCGGGAATGCCCTGGGCCTCGATCCAGGCTGGGTCGGTGCGGAAGTCGGCCAGCTCCGCCGCGGTCTGCGGCTTTTCCAGGAAGCCCTGCACCCTGCCGTCGGGGGCGATCCGCATAATTCCCAGGGCCGAGGCGGCATCGTCATGCACGGGGATGCCGGCGATCGTCACGTCGGCACCGGTCTCCATGTGGGTGGCGAGCATATCGGCATAGTTCATCCGGTAGAGCTGGTCGCCCGAGAGGATGAGCACATGCTTGACGTCGGGCTGCTGGAGATAGCGGATGTTTTGGCGGACGGCGTCGGCCGTGCCCTGATACCAGCCGGCGCCGGCGTCGAGCGTCTGCTGGGCGGCGAGGATCTCGACGAATCCACCGCTGAAGGCATCGAAGGTGTAGGTCCGGCGGATGTGGCGGTGGAGGCTCACCGAGTTGAACTGCGTGAGCACGTAGATCCGCTGCAGTCCTGAGTTGATGCAGTTTGAGAGCGGTACGTCGATGATCCGATACTTGCCTGCCAGCGGCACGGCCGGCTTGGAGCGGTCGCGGGTGAGCGGGTGGAGGCGGGTACCCCGGCCACCGCCGAGGACGAGTGCGAGGACACGACGGACGCTCATGGCTGGCTTCCCTGGTTGACGAGCACGAAGTTGACCATGCGGCCGGGCACGGCGACCACCTTGAGCACCGTGCGACCGGCGAGCAGTTCTGCAATTCTGGGGTCAGCCGCCGCGACGGACTCGATGGCTGCGGCATCGGCCCCGGCCGGCACCACGATCCGGCCCCGCAGCTTGCCCTGGATTTGCACCGGAATCTCGACGGTGTCGTCGACGAGCCACGTCGCCTCCACCGCCGGCCAGGGAGCGAGCGACACGGGGGCGGGCTTCCCCAGCAGCTCCCAGAGTTCCTCGGCCAGGTGGGGCGCGAACGGCGCCAGCACCGTCACGAACGGCTCGAGGATCGCCCGTGGCCGCCGCTCGAGCGGGGTGCAGAAGTTCACAAACTCCATCATCCGGGCGATCGCCGTGTTGAAGGACAGGGCCGGGATGTCCTTGGTGACCTTGTCGATCATCCGGTGCAGCTCCCGGAGCTGGTCGTCGGTGGGCGGATCGGCGACGACCTGCGGCGCCAGGGCGAGCTCGTCGGCCCGCTCGTCTACCACGAGCCGCCAGCACCGCTCGAGGAAGGTCCGCACGCCCCCCACGCCGGCCGTGCTCCAAGGCTTTGTCGCCTCCAAGGGGCCCATGAACATCTCGTAGAGCCGCAGCGAATCCGCGCCGAACTCCTTCACCACCTGGTCGGGATTCACCACGTTGCCGCGGCTCTTCGACATCTTGTAGGCCCGGCTCTCGACCCGGACCTTGGGCAGGTCACGGATGACGAAGTGTTCGCCCTGCTTTTCCACCTGCTCGGCCGGCAGCCGGACGGGCGTGTCGGCCTCTCCCCGTTTCTCAGCCGAGACCCAGCCGCCGGATACCCCCCGGTAGCCGGTGAACTCCATCTCGCCCAGGATCATCCCCTGGTTGACGAGCCGGCCGAAGGGCTCGGGGCAGGAGACATGGCCGCGGTCGAAGAGCACCTTGTGCCAGAACCGCGAATAGAGCAGGTGGAGCACCGCATGCTCGGCGCCGCCGACGTAAAGATCGACCGGCATCCAGGCCCGCTCGACCTCGGGGTCGATGAACCGCTCGGTGTTGTGGGGATCGAGAAACCGCAGGTAGTACCAGCAGGAGCCAGCCCACTGCGGCATCGTGTTGGTCTCGCGGCGATATCGGCGGCCGGCCCGCTCGATAGAAAGCCAGTCGTGGCCGGCCCGTGAGAGCGGCGGGTCGGGCGTGTCGCCGGGCTTGAAGTTGGCCAGCGGGGGCAGGGGCACCGGCAGTTCGGCTTCGGCCACCGGGCAGACAACGCCCGTGGGCCGCCCCTCGGCGTCGAGTTCGTGAAGGATCGGGAACGGCTCGCCCCAGAACCGCTGCCGGCTGAAGAGCCAGTCGCGGAGCTTGTAGTTGACCGCCGCCCGGCCGAGGCCCGCGGCGGCCAGGTCGGCCGCCACCTGCGTGATGAAGGCGTCGGTGGCGAGGCCCGTGTAGGGGCCGGAGGCGACCGCCCGGCCGCGGCCGGTGAACAGGCCGCTCTCGGGAGTTCCGCCGTCGGACGGCTCGATCACCGTGACCACCTCGAGCCCGAAGGCGTGCGCGAACTCGAAGTCGCGGTCGTCGTGCGCCGGCACCGACATGATCGCCCCGGTGCCGTAGCTTGCGAGCACGTAGTCGGCCACCCAGACCGGTACTGGCTTGCCCGTGAGCGGGTGGAGCACATGCGACCCGGTGAACACGCCGCTTTTGTCGCGGGCCAGGTCGGTGCGGTCGAGGTCGCTCTTGCGGGCCGCGGCCTCGCGGTAGGCCGTGATCGCCTCCCGTTGCCCGGGCAGGGTGAGCCGGTCGACAAGCGGATGCTCCGGGGCCACGACCATGAAAGTGACGCCGTAGAGCGTGTCGGGCCGCGTTGTGTAGACCCGCAGCACATCGGTGCCGGGGGTCTCCGGGAAACCGCTCGCGGCCCGCTGCGTCTGCCAGTCCGCGAAGGAGGCAGCGGCGTCGCTCCCGGCCGGCGGCACGAAGAAGTCGACCTCGGCGCCGGTGCTCCGGCCGATCCAGTCTCGCTGCAGCTTCTTGATGCTCTCCGGCCAGGCGACTTCGCCGAGTTCGCGGTCGAGCCGGTCGGCATAGGCGGTGATCCGCAGCATCCACTGCCGCAGCGGGATCCGGACCACCGGGTGGCCTCCCCGCTCGCTCACGCCGCCGATCACCTCCTCGTTGGCGAGCACCGTGCCGAGGGCGGGGCACCAGTTGACAGGCGCCTCCGACTGGTAGGCCAGCCGATGGGCGTCGCGATACTTCCCCAGGGCGACCTCACCGGCCGCCTCCACGGCGGGAGGAATCGGCAGCTCGGCGATCGGCCGGCCCCGCTGGCTGTCGCGGTCGAACCAGGTGTCGTGGAGGACGAGAAAGATCCACTGCGTCCAGCGGACATACGCGGGATCGGTGGTGGCGAGTTCGCGGCCCCAGTCGTAGCTGAAGCCGAGCATCTTCAATTGGCGGCGGAAGGTGGCGATGTTGCGGGCGGTGCTCTCGGCAGGGGGAGTGCCCGTGCGGATGGCGTGTTCCTCGGCGGGCAGGCCGAAGGCGTCGAAGCCCATCGGGTGCATCACGCAACTGCCCCGCATCCGCTCGAAGCGGGCCACGATGTCGGTGGCCGTGTAGCCCTCCGGATGGCCGACGTGGAGCCCGTCGCCGCTGGGATAGGGAAACATATCGAGCACGTAGGTCGTGCGAACGCCGGGCGGCGGCAGCCGCGGCGTGGCGAACGTGTTGTCCGCCTCCCACCATGCCTGCCACTTCGGCTCGATCCGGGCGGGCTGGTAGCGGGGCATCCGAGGTGTCCGGGAGAAGGGGCCATATCGTGGTGGCGGGCAGAGAGCGCCTGTTCAGTTCGCAGCTCTAAGATTCTAATATTCAGTGATGAACGGGCAACGTGAGGCCCGTGTTTCGGCCCCTGGAGAGACACGCCGCATGCCGCCTGAGGCTCCTGCAACTCCCGCTCCCGCCGCGGCCCTCGTGCTCCAGCGGCGCATGCTCCGGGCCTGCCGCGCGGCCGCGGGCCGGCTCAAGATGGCCGACTCGCTGGGCACGAAGCTCACCGGCCGAGAATTGCTGACCCGGATCCTCGTCGCCAAACGGGTGCTCGACCGGGTGCTCGGCCCCGACGAGAAGCGGGTGGGTGTGCTCCTGCCGCCCACGGCCGGCGGGGCGATCGTGAACGCGGCCCTGGCCCTTTCCGGCCGCGTGGCGGTGAACCTCAACTACACCTCGACCCAGCCGATCCTCGACATCTGCATCGAGCGGGCCGGGCTTGTGCATGTCATCTCGAGCCCGCTGTTTCTCTCGCGCGTGAACCTCGACGTGGGTGAGAAGCTGCTTGACGCCGGTAGTCTCAAGAAGCTCGCCACCACGGCCGACAAGCTCGTGGGCTTCCTCCAGGCGACGGTCGTGCCGCTGCCGCTCCTGGAGCGGCTGCTGGGGCTCCATCGGCTGCGGCCCGACGACGTGCTCACGGTGATCTTCACCTCGGGCTCGACGGGCGACCCCAAGGGGGTGGTCCTGAGCGAGGAAAACGTCTGCTCGAACGTGCGTGCGATCCACCAGCTGCTCCACCTCTCGCCGGCCGACGTGGCCCTCGGCGTGCTGCCCTTCTTCCACTCCTACGGCTACACGACCACGCTCTGGACACCGCTGGTGCTCGATCCGGCGGTCATCTACCACGCCGATCCGCGAGACGCCCAGGTCGTGGGCCGGCTGGCCCGCGAGTATCACGCCACGATCCTGATGGCCACGCCCACCTTTCTCCGGATCTACGTGCGGCGAACGCCAGCCGAGGATTTCTCGACCCTCGAGGCGGTCTTCGGGGCCGCTGAGAAGCTGCCCAAGGAAGTCTGCGATGCCTTCGAGCAGAAGTTTGGCGTTCGGCCCGTCGAGGCCTACGGGGCGACGGAACTCGCCCCGCTCGTGGCGGCGAATGTGCCACCGGCCAGGCATGTGCCGGGCCGGCCCGTCGATGCCCGCGAGGGCACGGTGGGCCAGCCGATCGCCGGTTGCCGGGCGCGGATCACCGAACGGGAGGGACACCGCGAGCTGCCCGTCGGCGAGGAGGGGCTGCTTTGGGTCGCGGGGCCCAACGTCATGCAGGGCTATCTCGACCGGCCGGATCTCACGGAGAAGGTTGTCCACGACGGCTGGTACTGCACCGGCGACATCGCCCGGCTCGACCGCGAGGGCTTCATCACGATCACCGGCCGCGAGAGCCGGTTTTCGAAGATCGGCGGCGAGATGGTGCCCCATCTCTCGGTCGAGGAGGCGATCAACGAGGCGCTCGGGGCGGCCGATGGGGAGCTGCTCGCGGTGGTGACGGCCGTGCCGGACCGGGCCAAGGGGGAGCGGCTGGTCGTGTTTCACCTGCCGACCGAGCGGGAGATCGCCGGCGTGGTCGCAGCGCTCCGCGCCAAGGGCCTGCCCAACCTCTGGGTTCCGGGGGCCGACGCCTTTGCCGTGATCGAGGAGCTGCCGGTGCTCGGCTCCGGCAAGCTCGACCTCAAGCACCTCGGCGACATGGCCCGCGCGCGGTTCGCGGGGGCGGAAGGGTGACAGGGCCGGGGTAGCCTCTGCTCCTCAACGCCACTGCGGTCGTAGGTCCGTCACGCCGTGACGGACGATCTGAAGCTTGGAGCGTGACAGAGGCTGCTGATGGCAAGTGACCCTCCCCTCGACTGCCTTCTCGGCCGCTGCGACTCGCTGCGGGCGGAGGTATTTTTCCGGGCCGCGTTGCCGCCGGGCGTAGACGCAGCCGACGCCACGCTCAGCGGCACGCTCACCGGCCCCGACTGCCGCCGAGCGATCACGCTACCGGTGACGGCAAGGCTCGCGGCCGTGCCGGGCCCGCCCCAGGCCCCGCTCGTGGCCACGGTCGTGGCCCGGGCGATCCTGACAGAGCCTTCCTTCTGGACGCCCGAACTGCCAAACCGCTACCGCCTCGACGCCCGGCTCGTGGCCGGCAACCGCGACTTGGCCGCCTGGCAGCGGCCGGTGGGCCTCCGCCGCTTGGGCGTGCGGGCTCGGTCTCTCTGGCTCGACGGCCGGCGGTATGTGCCGCGGGGGATCCTCGGCCGCTCGGCGGATCTCGACATCGCCGGCTTCCGCGACGCCGCGCTGGCTGCGGTTGTGGCCGACCCGAGCGAAACCTTTCTCGAGCGCTCTGACACCGAGGGCGTGGCCGTGATCGGCCTGCTCGCCGACGGGCAGGATCAGCCGCTCGAGATGGCTGCAGCTGTTGAGCGGCTTGCCGCGTGGGCCTGGCATCCGGCCCTGCTCGTGGCTGTGGTGGTTGCGGCTGTGCCCGGTGCGGAAGCCGGTCGGATCGCGGCCGCGACTCGTAGTTCCAGGAACACGCTGCTTCTGGCCCATGAGGTCGATGGCACCGAGCCACCTCCCGCTGTCGCCGCCGGCATCGACCTATTCGTGGTCACCCTCCCGGCCGGTGGCCTGCCGCACGAGGCCTGGCGAACGGAGCCGCCCGGCGTGCCGCTCATGGCCCGGCGGGTGGCAGATGTGGCTTGTGCACCAGGGCCAAGGCCGACGTCGCGGTCTGACTGCGACGCACTTCAGGCGGCCCTCGCCGGCTGGGGCACCACCGGCAGTGGGCCCGCTTCCGACTGGGCCGGCTACGTCGCAGGCTAGGGCGAGCTTGATATCGGCCAAGCGGCCTCGGCGACCTACGAACCCATACAAGACAAGCCCCAGGGCGCGAGCTCGGCTGACCCATACAAGCCCCAGGGCGCGAGCTCGGCTGACCCATACAAGCCCCAGGGCGCGAGCCCGGGGACTGCGGGCACAGGAAAGGGGACAGTCCCCGCGGCGGGGACAGTCCCCAAGGAAAGATCGGTC
>JBBEEF010000157.1:0-2743 GCA_040880915.1 Pirellulales bacterium
CACGGCCGCAGTCGCGGTCGGTCGCAAAGCACTGATGGATCCGTCTGCACGCACCTGCCGTCCGTGGGGTCTCGCTCTGCACGCTTGTGCGCAGGGTCGGCCGACGGGGGAGGGTGCGTCTGCAGTCGGTCTCGACGCATGGCTCGACGCACGAAGGGCTCGTTCCGCTCCAGGCGCGGCATGACGCTCGTGGAATTGCTTGTCGTAGTGGCTGTGATCGCCGCCCTTGTTGCCCTGCTCATCCCGGCGGTGCAGGGGGCCCGTGAGGCGGCCCGGCAAACAAGCTGCCTCAACAACCTCCGCAACCATGGCTGCGCCCTCCACGGCCACCTGCTGGCCAGGCGACGGTTTCCGGTGGGCTGCCTGGAGTGGAAATGGAACGGGTTTCCCCGGGCCACCAACCGCTGCCTGGCCTGGAGCGGGTTTATCCTCCCCTGGCTCGACGAGCAGCCTCTCGCCGACCGGATCGATTTCTCCAAACCCTACGACCATCCCGCCAACGCGGCCGCGGCGGCTGCCGTGCTGCCGATCTTCATCTGCCCCTCGGCCGACCGCAGTGGCGGCACCGTTGGCGGCCTGGGCCGCTGTGACTACGGGGGCCTCGCAGGCGAGCGGATCACGTCGCCCAACAGCCCGCAGAAGGGCGTGCTCATCCACGACCGGAGTTTTGCCGACCGGCAGATTACCGACGGACTCTCGAAGACGATCCTGGCGGGAGAGTGTGCCGCCGGCCCGTGGCCCGAAGGCCAGTGGATCAGTGGCCTCAACCTCTTCGACCAGGCGTACGCGATCAACTGGCCGACCTGGGAGGACGAACTCCGCAGCCGTCATCCGGGCGGGGCCCATGCACTCTTTGGCGACGGGGCCGTGCGACTGATCGCCGAAACCGCCGACCTGCGGATCCTCGCCGCCGCCTGCACCCGGGCCGGGGGCGAGGCTGTGCCGCTGCCCTGAGAGCCCTAGGCGAGAACCGCGATGCGACCCTCATTTTTCCCACACCACCGTTTCATTGGAGTGCGTTTCATGTCAACTGCTCGTCAGTTCCGCTCTTGCCTGATCCGCATCTTGGCTGGCCTGGTCGTCTTGCCGGTCGGAATCCTGACGGGGGCGGCAGGGGCGGCCCCGCTCGTGATCGACTTCTCCGATCTCACGCTCGCCGCCGACTCCTACTTCAACGGCGGCCCCACCGCGAACACCGCCAGCTGGACCAGCGGCGGCGTGTTCTTTGGCAATGGCTTCACCGACTGGGGTGGCGGCTTCATTTCTTGGAACGGGTTTGCCTACTCAAACATCAACGACACCGTGGACGGCGCCTTCACCAACCAATACGCCACCTTCACGGGCACACCCTTCGCCGGATCGATCTACGCGGTCACCTACTTCGACACTTTCTCGGGCAGGCCAGTCTTTCTCGACCTGCCGACAGGCTATCTGCCGGCTTCGGTGCGGATAACGAACACGACCTACACGGCCCGCGACATGGCTACTGGCAGCGGCTTTTCGAAGCAGTTTGGGCCGGGCGACTACCTCAGCGTCACGTTCACCGGTTACTCAGGAGCCGGGGCCACAGGCGGCTCCACGGGCAGTACGACCTTTTTCCTGGGAGACTTTCGCGACGGTAAGACCACGATCGTGAACACCTGGGAGCTGCTTGATCTCATGCCGCTCACCCTCAACGGTCAGCCGGCATCGATCGGGCTATCCTGGGCCTCGAGCGATGTCGGTGATTTCGGCATCAACACGCCCACCTACGCCGCGATCGATGCCCTCACGCTCGCATCGGTGCCGGAGCCGGCCACCTGGATCCTGCTGGCGGCCGGAGCGGTCGCAGCGGGAGCGCTGCGGCGGCCGCGGGCAACGCGATGACTGCCGAGGCGACACCATCCCGCGACGCGGCGCTCGCCCACAATGCCCGGGCCTGGGACCGGCTCGCCGCCGGGGGCGTGCCGCTGGCCCGGCCGGCAGCCGATGCCGCCTTTGGTGATCCCCGCGGCTGGCTCGGCGGCGGAGGCCCCCCCGGCCGGCGACCGTGGCTGCCCGCCCGGCTCGACGGCCTCGAGGTGCTCTGCCTGGCCGCTGGCGGCGGCAAGCACGGGCCGCTCTACGCGGCGGCCGGGGCCCGGGTGACGGTCGTCGATTGCTCGGCTGCGATGCTCGACCTCGATCGGCAGGTGGCCCGCGAGCGACGTGTCGATCTCGAGCTCGTGCAGGGCTCCATGGACGAGCTGGGAATGCTCGCGGCCGGCCGGTTCGATCTCGTGATTCATCCGGTGAGCACCTGCTACCTGCCCGACGTGGCGGCGGTGTTCACGGCGGTGGCCCGGGTGACGCGGCCCGGCGGTCTCTACGTGAGCCAGCACAAGAGCCCGGCGAGCCTCCAGGCGTCGCTCATGCCGAACATGGCCGGCCGCTTCGAGCTGCTCCACGCCGTCGGCCGTCGCGAGCCTTTGCCTTCCGAGCCGCCGGGGCGGCTTCGCGAGGCGGGCACGCAGGAGTTCATCCATTCCATGACGGCACTCGTGGGCGGCATTGGCCGGGCCGGCTTTATGATCGAGGACGTCCACGAGCCCGAGCATGCCGAGCCTGCAGGGGAACCCGGCCCCTTCAGCCACCGGGCCGCATTCCTGCCCCCCTACCTTCGGATCCTCGCCCGCCGCCGCGGTGACGCGACCGGCCTGGTCACCGTGCTCGTTCCGTAGCGGGCTGCATGGCCCGGCTCGGGAGCAGGGCGTCCATGCCGCCC
>JBBEEF010000158.1:0-1522 GCA_040880915.1 Pirellulales bacterium
GCACGTCGCAGCCGCCGGGCTCGCGGGAAACGCAGCTTAACCAAGCGTGAATGTCTCGCCGGGCTCGAGCACGTGGGGCTCGGCGAGCTTTTCGCGGCGAACGCTCTCGGCCCAGGCGGTGGCGTCCTGCGCGATCGGTGGCCAGGTGCCGTAGTGGCAGGGCAGCACATGCCGAGGCCCGAGCAGCCGGATCGCCTCGAGCGAGTCTTCCGGCCCCATCGTGAAAACGTCGCCGATCGGCAGGATCGCCAGGTCGAGGCCGCGGCCGTTCTGCGGGCGGCCGATCCGCTCCATATCAGAGAAGACGCACGTGTCGCCGGCCACGTAGATCCGCTTGCCCGCCACGTCGAGTAGCCAGCCGGCCGGGTTGCCGCCGTAGCTGCCGTCCGGCAGGCTCGAGGAGTGGAAGGCCATCTCCATCTTCGCCGTGCCGCCGGGCACAGCCACTCGGCCGCCATGGTTCATCGGCTGCACCTTCTCGACTCCCTGCTTGCCGAGCCAGGTGGCGATCTCGAAGGCACAGGCGACCACGGCCCCAGTCCGGTTCGCGATCGCGGCGGCGTCGGCGAGGTGGTCGAAGTGGGCGTGGGTGATCAAGATCGCGTCACAGGAGACGTCGGCCGCCTTGATGCTCGCCGTAGGACACTCATCGAGGAAGGGATCGACGAGAATCGTGCCGGAGCCGGTGTCGATGAGAAACGTGGCATGGCCGGTCCAGGTGAACGTGACGGGCATCGGAAACCTCCACGGCGTGATCGGAAACAGGGCGGGCCTGTGCCGCAATTATACCGCTCACTTAAAGCCGCCGCTCCACCGCGGAAGAGAGTACGAGCAGTTGCAGCAGCTGACCGACCGCGTGCTCGTCGAGCCGCGGCAGCCGGATCGTCGCCGTCGGACCGGGCAAAGAACCGGGCAAGGGAAGAGGCTCGGGGGACGGCGTCACGGCGACTCGCTCGGGCCACGTGTGGCCCACCAGCTCGTCGAGCCCGTCGCTCGTCGCGGCGGCCTCCAGCCCTGAAAGGACGAGGCGGTCTCGCCGCGGCGAGCCGACGGACAGGTGCGTCACAAACGCTGCCGCCCCGGCAAAGACCGGACGGATATCGCCCTGCCAGGTGGCGAGCTCGGCCAGGTGCCGCCCGCCCCCGGAGAAGGATCGGCCTGGCAGGCCGGCCGCGCGGGCTGCCACACACGTGGCCGCGTCGGCTAGTACGGGGTTGTCGACCTGCGGCGCCTCCGCGAATCGCACCAGCATCGCCGCCGCGCCCTTGAGCAACTGCACGACGTCGATCCCCGCGATCGCCGCCGGCAGCAGGCCGGCCGTCGTGAACAGTCCGGCGGTCGAATCGAGCTCCGGCTCGGCGGTGAAGCGGCCGCGGCATTCGAGCGCTTGGGCGAGGGCCGTCAGCCGGCTGCCAGCGGCGGCCACGGCCACGAAGCGTTCGCTGACACGATTCCGCCCACCATCACCACCGCCGAGGAGCGTCGCCAGGAGCAGCCGTAGGGTCGTGAGCCCGGGCAGGTC
>JBBEEF010000158.1:1622-16220 GCA_040880915.1 Pirellulales bacterium
AGGTCTTCGCGGGGTAGGTCTTCGCGGGGTAGGTCTTCGCGGGGTAGGTCTATCGCCAGGATCGCCCAGCGGTCGAGCAGGTCGTCGGACGGGCAGCGGCCCGCCGGTGCGATGAGATCGAGGAGCCCGTGGAGGCGATCGTTGTCAAACCGGCCGTCGATCCAGGTGAGCCGCGGCCGCCCGCCCCGCTCGCCGCGTGAGAGTTGATCATGAAACGGATGGCAGCAGCAATCGACCAGGAGGCGAGTGCCGGCGGCTATCCCGCCTCCGCTCGTGTGCCCACCTCCGCTGACGACCACGAGCCGATCGACTAGATCGCGGATCCGCCTGGCCTCGGCCAGGACGGCGAATAGCCGGCTCTCGCTCCGCCGCGTGTCATACTCGGCCAGGAGCCGTCGGGGCAGGTCCGTATCTGCCGGCTCGGCGAGCAGTGAGCCGCGGGCCTCCGCGAGCGGCCCGGCCAGAGACCCTGGTTTCCACAAACCGCCATCTGGCCCGGTCGCCTCGTGTCCCAGCGGATCCTCCGGGTGCCGCGGCCTGATCACGCTCATCGACTGGCTTTCATGCTCCGGGCTTGTTCAGGGTGGGCGGCGGCCGAATACTGCGGGCCGGAAAAAGCATACCCCGAGGAGCACCCCTGCCGTGATCGAGCACGAACTGGTCCGCGACCTGGCCGAGAAGAACACCTCCAAGATCGTCCTCCTCGTGGCCGACGGCTTGGGCGGACTGCCGCTGGAACCGGGGGGCCGCACCGAACTCGAAACCGCCGCCACACCCAACCTCGACCGGCTCGCCGCCCGGGGCACGAGCGGCTCGAGCGTGCCGGTGCTGCCGGGCATCACGCCCGGCTCAGGCCCCGGCCACCTCGGCCTGTTTGGCTACGACCCGCTGGAATTCAGGATCGGCCGCGGGGCGCTCGAGGCCACCGGCATCGGCTTCGAGCTGGGTCCCAACGACGTCGCCGCCCGGGGAAATTTCTGCACGCTCGACGCGGCGGGCTCGATCAGCGACCGCCGCGCCGGCCGAATCCCCTCAGCCGAAAGCTTTCGCGTCGTGGAGCGGCTCCAGGCTGTGACGGTGCCCGGGGTCGAGATTTTCGTGCGGCCGGTCAAGGAACACCGCTTCGTGGTCGTGTTTCGCGGGCCGGGGCTCTCCGGGGCCGTTGCCGACACCGACCCGCAGGCCACGGGCGTGCCCCCGCTCGCTCCGCAGCCGCTCGATGCCGCGGCGGCCCGCACCGCCGAGGTGGCCGCTGAGTTCGTCCGCCGGTCGCAGCAGATTCTGGCCGACGAGCCTCAGGCCAACGGGATGGTGCTCCGCGGCTTCGCCAGCCGCCCTGCCCTGCCCTCCTACGAGGAGCTCTACGGCCTGCGGGCCGCGGCGATCGCCGTCTATCCGATGTACAAGGGGCTTGCCCGGCTCGTGGGGATGACGCTCGTGGGCGAGGCGACCACGCTCTCCGAGCAGCTCGACATCCTGGCCGGCTGCTGGAACGACTACGACTTCTTCTTCCTCCACTTCAAGTACACCGACTCGACCGGCGAGGACGGTGCGTTCGCCGCCAAGGTGAAGCGGATCGAGGAACTCGACGCGGTGATCCCCCGAATCGAGGCACTCTCGCCCGACGTGCTCATCGTGACCGGTGACCACTCGACGCCGAGCCGGCTCAAGGGCCATTCCTGGCACCCGGTGCCCACGCTGCTGGCGGCCGACACCTGCCGGCCCGACGGCCTCGACGGCTTCTCGGAACGGGCGTGTTTGCGGGGGGGGCTGGGGATCTTCCCGGCCAAGCACCTGATGCTGCTGGCGATGGCCCACGCCCTCAGGCTCGGCAAATACGGGGCCTGAGGGGGCCGGGGCCGCGAATGCCGCGGCGTGAAGTAGAGTCGAACAGGAGCGATTGGCTGGACTTCCCGGCCTCCGTCAGGTGCAAGCCATGCCACGTCCCGACGACGACGACCTCTTCCAAAGCTCGACGATGACCTTCGGGGAGCACCTCGAAGAGTTGCGGGGCCGCCTCATCCAGGCCGCCCTCGGGCTCGCGGCCGGGGTGATCGTGGGGCTTCTCTTCGCCCGGCCGGTCGTCCACATCATCGAGCAGCCGCTGCGGCGGGCACTCGGCGACTATTACTCACAGCGGTCCCTCGACACCGCAGCCAGTTGGACCGGGGCGGCCCTTCCCTACTCCGAGGCTGAGATCCGCGATGCGATCGAGAAGCGGGGGCTGTCGTTCGAGCTTCGCGAGGTGCATGCCGATCGGCTGGCACGGATGCTCGGTGGCCGGCTGGTGACCGAAGACAAAAGCCAGAGCGGCGAGCCCGCCGCCGGTGAGCCCACGTCACCCGATCAGCCGAGCACCGGGCCACCTGCAGCCGCAGCCAGCGACAGCTTCGACGTCGACTCCCTCGTGCCGATCATGCTCTGGCAGCCACTGGCCCGGGATGCGCGGGTAAGCATCACGACCTTGAGCGCCCAGGAAGCCTTCGGGATCTACATGAAGGCCGCGATCCTCGTGGGTTTCGTGCTGGCGAGCCCCTGGATTTTTCTCCAGCTCTGGTTGTTCGTGGCCGCCGGTCTCTACCCGCACGAAAAGCGGCTCGTGCATGTCTTCCTCCCGGTGAGCATCGGCCTGTTTCTGGCGGGGGTGCTGTTGGCCTTCTTCTTCGTATTCGACTTTGTGCTCGCCTATCTGCTGGCCTTCAACGACTGGCTGGGCCTCGATCCCGATCCCCGGATCAGCGAGTGGATGAGCTTCGTGCTCGTGCTGCCGGTGGGCTTCGGCCTCGGCTTCCAGTTGCCGCTGGTGATGCTCTTCCTCGAACGGATCGGGATCTTTGAGCTGGCGGCCTACACCTCCCAGTGGCGGCTGGCGGTGGTCGGGATCTGCATCGTGTCGGCGATCCTTACGCCCGCCGATCCCTACAGCATGCTGTTTCTGGCCGTGCCGCTCTGCCTGCTCTACGTCGGCGGCATCGCGGTCTGCCGCTGGGCCGGGGCCCGCGACACGGCGGCAGAGGTTCGTCAGGCCACGAACGCCAGCCAGTAAAAAATGCTGCCGGTGACGGCGGTGAGCCCGAGGTCGATGGCCGCCAGCCACGCCATCCGCCGGTGTCGCGGCCCGTGCGTGCCTGGCTGCGGTGGTGAAGAAAACCGGGAGAGCGCCTCCCACACGACCCACACCAAGAGCACGAAGGTCGAGACGGCGAACACGAGGTGGATGCCGAGCGACCAGAGCACGCCGTCGGGCCACCAGGGGCTCGGCCGGGCCCGCTCCCTCCAGTCGCTCAGCAGACGGATGTCGATCTCGAAGAAGACGATTCCCGCGGCCAGGGCCGCCACGATGAACAGCTGCAGCCGCTTATGGAGCAGGTAGCGGCCTTGGCGTACGGCCGCGATGCTCCAGGCGAGGACCGGCAGCAGGGCCAGGAGCCCCACGAGGAGCACGTCCATCCCCAGGGAGCCGCGGGAGCCGAGTGACGTGAACAGCCCGTCGAACCCCGGAAATTCCTGCCCGCCGGGAACAAGGGCGACCGCGGTTTCGGCCGGCGGATTGTCGGCGGATGCGTTGTCGCTCACGGCTCGTGCATATCGGGCAGGGGAAGACAGGGCACGTGAAAGTGTAGGCCCGTCTCCCCCGCCCGCCACCACGGTTGCTGGAAGCCGGGCAAAACAGGATAGGATTCGGCCGGCCGGCCGAGTGGCGAAACTGGCAGACGCACGGGACTTAAAATCCCGGGGAGATCACATCTCCGTGCGGGTTCGATTCCCGCCTCGGCCATTGCGGCAAAGCCGTTCAACAGGGCAATGTCCTGGAACGGCGGGGCAGACCGCGAGCCTGCCTCATCCCGAGCGGAACCCATGGCAGGTTGCAAACCCTGTCACTCTTCCGGCGAGTGGCCTTGCCTCGCGCGAGCGCCGCTTGCTATCTCTCCTCCCCTCGTCCCACCGACTGCCGGCGTTGTCTCCGGAATCCTCCATGCGATCCCCTTCGAGTATCCCGCCTTGTCGCACCGCCGTCTGCCGGCGGGCTCCCGTATGGCTGCCCTGGCTGGCCGCGCCGGCCTTCATGCTGCTGCCGATCGCGGGCTGCGGGGCCGCCGCCAGCCTGCGGCATGGCGGCACGGTCGCCGCGGTACCGGCCGAGCAGACACCGCCACTGGTGCCGATTGAAGCGGTTGTGGCGGCCCTGCCGCCGGCCCGCTAACACCTGCCGCTGGCGGACCACGCCGGTGCGAACTAGGGTTCGGGTGGTCCCCTCGCTTTCGGAGCCACCGATGTCACTCCGCACCCGCCTGGCCCTTGCGGCAGGAGCACTCGTTACCGTGACGGCGGCTGTCACGGTCGCGATGCTCGCCGCCGCGGCTCGATCGGGCTGGCTCGGCGACCTGACGGTGACAGACGCCTTCGCCCAGACCGCAGGCCCTGCGTGGCTGGCCGACTGGCCGACTCCACTGCGATTGGCGGCCTTTGCAGCGGCCGCGGCGCTGGCCGCGGTGGCGGTTGCCGTGCCGCTGGCGCACTGGCTGGCGAGCTTGATCGCACAACCTCTCGATCAGGCCGCCGCCGCCGCTGAGGCAGTTGTAGGTGGCGACCTGCGGCATCCGCTGGTGCTCGGTGGCGGCGACGAGTCGGGCCGGCTGCTCGCAGCCGTCGCGGCATTGCAGCATGCGCTCGGCGGCCTCGCGGCCGCGATCAGGGGAGCGGCCGGTCGGCTGGCCGGCGTCGATGCCGACACGACCGCGGCCCTGCGGCACCAGGAGCGGGTGGTGGGGGGATTCAGCGGCTCGGCCCACGAGATCACCGCGGCAGTGGCCGAGATTTCCGCCACCAGCGAGCAGCTTCTCGAGGCCACCGGCGACGTGATGACCAGTGCCCGCGAGGCGGCGGCTGTGGCGGACGAGGGCCGCGAGGGGCTCGACAGCATGGCGGCCTCAATGCAGCACCTCGACGATGCCATGAACGCCTTCACCCGCAAACTGGCCACGATCAGCCAACGGGCCGCCGGCATCACCTCGGTCGTGACCACGATCGCGAAGGTGGCCGAGCAGACGAATCTTCTCTCGGTCAACGCCACGATCGAGGCCGAGAAGGCGGGGGAATCAGGCCGCGGCTTCCGGATCGTGGCCCAGGAGATCCGCCGCCTCGCCGACCAGACCGCCCAGGCCACGAAGGACATCGAGCGGCTCGTGCGGGACATGCAGGCCGCGGTTGCCGGGGGCACGATGGAGATGGACCGGTTCCGCAACGAGGTCGGCAGCCGGACCGGGGAGGTGGCTGCGGTGAGCGAGAAGCTCGGCCGAATCATTGAGCCGGTGCAATCGGTCACCCGCTCTCTCGAACAGGTGCACGAGGGCATGACGGCCCAGTCACAGGGTGCCCGCCAGATCCGCGCGGCAATGGAGTCGCTGCGGGGCGACGCGGCGGAATCGGCCACCTCGCTCGAGGCATTCGCCGCGGCCCTCGACGCGATCCGGGGCGTCACCACCGACCTCGAAGCCGAGGTGGCCAGGTTCAGCGAAGCATCCCGCTGACGCCAGACGGGTTGGCCTGGCTGGGTCAGACGGGCCGCCACGCCGCAGTCCCCCGGCTCGCGCCGGGGGCTTCTATGGCCTGGCTGGGTCAGACGGGCCGCCACGCCGCAGTCCCCCGGCTCGCGCCGGGGGCTTCTATGCGTCAAGCTACCGGCGGCTGCCGGCGGGGCGGCTGGCGAGAAATCGGCGCAGGCCGCTGACGACGCCGCGGGGTTCCTGGGAGCCCGACTCTTTAAACAGCGGCGTATGGCCGTCGTCGGTCACGACGATCTCGACCGCTTCCGGAGCAAGCTCGCCGCCGATAAGTTCCTCGACCGCCAGATCCTCCGCGGAGCGTTCAAGCGTGCCTGCCGGCGGCACCTTGGCCACCACGAAATTATCGCGGGCGAGGGACTCGAAATCTGGGTCTCGCATGAGCGAGGCCAGCCGGGTCGTGGCGGCGAGGTCGCCGGGCCTCGAGACCACCACCAGAATCGGCCGTTTGGTGCCGCGGGCACTCTCCACGGCCTCGTCAATCGAGGAGTGAACCCGGGGGTTTTCAGCCGGCAGGGAAACGGTGCCCAGAGGGGCATGCCCCTCGAAGGCCGACACCCAGACGGTGGCCGGCTGGCCGTGGTAGCCGGGGGCTGCGGTGATCTTGGTGCCGTCCGGTGCGATCAGCACCGTGTTGGGAAACGACCGAACCCCGTACTTGACGCAGATCCGCGAGCGAGCCTTCCGCTCCTCCAGGGAAATGCCGTGCTGGGGCAGGTCGATCATCAGGAGCACCACCCGGTCGGCAGCCCAGCCCAGGAATGCCTCGGTCTGGAGCACGTTCCGCTCGAGCGTCCGGCAGTGCTGGCACCAGTCGCTTCCGGTGAAGACCGTGAGGACCGGCCGGCCTGTCTCCTCGGCCGTCGCCAGGGCCTGGTCGTAATCGGTGAGCCAGCCGTCCCCTCCGCGGGTAGCCGTCATCACGACGGCAAGGACCAGAGCCAGGGCCGTACGGCCAGCAACGCCGGCGAACCGCCCCAGGATCTCGATCCTTCTCCCAACGCTCGTCATAGTCATCGTGATTTGCTCCGAGTCACCCAGACCCCCATTTCATCGGACGGAGACGATCCGCCCCGCGAGGGTTCGTGGGCCAAAACACCGGGGAAAGGCTAGCGTTTGTGGGCCAACCTGTACAACTCCGCGGCTTACGCCGATTGCGCAGCCTTCCCAGCTTCGCTCGGCGGGACGAAGGCACTGGACTTACGTCGCAGCATCCCCTCCGCCGGCGGCCCCTCATCCAGCACCGAGGCAGGCCAAACCCCACTCCCCGAGCATGGCCGGCGTACCAAACGCGGCGAGGCCCACCGGGTTCCGGTGGGCCTCGCTTTCACGCTTGGTTGCCAGGGCGGCGGGGGCCATGGACGGCCCCGCCGCCGGGACAATTAGAACTGCCAGATCGCGTCGCAGCCGCCGTAGAACTGGCCGTACTTGTCGAAGTTGCCGAAGGGCAGTGGGGTATTGGGCTTGTCCGGCGTGAACCAGTCGTACCGCAGTTCAGGACGAATAATCCAGTTCCGGCTGCCCTGGGGCTTCCAGTTGAGGCCCCACGTCGCCTGCCAGAAGTTCCCCTGATAGCCACCCTGGAACGGTCCGCCGAACAGGGCGTTGCGGATCGGATTGATCACGCGGGAGCCGTTGTTGTCGCGAAACCACTCCAGCCGCATGCCACCGACCAGGTTGTCGTTGAAGGTGTAGAACATGTACTGGTTGATGCCATACCAGAGAGCCGTGCCAGGCTGGGCCTGGTTCAGCGTGTCGGTCGTGTTGGCGTTGAACTGCCAACCGTTGTCGTTCTGGAGCACGTAGGTCAACTTGTCGTTCAGCTCGTTGATGTACACCGTGCTGAGTACCGACCGGTTGCCGATGTTGGCCAGCCCAGACACCTGGTCGAACGAGCCGATCTCGTTGCCGCTCGACACCGTCATCGTCAGGGCCTGACTCTCGTCGGAGCTCTTGAACGTGGCACCGCCGAGGAAGGCCGCATTGCTGTTGGCCCCTGGATAGCCAGGATTGGCAATCCCGAAGTAATCGATGGGGTCACTGTAGTTATCCCAGCCGTTGGTGATGCCGCCGTAGACAGTCAGCTGGTCATTCACCGACCAGACATCGAGGATGCCGGTGTGGGTGAACGGCTCGCCATACTGCATGGTGTAGGCATGGGTGTAGAAGAAGTTGCCGATGGCCGGCACCACTTCATACCCGATGATCGTGTAGAAGTGCCCGAACTTCACGGCGTGGTCGCCGTACCCGAGCTCCCCATACAACTGCGGCATCGCCAGACCGTAGTACTTGCTGCCCCAGCTCGGAGCACCACCGGAACCGGCCGCGTTCGGCTGGTAGAAGAGGTTGCCGTCGAGGCCGCGGGCCGTCGTGTAGATGTAGTCGGTACCGTAGAGGAGGTCGACGCGACCGCCCCAGTCCCAGCCACCGTTCTCGGTGTCGAGCAGCTTCTCGTTGACGAGGTAGAGCTGGTTCATCTGGCCCTGCCAGGCGCGATCGTTGAACGTGATCGGGCCGTTGAAGGCAGAGCCCCAGTTATTGGCACCGAGCCCGGCCGCAACCCAGCCGTAGGTGCTGATCCCGCGGCTGGTGAGCGCGTCGAGTTCGAGATATCGGTTTGGCCCGTCGTCGAGCGCCTCGGCCGCCTCCTGTGGCGGCAGGGCCCGCATCTGGTAGGCGTCCTCCTGGGGAACGTTGGGAATGACGGGCACCGGGGCCGACGGGACGTCGACCTGGGCAACCTGGGTATAGAGAGCCGGGTCGAATCCCGAAGAAACCGTCGGGTCGGCGGCGGTGGCGGAAGTGGCCGTCAGGAGGCCTCCGGCCACCCAGAGCGGCAATTTGTACTTGGCAAATCGCATGGTCTTGGATGCTCCAATGCGTGGGTGTGAAGAATGCAGGCCGCATCCGGCGCGGACTGCTAGGTATTCCGGAACGGAGACGCAGTTTCGCGCACGCTCCGCCAAGCATGCCCGCAGCCGATATCCCCCCGCCTGCCACCATCAATCGGCCTCTGGGGCCCAAGAAATCCCTGCCGAATCGCCGGGCGGCAAGGTTTCCGCGACCGGCACGCAATGCTGGCAAGCCCTGCGGGTCGGGCAGGGCCGTCCGATCAGTCGCCCTTGTCGAAGGCCCCCTCGAGGAGAGCCTGGAGAAACTGCTCCGGCACGAACGCTTCCAGGTCGTCCGCCGACTCCCCCACCCCGACAAACTTGACCGGCAGCCCGAACTGCTCGGCCACCGGCACGATCACGCCCCCGCGGGCCGAGCCGTCGAGCTTGGCCAGCACGATGCCCGTGCAACCGGCGGCCTCCTTGAAGCCCTTGGCCTGTGAAAGAGCGTTCTGCCCTGCGGTGGCGTCGAGCACGAGCAGCGTCTCGTGGGGAGCCTCGGGAATCTGCTTGGCGATCACCCGGCGGATCTTGCCGAGTTCCTGCATCAGGTTGGACTGGGTCTGGAGGCGGCCGGCCGTGTCGATGATGCAGACGTCGAAGCCCCCCTCGATGGTCCGGGCGACCGCACGATGGGCCACGCTCGCCGGGTCGCTGCCGGTCTCGCCCCGCACGATCTCGGCCCCGACCCGGCTGGCCCACATGGCCAGCTGTTCAACGGCCGCCGCCCGAAACGTGTCGCCGGCCCCGAGCACAACCCGCTTTCCGTCACGCGTGAACAGCCGGGCCAGCTTGGCGATCGACGTGGTCTTGCCGGAGCCGTTCACGCCGGTGACAAGGATCACCGTCGGGCCGGCTGCCGCGACGGCCAGCCCCGCCTCTGCCGGCCGCAGCCGTTCGAGCAACTGCCGCCGGATCGAGTCCAGGACCACCTCAGGATCGACAACCCGGGCCCGGAGCCGCTCTTGGACGTCGGCCACGATCGCCTCGGCGGCGGCCGGCCCCATGTCGGTCTTGACGAGCGCCCGCCGCAGGTCGGCGAGAAATTCCTCGTCGACGAGCCGCCCCTCCCGCTTGAAGAGGTCGCGGACGTCGGTCGAGAGCACCTTGACGGTCTTGGCGAGCCCCGCCTTGATTCGATCGAGAAAGCCCATCCGGTTCACGCTCCTGCCGGGGTCCTGCTGGGATCCTGCCGGGATGTTCGTTGCTCAGGTTTTTTCTGCCGCCACGTCGTCCAGCAGCCGGCCGAGGATGCCCGCCACGAACCGCGGCGATTGCTCGCCCCCATACCGCCGGGCCAGTTCGATCGCCTCGTCGGCCACGACCGCCGGAGGGGTGTCGGTGTGGGCGAGCTCGAACGCAGCGATCCGCAGCACGGTCCGGTCGGTGGCGGCCATCCGGAACAGCCGCCAGTTCTCCGACCGCCGCTCGAGAGCGGCGTCGAGTTCGTCCCGGCGGGCGAGCACGCCCTCGACGAGTGAGTCGGCGAAGTCCACGAGCGGGGCCGACCGCAGCCGGCCACGATGGAAGCGATGCAGGCTGGCAAGACGTTCTGGGCTGGGGGCCTGCTCGCCGGTAAGGTCGAGCTGGTAGAGCGATTGAAGGGCGACCTCGCGGGCCCGGCTGCGACGGCTCATGCGGGCACGCTCCCGGACACGCCCGCGATCGCCGCGACCAGGCCGATCATCTCGACGGCCGCGGCCGCGGTCTCCGCCCCCTTGTTGCCCGTGAAGCCGTCGGCCTCGCTCCCGGCCGCCCGCGCGAGCGCCTGGGCGAGCGTGTCGCAGGTGAGCACGCCGAAGAGCACCGGCAGGCCGCGGGCCCTCCCCACCCCCTCGATGCCGGCCGCGGCGGCCTGGGCGATGTGACGGTCGTGGCTTGTCTCGCCCCGGATGATCGCGCCCAGGCAGAGCACGGCGGCGTAGCGACCGGTGGCGGCGAGCTGGTCGGCGGCAAAGGAGAGTTCGAAGGAGCCCGGTACCCAGGCCACGTCGATCGCGTCTGGCCGCAGGCCCGCCGCAGCCAGCCGGTAGACAGCTCCCGCCAGGAGCCGGCCGGTCACCGGCTCGTTCCAGCGGGAGACGGCCAGGGCCACGCGGGTGCCAGGCGGCAGCCGGTCTGGGGAGCCCTCGAAGGTGCGGGGAACGTGCGGTTCGCTCATGACGGGCAGCGGCAGATCCTACGCCTTGAGGCTCGAGAGAAACTGGGCGTTGGACTCGGTCTTCGCGAGCCGGTTGATGAGCAGTTCCATCGCGTCGGTCGGGTTCATGTCGCAGAGCACCCGCCTCAAGACACAGATCCGGCGGTACTCGTCCGGCTCGAGCAGCATCTCCTCGCGACGCGTGCCGGAGCGGTTGATGTCGATGGCGGGATAGACACGCTTGTCGACGAGCCGTCGGTCGAGCACGATCTCGAGGTTGCCGGTGCCCTTGAACTCCTCGAAGATCACGTCGTCCATCCGGCTGCCGGTCTCGACAAGCGCCGTGGCGATGATCGTGAGCGAACCCCCCTGCTCCACCTTGCGGGCGCTGCCGAAGAACCGCTTCGGCCGCTGGAGGGCGTTGGCATCGACGCCGCCGGAGAGGATCTTGCCGGAGTTGGGCACCTCTGAATTCCAGGCCCGGGCCAGGCGGGTGATCGAGTCGAGGAAGATCACCACGTCGCGGCCGTACTCGACGAGCCGTTTGGCCTTCTCGAGCACCATGTCGGCCACTTGCACGTGGCGGGCGGAGTTCTCGTCAAAGGTCGAGCTGATCACCTCGCAGGACGGCCCCTTCACCTGCCGTTCCATGTCGGTAACCTCCTCGGGCCGCTCGTCGATGAGGAGCATGAAGACGTAGGCCTCCGGATAATTGGCGAGCACGGCCTTGGCCAACTTCTGGAGGAGGATTGTCTTGCCGGCCCGCGGCGGGCTCACGATCAGCCCGCGCTGGCCGAAACCGATCGGCACCACGAGATCCACCACCCGCGTGGAGATCTCCTCGGCGGTCGTCTCCAGTTGGATTCGCTCGTCGGGATGCAGCGGGGTGAGCTCATCGAAAAACACCCGCGTTGTGAGCTTGGCCGGATCCTCACCGTTGATCGCCTCGACCCGCAGGAGGGCGAAGTATCGTTCGCTCTCCTTGGGAGGCCTGATCTGGCCAGCCACGCTCATGCCGTTCCGAAGGCCGAACCGCCGGATTTGGCTGGGAGAGACGTAGATGTCGTCGGGGCAGGAGAGATAGTGGTAGTCGGCACTGCGGAGAAACCCGAACCCGTCGGGCAGGATTTCGAGCGTCCCCTCGCCGAACATCAGCCCGTTGAGCTTGATCCGCTCCTTGAGAATGCGGAACACGAGGTCCTGCTTCTTGGCCCCCTCGAGGTCCTCGATCTGCTCCTGCCGGGCGAGTTCGACGAGCTCCTGCATCGAGAGCTTCTGGAGGCTCGCGATCGAAGGGTCTCCCTTCTTGAGCGCCTCGTAGTGGCTCGTGACGTCGAGCCCATCCTTGACCTCCTCGGCGATCTCCTCGGCGATGCTCAGGGGCTCACGGTCGGAGGCGGGATGCGGGACTGCGGGCTCGGTCATAAAAACACCTGGGAATTCAGGGAGGCAAGGCCACCCTGGAACGGCTGAAGGAAAGACCGGCAAATTTCGTGATAAGGAAGTGAGAGGAGCTGTCAGGTATGCCGATTCCCCGCTGCCTGGAGGCAGCGGGGCAGTGCATCGCGATGGAGACAGGAACCCCGGGCGGGAGCCGGCTGATCATTTGGTCCAAAGAGCGGAAATCACTTTCCGCTCAGCGAACGAACGATCCGGTCGACTTGGGATCGAGTATATGCGGGATCGCCCGAGGCATCCACGACAAGCGTTTTTTCGGGGCCAGGCGGTTGATAGCCACGCTGCCAGGCCCGCTCCCGGGCCGCCCGCTGGATCTCCGGCCAGCCGCGGCCGTCAAGCCGCCGCTGCCGCTCCTCTTCGACGCACTCAACGAGCACGAGTGAGTCGCAGCGGCCGTCCCAGCCCGCCTGCACGAGCAGCGGCACGTCGAGGACGACCACTTTCCCTGCCCCCCCGGGGGCCGCGGCGATCGTCGCCAGCCGGTCCTCGATCCGTTGCCGCACCCGCGGATGGACAATCGCCTCGAGATCGACAAGCGCCTTGTCGTGGGCCGCGCTGGGCCCGAAAACCGCCCCGGCCAGCACCGGCCGCCGCACCCGTCCCTCGGCGTCGACCGTCTCGGGACCGTAGCGGCGGGCGACTTCCTGCACGACGTCCCGGTCGGCGAGCACCTCGTGGGCGATCCGGTCGGCATCGATAACCTCGGCGCCCTGGGAGGCGAACGCCCGGGCGACGGTCGACTTCCCGGCGGCAATCCGGCCGATGAGTCCGACGACGGTCATCATCCGCACTCCGCCCATGTGGTGCCCGAACTCACCGACACCTCGAGCGGCACGTCGAGCTGCATCGCTCCCCGCATCTCCTCGGCCACCAGCCGCTCCACCGCCGCCACCTCGGCGGCCGGAGCCTCGAGCACAAGCTCGTCGTGGATCTGGAGCACGAGTGCCGCCTCGAGCTTCTCCGCCGTGAGCCGCCGGTCAACCGCGAGCATCGCCAGCTTGATGAGGTCGGCCGCCGAGCCCTGCACCACCGTGTTGACGGCCGTTCGCTCGGGCAGCGCAAGGGCAGGCACGCCGGCGGCGTTCCGCCGCGCCGCCCGGTCACGGACGCCGGCGATCCCGCGGCGGCGGCCGAGGATCGTCGTCACGTGGCCCTCGCGGCGGCAGCGGTCGAGCACGTCGTCCATGAAGGCGGCAGCGCCGGCGAAGGTCGCGAGGTAGGCGGCGATGAACGCAACCGCTTCGTCCTGTGGGATGCCGAGGCTCTTCGCGAGGCCGAAGCCGCTCTGGCCGTAGAGGATCCCGAAGTTGACCGCCTTCGCCGTCCGGCGCATCGCCTCGGTGACGTCGGCGGGAGCCACGCCGTGAACCGCCGCCGCGGTCCGGGCGTGGATGTCGGCCCCCGTGGCGAAGGCCTCCTTCATCGCGGGGTCGCCGGAGAGATGGGCGAGCACCCGCAGCTCGATCTGGGAGTAATCGGCCGCCACAAACCGCCAGCCGTCGAGGCCGGGCACGAACGCCGCCCGGATCTGCTGCCCCTCGGCGGTGCGGATCGGGATGTTCTGGAGGTTGGGGTCGCTCGAACTCAACCGGCCGGTGGCGGCGACGGTCTGGTTGAAGGTGGTGTGGATCCGGCCGGTGCCGGGATCAACGAGCGCCGGCAGCGAATCGACATAGGTGCTCTTGAGCTTTGCATACTTGCGATGCTCGAGCAGCTTGGCGGGCAGCGGGTGGAGCCGGGCGAGCTCTTCAAGCACCTCCGCGTCGGTGCTCGGGCCGGTCTTCGTCCGCTTCACAACCGGAAGCCCGAGCTCGTCGAAGAGCACGGCCCGCACCTGGATCGGCGAGGCGATCGAGAACGGCCGGCCGGCGATCGCGTGGATCTCCGCTTCCAGGGTCTCAAGCCGCGTTGCATACTCAGCCGACAGGCCCGCCAGCAGGGTCGTGTCGATCCGCACGCCGCGGCATTCCATGTCGGCGAGCAGCCGGGCGAGCGGCATCTCGAGGTCGTGAAACAGGCTCGCGAGCCCCGCCTCGTCGAGGGCCCGGGGCAACAGCCCGCAGAGCCCGGCCACGGCGGCCATGTGGGCGGCCGCTGCCGAGGGACCGATCGGATGCTCGACGGCGGCAGCCGCCGCGGCGTCGGCCGGCACGATGTTCCCCAGACCGTGCCTCCGGCAGGTCTCGACAAGCCCGAGGTTTCGCTCGCCTGCCTCGAGGAGGTAGGTCGCCAGCAACGTGTCGAACGCCGCCCCGCCGAGCTCGATCCCCAGCGTGCGAAACGCCACGTCTAGCCGCTTGAGGTCGTGCCCCCGCTTGGCGACGGCAGAACTCGCCACCAGCTCATGGAGCGGCCCGCAGTCCGCCAGCCGCTCGGCCGGAAACCAGGCGACCGTGATGCCGCCGGCGATAGCCACGCCCAAGGGGGGCGTTGTCGGCGTGGCTCCCTGGGGCAGGGCGATGCAGATAATAACCTCCCCCAGCGACCGCAGCCGAGACGCGAGTTCCGTGGCCTCGGCTGCCGATGCAGGCACGATCGCGGCCGG
>JBBEEF010000158.1:16320-17670 GCA_040880915.1 Pirellulales bacterium
TTCACCGCCGGGGCGACGACCCCGGTCCGGGTCCGGACTCTGCCCAGCAGGCTGCGGAAGCCGAGTTCACGCAGCAGGGCCGCGAGCGGCTCCGGGTCGGGATCGGCCCGCCGGCCGGCCGCCCACGGAATCTCGAACGGCACGTTGGTCTCCAGCCGGATCAGCTCCCGGCCGGCCCGCGCGGTATCGGCATGGGCCGCGAGATTCTCCTTCCGCTTCGCCCCCGACACCTGGTCGATGTTGGCGAGCACGCCGTCGAGAGTATCGAATCTCTGCAGCAGTTCGCCGGCGATCTTGGGGCCGATCCCGGGCACGCCGGGGACGTTGTCCACGGCATCCCCGACGAGCGCCAGAAAGTCAACCACCTGATCGGGCCGGATGCCCCACTCGGCCGCCAGGTCGACGACCCCGAGCATGGCGTTGTTCCTCAGGTTCAGCAGCTGAACCTGGTCACCGAGCAGCTGCCGGGCATCCTTGTCGCTCGTGGCGATCGTGCACGATCCTCCCGCCGCGGTGACCCGCGTTGCCAGCGTGGCGAGGATATCGTCGGCCTCGTAACCGGCGAGCTCCAGGCAGGGAACGCCCAACACGTCGAGCAGCCGGCGGGCGAGCGGGATCTGGGGCACGAGGTCGGCCGGCATCTCGGCCCGGTTGGCCTTGTAGGCCTCGAACCGCTCGTGACGGAAGGTCGGCCCGGCCGCATCCATGCCGCAAAAGAGATAATCGGGCCGCTTCTTCTCGACGATGTCGAGCAGGTCGCGGGTGAGGCCGAAGATGACCGACACCGGCCGGCCGTCGGGGGCCGTCATCTCCGGCAGCGCGTGGAAGAGTTGGTAGGCCCGCGACAATAGATCGAGCGCGAACACGGTCTTGCCCGTCAGGTCGGGCACACTCGTCTCGGCTTCCACTGGCACTCGATCTGGCTCCACAAGGACCCGAATCATACCCGTCCGTGGAACAGGCCATTCATAGGAATGGCGTTCGGCCCAGTGCGGGTTGCGGTGTGGCAGGAGGGGTGGATGGCGGGGTGGCCTTTGCTCCCGCAGTCCCCGGGCTCGCGCCCAGGGCTTGTATGGGTCAGGGGGAGGGGTTGCCCGTGCTATCTCGCCGGCCTCGCAAGCAAGCGCAGATAGAGAATCGCAATCCTGGAGGGCACGGCGTGTGCCGCAATAAAAGCCCCCAGCGCGAGCTGGGGGACTGTGACGTGGCACACCAATTGGACAAGAGCCAGGCTCAAGCGGTGTGGATGGCGGGGTGGATGGCGGCATGGCAGGAGGGGTGGCCTTTGCTCCCGCAGTCCCCGGGCTCGCGCCCAGGGCTTGTATGGGTCAGGGGGAGGGGTTGCCCGTG
>JBBEEF010000159.1:0-6793 GCA_040880915.1 Pirellulales bacterium
GACAGGCCAGACAGGCCAGACAGGCCAGACAGGCCAGACAGGCCGGCGCCCGAAGTGTCGCTCGCCACACACGTGGCATAGAAGCCCCGAGCGCGAGCCCGGGGACGGCGGGTCGTTGGGCGAGCCCGTCATCCACACCCCCAGACGTGCACCACGTCATTTGGCCTGGCCCCGCCCTCCCGTGCACGTCGTCACAGTCCCCCGGCTCGCGCCGGAGGCTTCTATGGCCGCCAAACCGCCGACCCATGCCGTGACCCCGGCTCAAAAGCGGTATGATGCAGAGAATTCGGCATCTCCCTTGGAACCTCCCATGTTTCAGGCTGTGACGCTCTTCCTCCTGCTAGCCGCAGCGATCGGTGCGACGAAGAGTAGCTACGCCAGCGAGCCTGCGTCTGCCTTGCAGCTGCGAGACCCGGAACTCGCCCGGGCACCATCCTGGACCAAGCCGACGACGGCGGAGGTGCGGGAGCGGGCGGTTGCCTGGGCTAGGGCGCACGAGAACGCGGCCCAACAACCGGGCAGCGTAGACGACATCTGGAGCAGGCCGGGGGTCAGCGACGACGTCGTCACCGCGGCGGTCGACACGGTGGCCCTTGTCGATCCCCGGGTGGCGGCCCTCCGCGACATGGCCTCGCTGCCGGGCGGGCCGGCCGTGCCGCCGGCCTGGGTCGAGTCGGCCGAGATGGCGGCGTTTCCCCGCGAGGCGGTGACGCTCTGGCTCGGCCGCGAGCTTGTGCGGCAGGGGCGATTCGACGAGGCGTTGCCGCTGCTTGCGGACCTCGAGGTCGAGACCGCGATCGACCCGGCGGGGCTGCTCTTCCACCGTGGCTGCTGCCAACACTGGCTGCTCGACCGGCAGGCGGCGGTCGATTCGTTCGACCGACTGCTTGAACGGGAGACCGAGATTCCCGTGCGGTACGCGCGGCTCGCCCTGCTCCTGCGGGCCGACATCGCGGCGGTGGAGGCCGAATCGCTCGACCACATCGCCCGCCGGATTCGCGACGTGCGGCGGCGGCTGGATCTCGGCCACGCCGGACCCGCGACCCGCAGGGTGCAAGACGGCGTGATCGAGTCGCTCGACAAGCTCATCGAAAAGGCCGAGCAACAACAGCAGCAGCAGGGGGCGTCGGGCTCAGCCGGCGCCGGCGGATCGGGGCAGGGGGGGGGTGCCGGGAAACCGATGGACGACAGCCGCATCGCTGGGGGCCGTGGTCCGGGCGAGGTCAAGAAGCGGAATCTCGGCGAAGGCGACGGCTGGGGCAATCTGCCACCGCACGAGCGGGAGGCGGCGCTCCAGCAGATCGGCCGTGAGTTTCCCCCTCACTACCGCGAGGCGATCGAGCAGTATTTCAAGCGGCTGGCGACCGGGGAGGAGCGGTCCCCGTGAGACTGCGGCCCATCACCGCCGCCGCCGTTGCCATCACGCTGTTCGCCGCCGCAGCCCGTGGCGATGACAGCAGTGCGGACGCCCGCGTCGAACTCGCCGACGGCACAGGAGCGCGGGGCACGCTCCTGGCGATCGACGAGGAAACCGTGACGCTTGTGGCCGAGGGGGCGCGTCGTTCCTGGCCGCTGGCGAACGTGCGGCGAGTCGTGAGCGAGCCAGCCGGACGGGCCGCGGCGGCGACCGTGCAGGTGCTGCTCACCGACGGCGGTGAGCTGACGGGAACCGACTTTCTCCAGGAGGGAGATACCGGCGTCGTGACGGTTGCCGAAGGAAGGATCGTGCTGCCCCTCGAGCGGGTGCGGAGCGTGGCCTGGATGGCCGCCGACGCCGAGCGGCCGGCCTGGCGGGATGGGCTCCCCGCGGAGCCGGCCGGCGACGTGGTCGTGGTCCGCCGCGAGGACGGCCCCGAGTACGTGGAGTGCGCGATCGCGGGCGTGGGCGCCGAGAGCGTCAGCGTTGTCCTCGACGGCGAGACGATCCCGGTGAAGCGGGCGAAGATCCTTGGCCTCGAGTGGCTGCGGGAGCCGGCCGAGCCGGCGGGGGGCACGGTGGTGCGGGTCGCGGGCGGGCGGATTCAGGCGGGTCTCGTTCGCTGGTCGGCCGAAGGCCTCGAGCTTGACGGTTCGCTGCGGTTGCCTGCTCCGCTCCTGCGGTCGATCGACTACGCCGCCGGCCGCACCGTTCCCTTGGCCACGCTGCCGCCGGAGCGGACAGACGTCGAACCGTTCTTCGGCTCGCTGGCCGCGGTCGACGGGTTGGCTGCATTCTTCGCACCGCGGTTCATCGCCGGCCCTGATGGGGACTCGCCCGGCACGTTGCTTGCGCGGCCGCGGACAGTCGCCACCTGGCGGGTGCCCGCCGACAGCCGACGGTTTCGGGCCGCGGTCACGCGGGATGTGCCCGTCTCCGCACCAGCCCGGGTCGAGTTCGTGGTGGCGATCGACGGCCGGGAATCCTTCCGCCGCCGGCTCGACGCGGCCGCCGTCGAGGACGGACCGATCGCGATCGACTGCGACGTCACCGGTGGGCGACGGCTCACCATCACGGTCGACTTCGTGGCCGGCGGCATCGGCTGCGGCGTGCGGCTCGCGGAGGCGGCGTTCGAGAAATGATCCTCCGTGTGCCACCGACATGTCTCCAGATCCTTCTTGCCTGCGTTGCCGCCGCGTTGCTCGCAACGCCGGTCGTGGGTGTCGATCCGGTAGTGCTCGAGGCCGAGGCCCGGCGGGTCGAGGTGATCCGCGCCGCAACTGACACGGCGGTCGCGATCTTCGCCGGGAGTTCCGGCGGAGGCTCGGGGGTGCTCATCACCGCCGACGGCTATGCCCTGACCAACTTCCACGTGGTCCAGCCGGCCGGTGTGGCGATGACCTGCGGGCTCGCCGACGGCCGGCTCTACGAGGCGGTGCTCGTGGGGCTCGATCCGACCGGCGACGTCGCGCTCATCAAGCTCCTCGGTCGCGACGACTTTCCCTTCGCGACCCTCGCCGACAGCGACGAGGTGGAGGTGGGCGACTGGTGCTTCGCCGCGGGTAATCCCTTTCTCCTGGCGACCGACCTCGTGCCCTCGATCTCGGCAGGCATCGTCTCAGGCACTCACCGCTACCAGTTTCCTGCCGGCACGATCCTTGAGTATGCCGACTGTCTGCAGGTCGACGCCGCCATCAATCCCGGCAACTCCGGGGGCGGCCTGTTCGACGCGGCGGGGCGGCTCATCGGCGTGAACGGACGGGCCTCGTTCGAGAAACGCGGCCGCGTGAACGTGGGGGCCGGCTATGCCATCTCGGCCAACCAACTGCGGAACTTCCTCGGCTGCCTCCGAGGGGGACGGCTGTGCGACCACGCCACGCTCGGGGCGACCGTGGCCACCGCCGCTGACGGGCGGGTGGTGGTGTCCGACATCCTCGAGACCTCCGACGCCTGGCGGCAGGGGCTGCGGTATGACGACGAGATCGTGTCGCTGGCCGGCCGGTCTGTTCGCACGGTCAACGCGTTCAAGAACGTGCTCGGCACGCTGCCGGCGGGCTGGCAGGTGCCGCTCGTCGTCAGGCAGGGGGGTCGGCGGCAGGAATTACTCGTGCGGCTCGCCCGGGTGCATGCGGCCGCCGAACTTGCGGCGATCGTGACCGCTGGGGCCGAGCAGCCGGAGGGGGCCGGGCCGGCGGCCGGCGAGCCCGAGTTGCCAGCGGCGGTCCGCGACCTGTACGAGGCCCGCCCCGGGTTCACCAACTACCACTTCAATGTCATCGAGCGGGACCGCGTGGGCCGGGCGATCGCGGCGGCCCGCGGCAAGGCCGGCAAGGGCCCCTGGGTGCTCGCCGGCCAGATGGAAGAGGGGGGGGAGTTCCGCATCGAGGTCTCCGACTCGCTGGGGGTGATCGACCTCCCCACGGGAACCTCCGAGCTCGATGCCGGCGGGGAACTCGACGCGAGCCCCGTGCCCCCGGGCAGCGGCGGACTGCTCGCCGCTCTCGTGGTCTGGCGGCGGATCGTGGTCGAGGGGCCGGCGGCGGTGGGCCGCACCACCTACTGGGGCAGGGCGCCGAGGGAATTCCGTGGGATCGATCCGGCCGGTGGCGACTTTGTGGACGTGCTCGAGACGGTGGTGGCAGGCGTGGAGGCCCGCCTCGCGGTCGATGCCGGCGGGCGGATCGTGGGCGTTGACCTGTGGACCGCGGCCGATGCCGATCCCTGCGAGGTCCGCATCACCGCGGCGGCCGATGACAAGGCCGGCAGGCCGGCCCGGCTCGAGGTCTGGCGGGGCAGCGAACGCTTCGGCACATTCCTCCTTGAAACTGTCGACCTCGGGGAGGCGACGCCATGATCCAGCTCCAGCTCCAGCTCCGGCTCCTGCTCCTGCTTTTGCTCCAGTTCGTGGTGGTCGGCGGCGGGATCGCGGCGGTTGCCGCTGCGGCTGTCGCAGACACGCCGCCGCAACAGGTGATCGCCCAGGCAGCCCGCAAGGTGGTGAAGCTCTACGGCGCCGGCGGCCTGCGGAGTCTCGAGGGCTATCAGTCGGGGATTCTCGTCTCCCCCGACGGCATGATCCTCACGGCGGCCAGCACCGTGCTCGACTCCGAGCAGATCGACTGCGTCCTCGACGACGGCCGGCGATACGTGGCCCGGCTCGTGGGCGTCGACCCGCGGCGGGAACTGGCGGTCTTGCGGATCGACGCCACCGATCTGCCAGCCTTCCCCCTGGCCGCCGCTGATTCGGTCGCTCCGGGCACGCGGGTGTATGCGCTCTCGAACATGTTTGGCGTGGCGGTGGGGGACGAGCGGGTCACGGTCCAGCGGGGCGTCGTCGCGGTGGTCGCGCCGCTCGAGGCGCGGCGGGGCGCTGCCGAAGCACCCTACCGTGGGGATGTCTACGTGCTCGACTGCACCACCAACAACCCGGGCTCGCCGGGAGGGGCGGTGGTCGATGCCCGGGGGCGGCTCGTCGGCATGCTCGGCAAGGAACTCCGCAGCACGGCCAGCGGCATCTGGCTCAACTACGCACTGCCCGTGACCGAATTGGCGGCGGGCAGCGACGCGGTGCTCACCGGCACGGCATCAGCCGCCGTACCCGTCGATGCAACCCGCCTCGACCCGCGGATCGTGGGGGCCGTGCTCGTGCCCGACCTGCTCGATCGCACGCCGCCGTTCGTGGAGTCGGTCGATCCCGGTTCTGCAGCGGCCCGCGCCGGCCTCCGGTCTGACGACCTCCTGATCGCCGTCGGCGGCCGGTCGGTGTCGACGCGGGCCGCCGTAGAACAGGCACTTGGCGGGCTCGCCGTGGGCGATCCGGTGCGGATCACGGTGATCAGGGCAGGCTCGCTCGAGGAATTCGACCTCGGGCCGCGGCCGCCTGCCGGAGAACAGCCATGAGGCAGATGCTGACCGTGGTCGCGGCATGCCTGGCCGTCTGCCTGTCGGCAGGCCGGGTGGCCGCCGAGCCGACGACCGCCGAGGAGGCTGCCTTTCAAGCAGCTGTGGGGCGGGTCGCCGCGGCTGTCGTGCGGATCGAGCCATTGGCGCTCACGGCCCGCGGTGATGGTGGCGTGGAGGCGGCGCCCGGCAGCGGGCCGGCGACGGGAACGGTCGTGGGCCCGGGCCTCGTGCTGGCGACCACGTTTGCGATTCCAGATGACGTCGCCGACGCGGTGATCGTGCTCCCCGACGGTGGCCGGCGGGCCGCCCGCGTCAAGGCCCGCGACCGCTCCCGCGGCCTCGTGCTCCTGGCCGTCGAGCGGCTGCCCGACACGCCACCGCTCGAGCCGGTTCCGAGGGCCGACCTGCGGCCAGGGCAGTGGGCGATCGCGGTGGGCCGCGGCTGGTCGGCCACAGCGCCGAGCGTGGCGGTGGGCATCGTGTCGGCGACCAACCGCGCCTGGGGCCGGGGAGTGCAGACCGACGCCGCCGTCTCGCCCATGAACTACGGTGGCCCGCTCGTCGACATCGCCGGGCGGGTGATCGGCATCCTCGCTCCGCTGCCGGCCGACACCGCCGGCATGACCGAAGGCACCGAGCTCTACGACGCCGGCATCGGCTTCGCCGTTCCGCTCGAGGACATCCTCGCCGTGCTCCCGCGTTTGGCCGCGGGCGACTCGCTCGACGCGGGGATCATCGGCATCGCGTACCGCTCGCAGGACGTGATCAACGGACCGCCCGTGATCGCGTCGGTGCGCCAGGGATCCCCCGCTGCCCGGGCCGGTCTGCTGCCCGGCGACCGGATTGTCGCCATCGACGGCCGGCCGGTCAGGAGGATCGCCGACGCGCGGCACGCCATCGCGCCCAAGTACGCCGCAGACACGGTGGTGGTGACCGTGGAACGGTCCGGCGGTGATGCGAACAAGCCGGAGCGTGTCGAACTGCGGGCGGAA
The DNA here is from genome assembly GCA_040880915.1 of Pirellulales bacterium. GTDB lineage: Bacteria > Planctomycetota > Planctomycetia > Pirellulales > UBA1268 > QWPN01. The sequence continues at coordinate 6,313 of JBBEEF010000159.1, forward strand.
CTCGTGGCCACGCTGCCCCCCTGGCGACGGGCGGTGATCGGCTGCGTGGTGACGACCGACGACGAGGAGGACGAGCGGCGAGAGGTACGGGTGGGCTGGGTGCTGCCCGACGGGCCGGCTGCGCGGGCCGGTCTGCTGGCCGGAGACGTCATCGAATCGATCGCCGGCGGTGATGCCGCCGCGACACCGCTCGACGGCCGCGCGTCGCTGGCCGGCGTGCTGGCGGGGATCGAGCCTGGCGACAGCGTGAAGCTGTCGGTCCGCCGCGACGGGGCGGTCACGACGATCTCGATCGTCACCGATGAGATTCCAGAACAGGTGCCCGCCGAAGGCCCACCCGCGGCACCACCGCTTGCAGGCCCGCTGGCCGGCCCGCTGGCAGACCCGCTTGCCGGCCCGCCTGAAGAGGTCGAGGTTGTGCGGCTCGCCGCGGCGGAAGTGGCCGATCCGCCGCTGGCCGTGATTCCGCGGGGCAAGGGCC
>JBBEEF010000159.1:6893-15948 GCA_040880915.1 Pirellulales bacterium
GCCGCGGCGGAAGTGGCCGATCCGCCGCTGGCCGTGATTCCGCGGGGCAAGGGCCCCGTCGGTCTGCTCGTCTGGCTCGGTGGCCCGCACGGGAAGGTGGCCGACGCCGAGGCAACGGTCTGGAAGGCAGCGGCGGTCCGCCACGGCGTGGCCGTGATCCTGCCGGGCTCCGCCGATCCCGCCACCTGGAGTCGCGACGACCTTCCCAGGGTGACGCGGGCGATCGCCTCGCTGCATGCCCGGCGGCCGGTCGATGCGGCCCGGATCGGTATCGCAGGCTCAGACGGCGGCGCGGCCTTCGCCTGGATCGTGGCCAAGCGGCTCGGATCGGCCGCCGGTGGCGTGGCGCTCGTGGGCGGGTCGCTGCCCCGCAACGCTCAGATCGAGCCCTCCGAGCCGGGCGGCAGCCGGTGGGTGCTCCTCGGGCCGGGTGCCGACGACCTTACCCGCGAGCGGGTGGCCGCCGACCGGGAGCGGCTCGTGAAGGCCGGCTATGCGGCCGGCCTCCTGCCGGATGGCGACGCGGCGGGCCCACCGGCGGAAACGCTCTGCCGCTGGGTGTCGCTGCTCGGGCTCCTGTGAGGCGGCCGGGGGTCGTGGCATGAACATCCCGGTGCCACGGGTTGTCTACGCCGACGAGGCGATCCTGGTCGTCGACAAGCCCTCGGGCCTGCCGAGCGTGCCGGCTCGCACACCGCTCGATCCGCCCGCCGTGGCCCGACTGCTGGCCGCGGAATTCGGCCCGCTCGAGGCCGTGCACCGGCTCGACCGCGACACCTCAGGGCTGCTCGTGTTCGCGCGCGGGCCGGGGCCGCGGGCGCTCCTCGGACGGGCGTTCGAACGGTCGCTCGTTGAGAAGCGATACCTCGCGATCGTCGCCGGCCGGCCGCCGGCCGCCCACGGGGAAGTGCATCTGCCGCTGGCAGGCGACCGCGACCGGCCGCCCAGACAGCGGGTAGACCATGTCTTCGGCCGTCGGGCTGCGACCGCCTGGCGAATCCTCGCAACGCAACGCGATCCTGCGGGCACAGCCGCAAGCCTGCTCGAAATCCGGCCTCTCACGGGCCGCTCCCACCAGATTCGCGTCCACCTGTTGTGGCTCGGCTGCCCGATCATCGGCGACCGGCTCTACAGCCCGGGAGCTGTCAATCAGGGGACGCTCGGACTGCATGCCGCCGGCCTGGCGTTTGACCATCCTCTGACCGGACGGCGGATCGAACTCACCTCGGCCCCGCCGCAGGCTGCCCCCTGGGACATGTTCACCACCGAACTCACCGCTGCGTCGGCGTGAGGGCCGTGCGGCCCGCCTTCTGCCAGAACCGCGAGAACCGGCCGAGGTCAGTGACCCGCGAGCGGTCGCAGAAGGCGGGCCATGCCGCAACGTGAACGGGCACCGCCGCGGCGATCGTCAGAGCCGCGCGGCGAACGAGCGGGCAGGGGGTGTCGGCCACCACGATTGCGTCGCAGCCGAGCGCCAGGGCCCGGGCGGGGAGGATCGTCCGCGGATCGCCGAGTTGGATCTCAACCTCCGGCAGGTCGGCGAGACACTCCCAGAGAAACACGAGCCGCTTGAGGGCTGGCTGCTCGGCGGCGAGCCAGGCGGGGTCGACAACGAATACGGTCGGGCTGGTGGGATGGGCGGCTGCGGCTGGGCTGGTCGCCGCGGCGGAGTCGAGCGTGAGCCAGACGAGCGGCCGCTGCGGCACCGGCCCGGCCTCACCAGGTCGCCAGGCTGCCGCCGGTCGGATCCGGGGCGTGGGGCCGGGCCGCGGCCCGGAGCCGGATGCGAACAGCCGCGCTGCGAGATCCTCGTAGGAGCCCTCCACGTCGCACACGCCAAACACCGGGCAGCGGCGGCAGTGGCTGCCCGCGGTGAAGGTCTCGAGGTTGTCGCGATTGAAGATGTAGGGCTTGGCTGAAAAGGTGCCGGCCACCCACTGCCAGGAGAGGTGGTTGCTCGCCGGGTCGCCGTCGACGAGGTGGGACAGGAACCAGTCGGCTCCGGCCCGCCAGTGAACTCCGCGAACATGGACGAGCCAGGATGCCAGCCACATTCGCTCGTGGTTGTGGAGCCAGCCGGTGGTGTGCAGCCGATGGACAAAGGCATCGATGCAGGCCATGCCGGTGGTGGCGGCAAGGACGTCGGGGGGCACGCGGTCGCTCTGCGGGATTCGTGTCGCTGCAGCCGGCGGCTCGAGATCGGCGTTGATGCCGTCGGCGACCGCCGCGTGCACCTGCCGCCAATAGTCTCGCCAGCCGAGCTCAGAGACAAACTTCTCGGCGGCCTGCGGATCGGGAGCCAGCTCAAGGGCTCGATCGCGGACCTCGGCAAGCGAGAGGACGCCGTGGCGGATCCAGGGCGAGAGCCGCGACACGGCGCCATCCACGTGGTTGCGGGTCCGGGCGTAGGCAACCGGTTCGAGCTGCGAGAGCCGCTCGAGCGCGGCTGCCCGACCGCCACGAATGGGCAGCACCGTTGCGGCCGCGGGCTCACCTGGCTGACGAGCGGCGGCGGGAAAGGCGGCGGCGAGCGCTCTGACGAGCTCCTCCCGCAGCAGCCCGACGGGCGGGGCACATTTCACGGTGTCATCTGGAAGCATGGGTAAACCTCGTCCACCGCGGCTCGGCTACCGCAGGCCCCGATAGCCTCGTCCACACGGGGCTCTGATGCTAGCCCTTGCACCCTTCCCGTGCAGCGGCCTGCACCTTAAACGGGCGGTGTGGCTCGCCCAACCGGGCAGTGCGGATAGTACGCACCTCTACGAACCCAAAGAATCCGACCTAGTCCGATCGGAAACGCGATACCCGCCAACTCGGCACCGCCTGGCCTCTCACGGCATGAGATTTGCTCCTCCCCCGGGGTGATGGATAGCGGTCGGCGAGAGAGCGGCGTCGGGCCCGGTGCAGGACGGGCGTTGGCGGCTTTCTGAGTTGGCACCACCCAACCATCATCACGATTCAGCAGTGTCCAGAAGGATGCCCCACCGGCTTGGGTGGGCGCTCCGCCTAGCTTGCCCAGGCCGGGGCATCCTTCGTGTGCATGGCCGCAGGGGCTCCCGGCGGCTCTACCCAAGCCATGCCCGCGACCCCGACCGAACAATCGTGTGGTCGCGGCCACCGCCCAGCGGTAACCTTAAGGTCCGCAATCCCGGGGATCTCTCCCGCTCATTGCCCTCCAAGGCGGCCTTGTGAAACTCATCATCGCAATCATCCAGCCCAGCAAACTCGAGAGCGTCAAAGAGGCGCTCTCCGAGGTGGAGGTGTTTCGCCTCACCGTCCTCGACGTGCAGGGCTTCGGTCGGCAGCGGGGCCACGCCGAGACCTACCGTGGCCACGAGATCGCGGTCAACCTCCTGCGGAAGGTGCAGCTCCAGATCGCCGTCAACGACGACTTCGTGGAGCCGACAATCGCGGCGATCGTGAAGGGGGGCCGCACAGGAGAGCGGGGCGAGATCGGTGACGGCAAGATCTTCGTGCTGCCGATGGACGAGTGCGTCAGGATCCGTACCGGCGAGCGGGGGGGCGAGGCGATTTAGCCGAACGCTCGCCGGGCCATCCACGCCCGCTCATGCCAGCCCACGCCTCGGGCACCACTCCCGTTCAGCCCGCGATCAGAGCCGCTGCGGGTGGAGCCGCGGCTGCCCGCCGAGAGCCAGCCGGTTGACCGCCGCCAGGAAGGCCTTGGCCGCCGCCTCGAGTGAGTCGGTCGACACGCCCCGGCCCCGCTGCACCTGCCCTTCGTGCTCGAGCTCGACCGTCACCTCCCCCTGTGCGTCCTTGCCCACCGTCACCGCCTGCACCCGGTAGTCGCGGCACACCGTCGTCACGCCGGTCAGCTTCTCGATCGCCAGGAAGATCGCATCCACGGGGCCGTCGCCGGCTGTGATCGTCACGTGCTTCGGTTCGCCGGCGTGCGTCACCCGGAGGGTCACCGTCGGCGGTCCGCCCGCCTCGCAGGAGAGCGAATAGCCCTGATACGAATACTGCTCCGGCAGGGCGGCGAACCGCTGCTCGCAGAGGGCGGCGATGTCGCCGTCGTAGATCTCCTTCTTGCGGTCGGCGAGCAGCTTGAACTGGTCGAACACAGTCTTGAGCTGCTCAGCGTCGAGTTCGTAGCCGAGGGCCTTGGCCCGGTCGGCGAGCGCCGCCCGGCCGCTGTGCTTGCCGAGCACGAGGTCGGTCTTCTCGAGGCCCACGTCTTCCGGCCGCATGATCTCGTAGGTGCTCCGCTCCTTGAGCATCCCGTCCTGGTGGATGCCCGCCTCGTGGGCGAAGGCGTTCCGCCCCACGATCGCCTTGTTCCGTGGCACCTGGATGCCGGTGATTGTGGCCACGAGCCGGCTGGTCGGCACGAGCTTGCGGGTCTCGATCCGCGTCGTACAGCCGAAATGATCGGCCCGCGTCCGCAGCGCCATCACAATCTCCTCGAGCGCACAGTTGCCTGCCCGCTCGCCGATCCCGTTGATCGTGCACTCGACCTGGCCGGCTCCCGCCTCCACCGCCGCCAGGCTGTTGGCCACCGCCAGGCCGAGGTCGTCGTGGCAGTGGACGCTGATCACGGCCTTGTCGATGTTCGGCACACGATCACGGAGACTCGCGATCACATGCCGCATCTGGCAGGGGGTCGCGTAGCCGACGGTGTCGGGGATGTTGACGGTGGTCGCGCCGGCCGCGATCGTCGCCTCGACCACGCGGCAGAGAAAATCGATCTCGGTGCGGGCGGCATCCTCTGGGGAGAACTCGACGTCGTCGCAGAGGTTGCGGGCCCGCGTCACACCGGCCACGGCCCGAGCCACGATCTCGTCTTCCGTCATCCGTAGCTTGAACTCGCGGTGGATCGCACTCGTCGCCAGGAAGACATGGATCCGACCGTGCCGGGCGGGGCGAAGGGCTTCGGCCGCGCGGTCGATGTCATCGTCGTTGCACCGCGCGAGCCCGCAGACGGCAGCCTCGGTGATCGTCGCGGCGATGTCGCGGACGCTAGCAAAATCACCCGGAGACGCGATCGGGAAGCCCGCCTCGATCACGTCCACGCCGAGCTTTTCGAGCGCCTGCGCCACCTCCAGCTTCTCGGTGCGATTCATGCTCGCGCCGGGCGACTGCTCGCCGTCGCGGAGCGTGGTGTCGAAGATGCGGATGGGGCGAAGCGAAGACATGGCAGATCCAGGGGCGAGGGACCGGTCGCGGCGGCCGCGGGCCGGAAAACCCCTATCGTACCGGCGGCCGGCGTCGGCGGCACCCCGGCCGTTCGCTGGCAGCCGTGCGGTACACTCTTCCGACCAACGCCAACGTCTGCCCCGACCCGGAAGCCCTGCATGACGCTCCGCGAGTTTCAATCGCTGATTCGCGAGATGTACCACGACAAGGACGCGGCCCGCGGGGTCGAGGGCACCTTCATGTGGCTCACCGAGGAGATCGGCGAGCTTGCCACCGCCCTCCGCAGTGGCTCGCCCGACGAGCAGGCTCTGGAGTTTGCCGATGTGCTGGCGTGGCTGGCCACGATCGCCAACGTCGTCGATATCGATCTCGAAGACGCCGTCCGGCGGAAGTATGGCGGCGGCTGCCCGGGCTGCGGCCAGCTGGCCTGCACCTGCCCCGACGCTGAAAAGCCATGATCGTCGCCGTCAAACGCAGGGATAGCCGCGGCCGGACGCTCACGGTTGCCTTGCCGGCTGCCCCGTCGATCGTCATGGTCATGTTGGCCGTGTTTGCCACAGCACACGGGCCCTCGACCCGGGGCGAGTCGCCCTCGGCTGCCGAGGTGTCGTTGGGCATCGGCGGCACGCATCGCACTGGCTCGTGGACGCCGCTGGTGGTGCGGCTGCCCACGGCCGCCTCCGGCGACTCGGTGCGGGCCTGGGTCGAGGACGCAGACGGCCAACTCGTCGGCTCGCCGCCGGCACCGCTCCTCGCCGCCGGCCCCGGCGACTCGACCGCCGTCACCTGCGTGCGACCCGGCCGGCCGACGGTCCGTGTCATGGTCGAGCGGATCAGCAGGGCAGGGGAGGGAAGTGGGCCAGGAGTGATTTCCGACGCGGTGGCGGCGATCGCTTCGCCAGCGGGCACGACGGCCGCTTCCACGACGCCGCTTCTGCTCGTCCACGGCAACGTGCCGGCCGCTGCAGCGGCGGCGCGGCTCGTGGCGAGGGAGGAAACAACGATCACAGTCGTTGCGTTCGCTGCCCCACCGGCAACGGTGTCTTTGACGCCGCGAGACTTCGACGCCTTCGACGCAGCCATCATCTGCGGCCAGGCAGTTGCCGATCTCGACACCGACACGCGTGCCGCGATCGACGGCTGGATTCGTCGCGGCGGGCGGCTCGTGCTCGCCGCCGGAGTGTCGGCTATCGGACTGGCGGCGGCGGGTGGCCCCGTGGCCGACTGGCTGCCAGGCGCCGGGCCGCGGCTGGTGCCCTTGCGGCGGGTCGGCGCACTCGAAGCCTTCGCCCGTTCCGGCGGGCTCACCGCCCGCTTGCCGCCAACGGGAATCAGTGCGCCACGGTTCGAAGCGGCCGGCAGCATCACAGGAGTGGTCGATGTCTTCGAAGGGGCCTCAGCCGCCGACACGCCGCTGGTCATCCGCCGGGCTCATGGACTCGGCATGATCACGTGGATCGGTCTCGACATCGACCAGCCGTGGTGTGCCGACTGGCCTGGCTGCGACCGGCTGGTGGCCGCACTGCTCGGCGGTCGCAGCGATGCCGAGCGGCCGGCAACGCCCACCGACACCCGCCAGCAGACGCCCGACTTGGCCGGCCAGTTGCGCATGGCGATGGACACGTTCGCCGCCAGTCCCGGCCAGCCAGCGAGCCGGCCGGTGCCGTTCGAGGTCATTGCGGGTCTGGGGCTGCTCTATTGTCTCTTGCTCTATCCGGTCGACTGGTGGCTTGTCCGCCGCTCGGGCCGGCCCTCGATCTCGTGGATCACACTGCCGCTGGTGGCCGGTGGCTTCGCCGCTTTGGCATGGGGCATGGGGGCCGTCTGGGGCCGCGACGCGCCGGCCCGCCTGCGGTTTGCCGAAGTGATCGATTTCGATGCAGCTGGCGGCCTTGTGCGGGGCTCGGCCTGGGCCGCCGTTCGGAGTCCGGCCAACGCCCTCGTCGATCTGGCGGTGGCGGCCGACGACCGGTGGGCGACCGGGCGGTGCGATGCTGCGGTGAGCTGGTTTGCCGATGCCGGCACCGGGTTTGGTGGTGTCGATGCGGCCGTTGCCCATCCCCCTCTCGCCGCTGCCGACTATGCCTACGGCCCCTCGCTCGCCGCGTTGGTCGAAGCACCAGTTTCCGCGGGCTCGAGCCGGTTGTTTGAGGCCTCCTGGGTCGGCCAAGCCCGGGAGCCGGTGGCTGAAACAACGCTCACCCGCGACGGACGGGGACTGCTCGCCGGTACGATCACCTCCCGGCTGCCCGTGCCGCTCGAGCGGTGCTGGCTCGTCCATGGCGGCTGGCTCTACGATGTGGGCCGCATGGAACCGGGCGACACCTACGACACCGAGGCCGGCCGCGGGCCGCGGTCGCTTGCCGCCGCCCTCACCCGACGGACGGCCGTCAAGGATCGCGACCGCGCCGAACGCTGGGACGCCGCCACCACCGACGTGGGCCGAATTCTCGAGGTGGCTGGACTCCACGCTGCGGCAGGCGGCTCGGGATACACGGGCCTTGAGCCCGGGCGGCTCGGCCGGCTCGACCTCTCACCGCTCTTGGCGGTTGATCGCGGTCTGCTCGTTGGCACTGCCGCCGCTGGCACGCGGCTCACCGCCTGGAGAGTGCGGCTCTCCTGGGAGGGCACATCGGCCGAGCTTCCCGCGGAGTCGGCGGCGCCGAGCCTCGTGCGGTTGGTCGTTCCCGTGCGGCCTGCGGCGGTGGCTGAGCCGGGCCCCGCGGCGGCTCCCGAACCGGAGCCGACCCGATGATTGAGACCATCGACCTGACGAAAAAATATGGTGACTTTGTCGCCCTCGACAGCCTCGACCTCAAGCTCGAGCGGGGCGACCTGTTCGGCTTCATCGGCCCCAACGGCGCCGGCAAGACAACCACCATCCGGATCCTCGCGACGCTCCTGGCCCCCACCTGGGGCGAGGCCTATGTGTGCGGCTATTCCGTGCACACGCACCCCCGTGAGATCCGCCGGGCGATCGGTTACATGCCCGACATCTTCGGCGTGTACGACGACATGCGGGTGGGTGAGTATCTCGAGTTTTTCGCGGCGGCCTACCGGATCGACGGCCCGGCCCGGCGGCAGGTGGCGGAGCGGTCGCTGGACCTGGTCGACCTGGGAAGCAAGCGGGATGAGTTGGTCACGAGCCTTTCGCGGGGCATGACGCAGCGGCTCGGCCTGGCCCGCGTGCTCCTCCACGACCCGGAGGTGCTTCTGCTCGACGAGCCGGCCAGCGGGCTCGACCCCCGGGCCCGGATCGAGATGCGAAACCTCCTCAAGCGGCTCCAGGGCATGGGCAAGACAATCCTCGTCTCGAGCCACATCCTCCCGGAGCTGGCCGATATCTGTAACCGCGTCGGGATCATCGAATACGGCCGGCTCCTGGCCTGCGGCGGCGTCCAGGAACTGCTGGCGAGGGTGCGGGGCCGGCCGGCGGTCCGCATCCGGGTGACGGGCTCGGCCGAGGCGGCCGCCGATGTGCTCGCTGGCTGCCCCGAGGCAGCCGAAGTGGCGATCCGGGACGGAGAGATCGTGGTCACGCTCGCCGACGGTGTCACTGACCATGCCCCCCTGGCCGCCCGTCTGGTGGCCGCCGGCCACGGCCTCGTGGGAATGCGGGAGGAGGAAGTCAATCTCGAGACCGCTTTCCTCGAGCTCACCCGCGGGTCACTCGCCAAGCCAGCCGAGGATTCGACCACCGGGCCCTCAAAGCTGTAGTGGGGCGGCTCTGCCAATCTGCTCCCGACTCGATTGACACGGGCAATGTCCTCCCCTGACCCATACAAGCCCCGGGCGCGAGCCCGGGGACTGCGGGAACAAATGCCACCCCGCCTGCCACACCGTCCCCGCCTGCCACACCGTCCATGCGGCCCATGACACCGCGATAGACAACACCGCT
>JBBEEF010000159.1:16048-17573 GCA_040880915.1 Pirellulales bacterium
CCCGGGGACTGCGGGAACAAATGCCACCCCGCCTGCCACACCGTCCATGCCTGCCTGCACATCCGTGTGCTACGGATGCACTCCTTGGTCGCCGCCGCGTAAACTCTGGAAATGCTCTCTAGTCTTTAGTCATCTCAGCCCAGCGAGAGGCCATCTCATGCGTTTTTCGTGTTTCGCCGCGGCCGTTCGCACCACCGGCTTCGCGGCCCTGCTGATGGCGGCGGGCACGGGCCGGACCGACCCGCCGACCGCCGCCCCCTTGCCGCTGCCGCCGGGGCCAGCGCCGCTCGAGAAGCAAGTGTTCGACACGCCGGCCCGAGAACTCGGCTACGCGCTGGGCTACCGAATCGGCCAGCGGATCATCGCCGACCACAAGGCGATGGGCACGCCGCTCGATGCGGCGGCGCTGGGCCGCGGCCTGGCCGACGCGGTCCGCGAGACTCCCGCGCAGCTCGACGATGCTGGTTTTCGCCGGGTGCTCACGGCATTCGAGAAGCGGATGGAGGAGAGGGACCAGGAATTGGCCGCGCGGATGGCGATCGCGGCGAAGGAGAACCTCGCCCGGGGGCTTGAGTTTCTTGCCGCCAACGCCAAGCGGCCCGGGGTCACTGTCCTGCCCAGCGGCCTGCAATATGAGATCATCAAGGAAGCTGCTGGCCCCCGGCCCGGCCTCGACGGCGTTGTGAAGGCCCGCTATCGGGGCACCCGGATCGACGGCACCGAGTTCGACGGCACCGAGCCGGAAGGGGAGCCGGCCGCGTTCCCCATGCGGGGCGTTGTGCCGGGCTGGCAGGAGGCGCTCCAGAAGATGGCCGTTGGCTCGAAGTGGCGGATCTGGCTGCCCCCCGAACTCGCCTACGGCGAGGCGGGATCCCCTCCGGCGATCGAACCGAACGAGGTTCTCACGTTCGAAATTGAACTTGTCGCCATCGACCGAGACGGCCGGTGAATCAGAAAAACTGGTGTCTTTCGGCTCATTCGCCCCGATTTGGATGGAGGCCAGCAGCCCTGGGCAGGGCCAGCCCGCAAAGTCTTCCTATTCCCCGCCGTTGCCTTGAACCTCCAAATCGGCAAACTATCCTTCAGCCAGTGAGCGGCTCGGCCCCCGGAAGTGTTCCGGGGCAGAAGACGAGCATCGCGGATCAAGGAACTTTTTCGGGAGTATTTTCGACATGGTGACGACGCGTCGCTGGTTGAGGGTTGCGGGTGTTGTCACGTTCGCCGCGGTTACCGCGGCGGCTTGCGACGTCCAGGCAGGGTGGAATCATCGCCACGGCGGCTACGGCTCGTCGGGCGGTTCGAGCGGTGGCAGCTCTGGTGGCAGCTCTGGTGGCAGCTCTGGAGGCAGCTCTGGAGGGTCGTCGGGTGGGTCGTCCGGCGGGAGCTACAGCTCATACGGTGGTGGTTCGTCCGGCGGCTCTTACGGCAGCTCCGGTTCCTACGGCTCGCAAGCCAGCTGGGGATCTCGTCACGCGAACCGGCATGCCATGCGTGCGGCTCGGCGGGCGAGCCACGGCTCGTCCGG
>JBBEEF010000160.1:0-17542 GCA_040880915.1 Pirellulales bacterium
GCAGGCCCAGAGCGACGAGGCGGGGGGGTTTCTGGGCATGAATCTCTGACGGGCGATAGCTACGGGCAACGGCCTCGAGTGGGTCGGGGTTGCCCGTGCCATCCCGACGGACGGTCGCTACGGGCATCCTGCCCTGAGCTGGCCCCATAAAAGCCCCGGGCGCGAGCCCGGGGACTACGGGAACAAATGCCATCCCGCCATCCACACCACCCATCGGCCCCGGATAGACGACACCGCTTGAGCATCGCAGAGTCAGCGGGTGCGCCGCGTCACAGTCCCCCAGCTCGCGCTGGGGGCTTCTCTGACGGGCGGTCGCTACGGGCATCCTGCCCTGAGCTGGCCCCATAAAAGCCCCGGGCGCGAGCCCGGGGACTACGGGAACAAATGCCATCCCGCCATCCACACCACCCATCGGCCCCGGATAGACGACACCGCTTGAGCATGGCAGAGTCAGTGGGTGCGCCGCGTCACAGTCCCCCAGCTCGCGCTGGGGGCTTCTCTGACGCACAGGCCCCGGTTTTTGTCAGCCTGCTTGCCTCACCTCCAGGAGCACGCTTTCGTTGTCGGTGCCCCGCAGCGGCCAGGAGGCGATCGGCCGGATGGAAACCCGTCGTGCCAGCCGCCGTTCGCGAGCCTCGACCAGCTCCTCCTCCCAGCGCGGGCCCTTGATCACCAACAGCCGGCCGAAGGATTCCGCAATCGGCTCGAACCAGCCAAACAGCTTGGCCAGCGGCGCCACCGCCCTCACGACGAGCGTGTCGAAGCGATCGCTGCCGCCAGGCCGGCGGGCCACGAGCTCCTGAGCGGCACAGGCATGCACCGGCAGCACAAGCCCCGACTCCTTGACGATCTCGCCGACCGCCCGGGCCTTTTTGGCCACGCTCTCCACGAGCTCAACCCGCAGATCGGGCCGGAGGATCGCCAGGATCACACCCGGCACGCCGCCACCCGTGCCCACGTCGAGCACCCGCTCGCCGCGAGCCAGGTATGGCTCGAGCGCCGCAGAGTCGCCGATGTCTCGCGAGACGAACCTCCCGACATCGGTGTGCCGCGTGAGGTTGAGCCGCTCGTTCCAGGCCCAGAGCCTCGACGCATAGGCCGCCAGCCTCGGGGCCGTACCGGGCGGGATACTAAGGCCAAGCCGCTGGCACTCAAGCTCAATCAGGCTGGCTAATTCCTCGATCGGCTGCGCCGGAGGCCGGATGGGGTCTTCGGTCACTTGATGAACAGCATTTCGTGGTAGGTCGGCAGCGGCCAGAGGTCGTCTGGGAGGATCGTCTCCGCGATGTCGGCCGTTTCCCGCAGGCTCACCATCGCCGGGATCACGTCGTCGTGGAAGTGAGCCACCTCACGGCGAACGTCACCGCCGCCGCTATGGCCGAGCGACTTCTCCAGGGCGTCGATTCGGTTCTCGAGCTCGCCCACGAGCCGGGTGAGCTTGTCGAGCGTGCCCAGGTGGGGCGACTGGCCAAGGGTCTTGAGCTTGGTGGCGATGTCGACCAGTTCGCCCTGGTAGCGGTAGGCGGCCGGCAGAATCATCGTCTTGGCGATCTGGAGCGCCGCCGAGGCCTCGGTGTTCAAGTCCTTGCAGTATCGCTCCATGTAGATCTCGTAGCGGCTCCGCATCTCCCGCTCCGAGAGCACCCCATACGTCGCGAACAAGGCGAGGTTCTTGGGGGCCACGAGCTGATCGAGGGCCTCGGGCGTGGCCTTGAAGTTGGGCAGGCCCCGCGCGGCAGCCTCGGCGTGCCATTCCTGTGAGTAGCCGTTGCCGTTGAAGATCACCCCCTTGTGCTCGGAAGCGATCCGCTGAAGCAGCTTCTCGACGGCCGCCGGGAGTTTGCCTGAGTCTCCGCCGGTCGCCTTGTCGAGCTCCGTCGCCACGTAGTCGAGGCTCTCAGCCATGATCGTATTCAAGGCCACCAGCGGCCCGGCGATCGACTGGCTCGAGCCTACCGCCCGAAACTCAAACTTGTTGCCAGTGAAGGCGAAGGGGCTCGTGCGATTGCGGTCGCCGGCATGCTTGGGCAGCGGGGGCAGCGTGTCGACACCGACCGAGAGCGTGCCCATCCGCTTGGAGCTCGTCACCTCCCCCTTCTCAAACTGCTCGAAGATGTCGGTGAGCTGCTCCCCGAGAAAGACCGAAATGATCGCCGGCGGAGCCTCGTTGGCCCCGAGGCGGTGGTCGTTGCCGCTCGAGGCGACGACCGCCCGCAGGAGGTCGGCGTGGAGGTGTACTCCGCGGAGAACCGCGGCACAGAACACGAGGAACTGCATGTTGTCATGCGGCGTCTCTCCTGGCTCGAGCAGGTTGCCGAGACGGCAGCCGAGCGACCAGTTGACGTGCTTGCCCGAGCCGTTGATGCCTTGGAAGGGCTTCTCGTGGAGCAGGCAGGTCATCCCATACTTCTGGGCCACCCTGGTGAGCATCTGCATGATCGATTGCTGGTGGTCGGTCGCGATGTTGGCGTTCTCGTACATCGGCGCAATCTCGTACTGGCTCGGCGCCACCTCGTTGTGCCGGGTCTTGACCGGCACGCCGAGCTTGAAGAGTTCCCGCTCCGTCTCGAGCATGCAGGCGAGCACCCGCTCGGGAATCGCCCCGAAATACTGGTCCTCGAACTCCTGCCCCTTCGGCGGCTTGGCACCGAACAGCGTCCGGCCCGTCATCACGAGGTCGGGCCGGGCGAAGTAAAAGTTGCGGTCGATGAGGAAGTATTCCTGCTCCGGGCCGGCGGCGGCCGTCACCGGGCCGACGTCCTTGTGGCCGAACAGGGCCAGCACCCGGCGGGCCTGCTTGTCGACCGCCTGCATGCTTCGCAACAGCGGCGTCTTTTTGTCGAGTGCCTCGCCTGTCCAGGCGCAGTAGGCGGTGGGGATGCAGAGCGTCGTGCCGTTGGGATTGTCGAGGATGTAGGCCGGGCTCGTGGGATCCCAGGCGGTGTAGCCGCGGGCCTCGAAGGTGGCCCGCAGGCCGCCGGAGGGAAAGCTCGAGGCGTCAGGCTCGCCCTGGATGAGTTCCTTGCCCGAAAACTCGGCGACCGCGGTGCCGTCGCCGGTCGGTGTCAGGAAGCTGTCGTGCTTCTCGGCGGTGAGGCCGGTGAGCGGATAGAAGACGTGGGCGTAGTGGGTGGCCCCCTTCTCAATCGCCCAGTCCTTCATCGCCAGGGCCACCGCGTCGGCTATCGAAGGGTCGATCGGCTTGCCCTGCTTGATCGTGGCCTGGAGGGCCTTGGCGATGTTCTTGGGCAGGCGGGCCCGCATCACGGCGTCGCTAAAAACGTTGGACCCGAACAGCTCGCTCGTGGGCGTCTCGCGGAAGTTCCAGCCTGGACCGGTGGACCGGTAGGCGTTGATGGCGGCGATGGCATTGGCGCGGGGGGAGGTCATGGAGGGCCCTTTCTGCCGCCTATTGTATCGCTCGCGGGCCGCTGTCGAGCGGCCCGGCCGGCTACCGCGTCGCGGTCACGCGGCCGGCGGCGGCGGCGGGGCGAGTGACCGACCGGCGGGCCACGTCGACGGCTGCGGCGAGCGCCGCATCTCCCTGGGCAACAGCCACCTCGCTCCCATCGATCGGCCGAGCAGCAGTGACTACCGGCACATCGGGCTCGACGCCGACGCCGCTAAAGGGCAGACCGCGGGGCGAGAAGAACTTCGCGGTCGTGAGCCTCATTCCCACCCCGGCGGCCTCGAGGGGGAAGATGCCCTGGATCGATCCCTTGCCGTAGCTGCGGCTGCCGACGATTGTGCCCCGGCGGTGGTCGCGGATCGCGCCGGCCAGAATTTCGCTCGAGCTGGCCGAATCGCCATCGATGACCACCACCAGCGGCATCCGCCAGGTGCCGGTCCGGCCGGCGGAGTAGTTGAAGTCTTCCTCTGGGCTGCGGCCCCGCGTGGCCACCACGAGGCCACGATCGAGAAACACGTCGGCCACGTCCACAGCCGCCGAGAGCAGCCCCCCGGGGTTGCCCCGCAGATCGAGCACAAGAGCCCGCATCCCGGCCGCGTCGAGCCGCCCAAGCGCGGCCCGGAGGTCGGCGGCGGTCGTCTTCTGAAACGAGGTGAGCTTCACGCGGGCGATCCCCGCGGCCCGGTCGATGATCACCGCCTCCTCGATGCTCGGCACCTCGACGTGCTCGCGGCGGACCGTCACGGCTCGCGGGGCGCCCGGGCCCCGGGCCACCGCGAGCGTGACGAGCGAACCTTCCGGTCCCTGAAGCAGGTGGGCCGCCTCGTCGACGCTCAGTCCGCCGATCGACCGGCCGCCCACGCCGACAAGGTGGTCACCGGCGCGGATGCCGGCCCGCTGGGCGGGACTGTTGGGGATCACGTGCACCACGAGCAGGCCGTCGGGGGCGGTTTTGAGTTCGACGCCAAGGCCCACGAAGTTGCCCTCGATCTGAGCGTAGAGGTCTTCGAGCTGTCCCGTCGTGAGGAAGGCGGAATATTCGTCAAGGCCACCGACAGCCGCAGCCGCCATCTCCATGAGCGTCACCGCTGGGGGAATGCCCAGGATCGAGTGGGCCGCCCGCGCGATCCAGGCGGCGACGGCCTCCGCATCGGTTCGCGAACTGACCGGGTGGGTGGTGAGGATCCGGCCGACCTGCTCGGCGTAGGCGGTCCGCCGCTCGGGCGTAGCCTGCGAGGCGTGGGCGGCGTTGAAGGCGGCGGCGTCGAGGGCGACCTCCATCGCCAGCCGACCGCGGGCCACCAGCCGGGCGTAGTCAGGGGCCTCGACGTGATGCGAGCCGATTCGCCCGAGGATCTCGCCGTAGGCCCGGCGGGCATCGGTTTCGGAGAGTTCGGCAAGCTGGCGGCGAAACGACGGCTCGGCATGCCGGCGGGCGACGTCGCAGTGGAGCTTGGCCAGGTCGTATTGCCGGGCGAGGGCGGGGTCGAGGGTGCCCTTGCGGGCGGCAGTCTCACAGATGCCGACAACGTCGGCCCAGCGGCCCTGGTGCACAAGTGCGGTGGTGCGAGCCGCTAGGTCGTCGACCTGCACAGCGGCCGGCTGCGAGGCGGAGGTCCACTGCAGGAACGGCTCAGCCGCGGCCGTCGCGACGAGCACGCCCAACCAGACGAGGCCCGCCAGGGGCAGAGTGCGGACTCGTCGCGGCGAGCTGTAGCAGACGAAGTTCACGGGGCAATCCGTTCGCGGGAGGCAGCTTGCGGAAGCGGCAACCAGCGGTCCGTCCATATGACCGCCGGAGATTATGCCGCACGCCGCTGGGCCAGGCAAAAAATCGGCGCCTGCAAATAAGTTTTTTGCCGCCGGCAGGCCCGCCCTGGCTCGCACGTCGGGCACGACCGTCACCACCGAAACCCCCGTCACCGAAACCCCCGACACGTTGGTAGGATGAGGGAGAACCCGCCGATCATCCGCGTGTGCCACCCATGCCCCACCCCCCAGGCCCCGATGTCCCGACCGGCAGCCAGAGTGAGCAGACACTCCTCTTGCTCGAGCGGGTCCGCCAGGGAGACGGCGACGCGATCAACGGCCTGCTCGAGCGGCATCGGGCGGCGATCCGCCGGATGATCGACCAGCGGATGGACCGGGTCGTCCAGCGGCGGGTTGACGCGAGCGACATCGTCCAGGATGTGCTTGTCGAGGCCAATCGGCGGCTGAAAGACTACCTTGCCAATCCCACGATGCCCTTCCGGCTCTGGCTGCGGCACATGGCCCGCGACCGGCTCATTGACGCCCACCGCCGCCACCGGGTGGCGAGCACCCGCAGCATCGACCGCGAGGTGCCGCTCGTGACCGGGGGCGACAGCGACCGCTCCGGGGCCGACCTGGCCGGCCAGCTCGCCGACCGAGAGCTCACCCCGGCCGCGGCCGCCACCTGGCACGAACTCGAGCGGCGGTTCGCCGACGCCGTCGAGCAGCTCGAGGAAGCCGACCGCCAGATCGTCCTCCTGCGACACTTCGAGCATCTCTCGACCGCCGAGGCGGCCGAGGTGCTCGGGCTCTCGAAGCCAGCCGCGGGCATGCGATACCTGCGGGCGATGCGGCGGCTGCGGGGCTTGCTGGGCAGCGGGTGAGAATCGCGGTGTTCCGGCCAAGACCCAGGCCTACCATTCCAACCAGGTAGAAATTCTTCGGGCCGCCGACCTCATGACTCCCTTCGCTGTTTCCACCGCCGACACGCTGTCGCTCGCCGACGAAGAGCTGCTTGCCGGGCTCGTCGAGGAACTCTCCGAGACCCGGGGAGCGCCGGCGATCGAGACCCTCGAGCGGCAGGCGGCCGCACATCCCAGCTTGGCCCCGTATCTGCGGGAACTGTTTGCCACGATGTCGATGGCCGACGCGGTAGCCGAGGAATCCACGATTCTCGAATGGCGGGGGTCGGAACCGACGCCGGCTGCGGCCAACGCCGTTGCTCCTCTGCCTCCCGGCGGGTTCATTCCGGGCGTCACACCCCTGCCGGCGGAGTTCGACGATTACGAACTCCTCGAGGAGATCGGCCGGGGCGGGATGGGGGTTGTGTACCGCGCGCGGCAAACGAGCCTCGACCGCACGGTGGCGGTGAAGATGCTTCTGCGGCGGGATCTCGCCAGCGCCGCCGACCTGGTGAGGTTTCGCAGCGAGGCGGAAGCGGCGGCCCGGCTCGACCATCCCGGCATCGTCTCGATCTTCGAAGTCGGGGAGTATGGCGGCCATCCCTTCTACAGCATGCGGTTTATCGAAGGCACGACGCTCGCCAAGCGGCTCGCCGCCGGGCAGGTCTCGGCCCGCGAGGCGGCAGCGACTCTCGCGCAGGTGGCCGAGGCGGTCGATGCCGCCCATCACCGGGGTGTGCTCCATCGCGACCTGAAGCCCTCCAACATTCTGATCGACACCTCAGGCATGCCCCACGTCTCCGACTTCGGCCTCGCCAAACGGATCGCGGAAGACCAGAACGTCACCCACACCGGCGCCATCCTCGGCACCCCGTGCTACATGTCGCCCGAACAGGCCGCCGGCAGCCGCGGCGACGTCGGACCCACAAGCGATGTCTGGAGCCTGGGGGCCATCCTCTATCAGGCGCTCACCGGCCGGCCGCCGTTTCAGGGGTCCAGCCCGATGGACACGCTCCTGGCCGTGCTCGAAAGCGACCCACCGGTGCCGCGGTCGATCGCCCCGGGCGTCGATCGCGACCTCGAACTGATCACGCTCAAGAGCCTGCAAAAGCCCCAGGACCTCCGCTACGCCTCGGCGGCCGACCTGGCGGCCGACCTGCGGGCGTTTCTCGCCGGCGAGCCGGTGGCTGCCCGCCGCGGTGGGCTCGGCGACCTGGTCTCCCGGATCTTCCGTGAGACCCACCACGCCATCGTGCTCGAGAACTGGGGACTGTTATGGATGTGGCACTCGGTGGTCATCCTCGCGCTCTGCGTGGTCACCGATGTGCTGGCCTGGCAGCACGGCGTGAGCCGCTGGCCCTACCTTGTGCTCTGGGGAGGCGGTCTGGCGATCTGGGCGCCGATCTTCTGGGCCCTGCGGCACCGGACCGGCCCGGTCACGGCCGTCGAGCGGCAGATCGCCCACGTCTGGGGAGGCAGCGTGCTGGCGAGCGTGCTTTTGTTCTGGGTCGAGGCGCTGCTCGAGCAACCGGTGCTCACGCTGTCACCGGTCCTGGCGCTCCTGGCCGGACTCGTCTTCTTCGCCAAGGCCGGCATTCTCTCGGGCGTCTTCTATATCCAGGCTGCGGTGCTCTATGCCACGGCTCTCGTGATGTGCCTCGTACCGGCGTATCAGCACGTGATCTTCGGGCTCGTGAGCGGCGCTTGCTTCTTTATCCCCGGCCTCAAGTATTACCGCCAGCGGGGCCAGCGGTGAGCACGTGAGACTGCGACCAATTATCCTGATTGGACTGGTCGCTGCCTGGGCAACGGGAGCCGGCGGCGGCGACTGGCCACAGATCCTGGGGCCCAGCCGCGACGGCCACGCCGCTGCCGACGAGAAGCTCGCCGCTGCGTGGCCGGCGGGTGGGCCGCCAGTTGCCTGGTCGCGGGAGGTGGGTAGCGGCTACGCGGGAATCGTCGTGGCGGCCGGCCGGGCCTATCTGTTTCACCGCCTGGCCGACCGTGAACTCGTCGAGGCCTTCGATGCGGCCACGGGCCGGCCGCTCTGGAAAGACGACGGGCATCCGACGGCGTTTCGGCCGCAGGTCGGTGGGGGTGACGGGCCGCTCTGCACCCCTGTGGTGGCGGGCGACCGCGCTCTAGTGTTCGGCGCCAGCGGCACGCTCGCCTGCCTCGATGCCGCCACGGGCCGCCGCCTCTGGACCCGCCAGACGCACCGCGACTTCGCGGCCCCTGAGGGCTATTTCGGGGCGGGTGCCACGCCGCTCGTGGCGGGAAGCCGAGTGATCGTGAACGTGGGGGGGGCCAAACAGAAGGCAGGGCTCGTCGCCTTTGACCTGACCAGCGGTGAGACAGTCTGGACGGCCCTTGCCGACGCGGCGAGCTATTCGGCGCCGGTGGCCGTCGACGTGGGGGGCCGGCCGCATGTGCTGGCGTTGACCCGGCTTGCCTGCGTGCTCGTCGACACCGCGGACGGCACCGTCCGCTGGCAATTTCGCTTCGGCCAGCGGGGGCCGACGGTGAACGCCGCCACGCCGGTTGTCTTCCCCGCCGGGCAGCTGCTCGTCACGGCTGCCTACGGGATCGGCTCGGTCTCCGCTCGCTTCGATGCGGCCGGTGCCACGCCCGTCTGGGAGGGCATCGACTCGCTCGCCTCGCAATACTGTACGCCGCTGGTCGTGGGGGGGCAGCTGTACGCGATCGACGGTCGCGACGACCTACCGCCGGCGGCGCTCAAATGCCTCGATCCCACGACGGGCCGCGTACTCTGGACAGCCCGCGACGTCGGCTACGGCACGCTCGTGGAAGCCGACGGAAAAATCATCGTGACCCAGACCGACGGCGAGCTCGTGCTCGTGCAACCCGATCCGACCGGACCGAAAGTCCTCGCCCGCTGCCAGCCCTTCGGCCGCGGCCTCACCGGCAACCTGCGGGCCCTCCCAGCGCTCGCCGCCGGCCGGCTCTATCTCCGCGATGACCGCCGGCTTATCTGCCTCGATGTCGGCCCGTGAGCGAGCCGGCTCGACGAGATTTAGCCCTTGAGCGAGTCGGCGCCGAAGGGCCGCGGCAGGAAGTCGGCCAGGCGGAACGTGCCCCGGCCGTCGATCTCGATCGTGGTGTCGGGGTCGCCAAACTCGGCGATCACCTGCAGGCAGGCGCCGCAGGGGGCGATCTTTTCCACGAGCGTGCCCTCGCGGTCGCGGCAGGTGATGGCGACCCGGATGAGCCGCCGCCCGCCGGCCGCCACGCCGGCGAAGATGGCCGCCCGCTCGGCACAGATCGTCAGGCCATAGGAACCGTTTTCAACGTTCGCGCCAGGGTGGGGGCCGGGAGATTCGACAAACGCGACGGCCGCCCCGACCCGCCAGCCTGAGTAGGGCGAATACGCCTGCCCACCGGCGAGGCGGGCGGATTGGAGCAGCGGCGAGGCGGCTGCCTGGGGTTCACGTTGAGGCATGGGAGGGCTCCAGAAAAAGATCCAGGATACACCCACTCTCGAGGTGAGCAGCTATCATGCCGCCTCGCGTGGCGGACTCTCCCGGAAACTTCCTCATGTCCGATCTGCAGGTCTCGACCCATCCGCTCGTTGCGCACCACGTCTGCACACTCCGTAACCCGGCGACCAGGCCCTCGGAATTTCGCCGGGTCGTGCGGCAGCTCACGCGGCTCGTGGCCGTCGAAGCCACCGCCAGCCTGCCCACCCACGCGGTCCACGTGCCCACGCCGCTGGGCGGGGCGGCTGGCCGTCAGCTCACCGACCGGATCGCGATCGTGCCGATCCTGCGGGCCGGCCTGGGGATGGCCGACGGGCTCTTGGAACTCATCCCCGACGCGGAGGTCTGGCATGTCGGGCTCTACCGCGACGAAGCCACGCTCCAGCCGAAGGAGTACTACAACAAGCTGCCCAGGAAGCTCGCCGCCACAGTCGCGATCGTCGTCGATCCGATGCTGGCCACCGGCGGTTCGGCCGTCCGCACCTGCGAGATTCTCAAGGCAGCGGGAATTCCGCGGATCGTGTTCGTGGCCTTGATCGCTTCGCCGCAGGGCGTGGAGACGCTCGCCCGCGGCATCCCCGGCGTGGCGATCCACGTCGCCGCCCTCGACGAGGGGCTCAATCATTCAGGTTACATCGTGCCTGGCCTGGGGGATGCGGGCGACCGGCAGTTTGGCACGGTACCGGCTGAGTGAACGGCCACCTGCAGGAGCCCCGGCGGGAGTAAACCATGCGAGCCGTGGATCTGATCCGCACGAAGCGGGACGGCGGTGAGCTCTCCCGGGAGGAGATCAGGTTTCTCGTCGAGGGTTTGACCGACGGTGTCGTGCCGACCTACCAGTGGGCAGCGCTCGCGATGGCGATCCTGTGGCGGGGGATGACGCCGGGCGAGACCGCGGCCCTGGTCGAGGCGATGCTCCACACGGGCACCGTGCTCGACCTCTCCGACATCCCGGGCCCCAAGGTCGACAAACACTCCACCGGCGGCGTGGGAGACAAGACGAGCCTGATCCTCGCACCCGTCGCCGCCGCCTGCGGCGTAACCGTGCCGATGGTCTCGGGGCGGGGCCTCGGCCACACCGGCGGCACGCTCGACAAGCTCGAGAGCATCCCCGGCTTCCGGATCGACCTCGATCTCGCGGCCTACCGCCGCGTGGCCCGCGAGTGTGGCCTTGTGCTCATCGGCCAGACCGCGGAGATCGCCCCGGCCGATCGCGTGCTCTACGCGCTCCGCGATGCCACGGCCACGGTGGAGAGCATCCCGCTGATCACCGCCTCGATCCTTTCCAAGAAGCTGGCCGAGGGAATCGACTCGCTTGTGCTCGACGTCAAGTACGGCGACGGGGCCTTTATGAGCCGCGTGGAGGATGCCCGGGCACTGGCCCTCAGCATGACCACGATCGGGCGGGCCCTCGGCAAGCCGGTGCAGGCCCTGCTCACAAACATGGACGTGCCACTGGGCCGCACGGTGGGCAACTCGCTCGAGGTCGCCGAGTCGGTCGCGTGCCTTCATGGGGAGGGCCCCGACGACCTGATGGAGGTGTCGCTCGAGCTGGCCGCGGAGATGCTCCTGCTCGGGGGCGTGGCGGAGAACCGCGAGGCGGCGCTCGAGCGGTGCCAGAGAAGCATCACCGACGGCTCAGCACTCGAGCGGTTCCGCCGCGTGGTAGAGGCCCAGGGGGGCGACGGGCGGGTCTGCGACGCCCCCGGGCAGGTTCTCCCCCGCGCACAGTGCGTGGAGATCGTGCGGGCCGAGCGGGCTGGCTATCTCAACCAGCTCAAGGCCTGGTCGGTGGGGCAGGCCTCGATGCTCCTGGGGGCCGGCCGAAAAACGGCCGAGGACGTGATCGACCCGGCCGCGGGGATCGTTCTGCATCGGACCGTCGGCGAATGGGTGGACGCGGGCGACTTGCTCGCGGAGCTGCACTACAACCCGCTGCACACAGCCGCCCTCCCCGAGGCCGTGGCGATGTTCCGTGGGGCGGCCGTGATTGGGGACGATCCGCCAGCCCGCCGGCCACTCGTGCTCGAGCGGGTTTGCGTGTGACAGCCACACGTGGGCCCAGGCTTGCCCGCATACAAGCCCCGGGCGCGAGCCCGGGGACTGCGGGCTCCGAATGGGGACAGTCCCCGGGCCGGGGACTGTCCCCGTTTCCTGTGATATACCGATTAGTCTAGGTGCGCGGTTCAAGCTGTCGATTCCGTATGGAGAAACTTTTCTAGGTCTGGGGATCCGGCGATTGTGGAAGACTTGCCATGCTGATCAGCCGCGAATTTGAGATCGGGTTTGCCCACTATCCGAAGACAGCCGGCACGTCGCTCCAACGCTGGTTCATCGAGACCTGCCCGGATGCTGAACTGCTGTTGCCGGAAAACCCCCACTATCCCGTGGCCCTGAGCCTGAGACGGCTGCGACCAAACACCGCCCAACGGCGGCTCCGACGCTTCACCCGCCGCGCTCTCACGCTGCTGTCACCGAAGCTCGCTGACGGCTCCCGTCCGTTGCACGAATCCCTGCGGATCGTTGGCGTCATGCGGGATCCGTTTGAGATGCTCGTGTCACTGTTTGAGTTCTGGAAACAGGAGCCATCCCTCGCGGACAACACCGATCCCTTCATCCGTTGCGCGCGGCACCATACCTTCCGGGATTTTGTCACGGCAGCAGTCATCGGCGGCAGGATCACCACCTACGAGAAGTTCTTTGACGTCGGCGGGCCGCTCTGGCACAACACGACGCTCCTCGACTTTGAGTCGCTCGAGCTGGCGGTTCAGTCATTTTGCGCTGACCACGGTCTTGGCCACGCCCGGCCACTCCCGTGGCTCAACCGCTCGCAGGGCGGTCGCGACCTCCAACCGTATATGGACGAAGTCGGGCCGCTGATGGGAGAGGTCCGCCGACACTTTCGCTGGTACTACGAGGAGGGCGTCCACCTCATGCTGCGGGGCAGGCAGCCCCTCTAGACAGCGGCCTGAGCGGCATCCTGCAGGGAAGCGGATTTTAGAAGACCACGCCCTGACCGGGTTGATTGCGACTCACTTCCGGCAGGCGGATACCTCGGTCTTGCGACTGAAAACCGGCGATGATGAGTCCGTCACCGCTGTACGATTCGGCCACGCCATGCTCGGCGAGAATGGTGCCGCCACAGAGCTCCAGTTCCCGGATGCAGTCGGCGTGCGTGGTCGCCGACCCACTGATGGCCGCGTCGTGGGTAGACACCACGACAAACCGCACGAGTCCCGCCTTGGCGGCCCGTGGCATCGAACGGATGAAGGGCAGTTCGGCCCCCTGAACGTCCATGTGGAGCAGCTCGATCGGTGATGAATCGATGCGGTCAAGCAAGCCATCCATGTCGAGACACTCAAGCCCCGACGCACCTGGGCTAGTGGCTTCTCCCACCAGAGCGTTGATGAACTCCGCCACGCGGCCGTTGAGCGCGATGTTGCAACGGCCGACTTCCAGATGGCTTGCATTCGGTTCGACACAGACCGCCCGTGAGCCGGGAACAGCGGCGAGATACCAGTTGGTGTAGTAGGCCCAGAAGCAGCCGAGTTCGACAACGAGCGTGCCCGGGCGGACATACCGAAGCAGGTGGTGAAAGAGCAGCTCCTCCTGCGGTTCGTGGTGCCCACGCAGGCTCTTGATCACCTCGATCATCCAGTCGCCGTGGTACCCGCCGGCCATCACCATCGAGCCGTCGTGCATGATCTGCACTCGCCCACCGGGAATCTCAACAACCTGGCCCGCGTTTGGCACCTTCGGCACCGGGTCGGCGTCGCGGCACGACACCGTCAACTGCACCCGCTGCCGCACGGCCGACAGGCCGTCAACGGCGGGCCCCGGACTAGCCGCCGCACTCGTCCTGCCGCACTCACTGAAAATGCCTCGCATCTCACCTCTCCTCCATCCGCCCAGCCGAGTCCTCGACCGGAAAAATCGATCGCCGTGATCAGGCAGCTTCGGGCGGCGAAGACGGCCATGCCCAGTCTGCTCATGCCGCCTTCAAGGTTCTGGTCGATTCGTTGGGTTGCCGCGGTGTGTCGGCTTCTTGCCCGCTCCGTGGCCACACTCCTAGGCGGACCCGGCCAGCCGACGGGTCGATGGCAGCCAGCACCTGGGCTGCGGTCTCACACCACTCAGTCGGGCGGAATTCCGTCCGGATCGTTTCCTCGCGGTGCTGCACCCAGGCCGGGTCATCCAGCACGCGTTCCACGAGCGTGACGAGCCCGTGAACATCAAAAGGATCGAAAAACTCTGGCAGATCGCCGCTGATCTCCGGAATGCTCGACGTGTTCGACGCCAGGCACATCCGGCCATGACCCAGGCTTTCCGCAACCGGCAATCCCCAGCCTTCGTACTTTGAAGGATAGATGGTGGATTCGCAATTTTTGTAGTACCAATCCAGTTCACTGTCCTCGATGCCATGCAGCACGTGGAAGTGGCGGTTGACGCTGCGATCCTGTTTGATCTCGCGGAGCAAATCCGCGACATACATGTGGGGCAGGCCGATGCAGACCAGATCCGGGCAGTCCTCGCCCCGCCGGGCCGCAAGATGCGTCCAGGCATCGTAGAGCAGCCGGTGATTCTTGCGGACGTCAAGTGTCGAGACGCAGAGGAAGAACGGCCGTGTGGGAGCGAACCGGGGCAACGCTGCGGGCGTCGCCGCTCTCGCTCCATCGCCCAGCACATCCCCAAGCCGGACGACCGTGAGCGGGGGCGTCTCAAAGCGGCACTCCTGGCAATAGCGTTCGATCTCCTGCCGGGAGAATTCGGAAATCGTCAACACGTGGTCAGACGCCGAAAGTAATTCCCGGACCCAGAGCGTGATTGCCTGGGTGTTGCAGGGCTCGAGCCATTGCGGCTTCACGGTTGGAATCATGTCGTAGACCATGCGGACGATCTGAACGCCCCGACTGCGGGCCAGCGCTGCGGCTTCCGCGTAGCCCGGCAGGAACCACGTGACACCAATCGACAACAGCACGTCACCCGGGGCCGCAAACGCCGTCGCTGCCGGGCTCGTGTCGGTCCTGACCGTCGGACTCTGCATGGCCACCGGGGGAATCAACGCGTCCGCTGCCGGCCTCGATTGGCTCCAGCGGCTGGCGGCCCAATGGCCGATGCTCTTCCGGAGCTGCCGCGATGCCAGCTTGAACTGCCGCAATGCCTGCCGCACGTCTTCCGACTGCCGGTCGGCCCCGAGGAGTCGCTTGATCCTGAGGCGTTTTCGCTGTGGCCCCTTGCTTCCTGCCGGCAGCATCGGCGCGGCCCTTTCGACTATCTGCGTTGGCTCCTGCGGGGCGGGCGGTGCCGCGACGGGGTCGGGCGAACTGGCCGGAAACCGGAGGTGCGTCCGCACGGTCTGCGGCAGCGACGTCGCGTGGAGCGTGACGAATCGGCCAGCCCTGGGGTCGTATCGCACCAGCCCAACCGCAACGCCGGCGTCGGTGAGGCCGTTGAGAATACCGACGCTGGTCCGCTGGATGCCGGTGAGGTGGCGAATGTGCCACCCGACAAGGTCCGAAACGTCGTACCAGATCTTCATGGTGATCCCTTTCTCAGTCACAACCGGACCCACTGCCCCACAAGCGATACCTGCTCAGGCCACGGCAGCGGTCGTGAAATAGTGTCCGTTCACGAGCTTGAATCCATCGGTGATGTTCGCCGGATACGAGAGCGGGGCCCGCAGCGAGGGCTCCTCCCGCCGGTAGTAGTAGCGGTTCAGGCCGTCGAAGAGGCCGAACTCATAGCCTTGCTCAAACAGCAACCCCTCCCATTCAAACCAGGTGGGTTCAAAGGAGTGGACGTCGCACCCAGGCAACTTTGGTTTGATTGCCTCGAGCACAATCACCCGGGGTCGGAATGCCCGCCACTCGCCGCCCAGCAGCACATCCCGCTCGGCGCCCTCGACATCGACTTTAAGAAACTGCACGTCCTTGCCATCCAACTGGCTGGTGACGTCGGCGAGGGTGATCATGCGGACGGAATAGGTCTTCTTTGCCAGACCCAGGCCCGCCAAGCTCTTTTCATCCATCGTGTCGCAATACGTCGACAGGCCTGAGTCGCCCCATTCGCTGAACTCGACTGAACCACGCTCGGTTCCAAGCACGACGTTCAGGTTCCAGTCGCGGGGCCGTTGTTCCTCGAACTTCTCATGGAACCGCACAACCGGCTCAATATTCACGCCCGACCAGCCCTGGTCATAGAAATGCTTCGTCACGGAGTCGATGACAGGGTCGTAGGCACCGACGTCGATGTAGCGGCCGTCCTTCACGTCGTGAAACACTCGGTTGAGGACAACGTCCTCGAAATTCTGAGCGTATGAAATCATCGCGGGGGCTTCTCCCGATTCAGGGACATGCGAACGGGTGGCTCGTCGCCGCAGTCGCGCTCTGCAGCCTTATGAATGATCAAGGTGAATGATCAAGGCCATCGAGGTCGATCGAGGTCGATCGGCTCGACCCGTTGGCCTTGGTCGACCAGCCGCCGGCAGACCGCTTCGACGTCCCTGGAAACGGACGGTAGCAGCCGGTTACGGCCGACAATACGGCAGTTTCCCGGACTCAAACCGCACCTGATGCCCGTCTCCACCTCGGCACACCCCCGGGCCGTGGCCGCCCAGGAAAAGGGGGCTGTAAAACCGCCCGGGTCCATTTTTCAAACCGTGCGTCCGCCGGCGGGGGCCGAAGCCTCGGTTCCGATTCCCTTGATCATCACATGGACGCCTTCTTCGTAATACCAGCGAAAATGGGAACAAACCTCCGGCAGTATATTTCCGACTTCCGCCCGATAGCGACCAAGATCCCGGTGCCGGCTCGGCCCGGTGTTGAGAAAACCGAGCCTGTCAGCCGGAACCTCCACACCGAATTCACGACAGACTTGCAGGACCGCGGGCTCGAGGGCATTGAAGTCGAGCAGCCGGGTGTGGGCTGAGGCCGGTCCATCCAGATCGAAGAACTCTCGGTAGTTCTGAACGGCGTGCTCGACGACCGCCATCTCGAGAAACCGATGAAAGGTACCCGTCCGGGCGCAGCGGATGAGCGGCTGCGAGGGCTCCTCGCTAAAGTCATAGCCCCGCCAGTATTCGAACAACGACACCAGCATCTCAAACGGCTCGCGGACGACGCCGATGATGCGGGGGAGGCAGGGGGTTTTCCCGCCAATCGATCTTCCGCAGCCCGCGGGTATCCAGCTGCCCAGACTTCGGACAAGATTGGCATACGCCCGAGCGATGCCGTGACGCCGCGAGCTCTGGGCGGGTGGGCATCGTTCCACCAGCCCCAACCGCTCCAGCGAACATCGGACGGAAAGGTGGTTGACCTCGTACCTTGGATGCTTCTCAATCAGGCTCGCGTCAGGAAACACCTCCCGAAACAACTTCGTGAGCGAATGCCCAGCTGTTTTTGGGTAGTGGGCGAACCCAATGTTCATGGACGGGCTGTAGAGCATGCCTCTTCTTTACGCCGAGGCATTGGTTTGACTCAAGGGCGTTGGTGAACCGCGATGATCATTCCCCGCAGGGTGTGGGGCGACCAGGGGATGGGGAAGCGAGGCCGAATAGGCTAGCGGTCGAGTCGTCACACCACTCATACCCATCTGTGCTGGGCTCAAATTCAATTGGGTGCAACTCGCACATCTCTATGCCGCAGCCTTGCCATAGAGCCTGTCTTGCTCAGTTTGGACGTGGTGCTCGATGAACTCGTCCCAGCGGCCGTTGAGGTAGACGGCCCGCAGGTGAAGCATCGCCTGGGCTCCCGGCACGGTCCAGCGCATGCCGGTGCCCTCCATCCGGTCTTTGACGAGGTGCCGGCAGGCGCCTTCGGCGACGCCGCTGCCGATCGGATAGCCGGCGGCGAGGTATTCGTCGTACTTCATGTGCTCCCGATTGTTCTCGTAGGAGGTGATCGCCGGATTGAGGCGTTTGAGTTTCTCACCTTTGAGTGCGTGGCGATCGCGGAGCCGCCGAAGCCCGCCGATGACATGCCCGACCT
>JBBEEF010000161.1:0-17433 GCA_040880915.1 Pirellulales bacterium
GCGAGCTTGCACGGAGTGAGCGCAGGGCAGGATGCCCGTAGCGAACGTCCGGCGAATTGGCACGGGCAACCCCGACCCACGCAAGAGGTTGGATCAAGTGCTATCTCGAGCCGGCCTTGCAAGCGAGCGAGAGGCAGGATGCCGAAGCGAGCTTGCACGGAGTGAGCGCAGGGCAGGATGCCCGTAGCGAACGTCCGGCGAATTGGCACGGGCAACCCCGACCCACGCAAGAGGTTGGATCAAGTGCTATCTCGCCGGATGGTATAAATAAAATGCGAGGTCGGGTGCGTCCTCGACACCACCGGAGCAACTGGCATGGGCGAATCCCGACGCGGCGAGTTGGAGCGGGACATCGACGACATCCGCGGGTTCCACAAGGAACTTGTCAGCGGCGCCGGCGGCACGCCAGGGGGCACGTGGCTGTTCTTCGTCGGCCTCGTGCTCGCCGGGGCCGGCCTGTGGTTTTTTCTCAGCAATGTCCACGTTATCACCCGAGACGTGGGCCTCTTTTCTGGAGCTTTCAATCGGGGCATGTTCGGCGGCGTGATGCCGGCGGCCAGCACCGGAATCGTGTTTGCGCCGATCTTCATCGGCCTGGTAATTCTGTTTTACGATGCACGACTCAAATGGGGCTGGGGGTTGTTCTACGCGGGCCTGGCAGTCATCGTGATCGAGATCCTCAGCCGAATTCAGTTCCTGATGCAGATGAAGACGAGCAACCTGCTGCTCATGCTGGGGATGATCGCCGCCGGCATGGGAATGATGCTGCGGAGTTTCCGCGACGGTACGCACCCGCCGGCGTCGCCGAACGCAGACGCTCCCGCCCGTTGACTTCCGGGGCACGCCCGACACGCCGGAAACCCAGGCCGGAAACCACGCCGGCGAGCGAGCCCTGCGCGGCTTTCAGTCGACGGCCGGCTTGAGCCAGAAGCCGGCGGCCACGAGAGCGATGCCGCTGGTGAGCAGGTGGATCCCGATGATCACACCGAGATAGAGCGGCGCCTGCTCGACCGACGCGGTCACAAGGATGCCACCGAGGACCGCCGTGATGATCCCGTCGACGAGGATCCAGCCCCAGGGATAGTCCCGCGGCACCGAGAACGCTGCTGTCAACTTCGCCGCCGCCTCAAACAGGATCAGGATCCCGAGGAAAGTCACAAGCAATTCGATGCCGACGCCCGGCAGGGCCAGCATCGCCGTCCCCGCCACGAGCGAGAGCGCCCCGCACACGAGTGTCAGCCAGAAACCTCGCCAGGTGTAGGTGCCAAACGCCGAGACAAGCCGCAGCACGCCGGCTGCCACGAGCACCCCGCCGATGAAGAAGTTTACCGCCAGTGACGAGACGAGCGGCCGGGCAAAGGAGACGAGGCCGAGCAGCACCAGCACCGCTCCGAGGCCGAACGACCAGGTGCGGAGTGTCGCAAGCGGGCTCTGCTGATCGCGACGGGCAAGTTCCGACATGAAGAATGACCCTCGAGGAAACGTGTGATTGAAGCCGGAAAATTATCGGCTTCTCAGGAATATTCGCAGGTCTGGCCCTGTGGGCCGGGGTTGCCCATGCCGTCTCGCCCGATGTTCGCTCCGGACATCCTGCCCTTCGCTCACTCGCAGGAATTGAAGAGTCTATTCAGCCTCATCCATTCCAGCCAGCTCAGGCCGCCGCAAGGCCCTCCATCCGCCTCCAGGCGCTCATCTGACCGAGGTGCATCATCATGTGGCCGCCGCAGTAGAAGGCCTGCACTGAGCCGATCGTGGGAAACAACTCGAGCATCCGGCCTTCGGCCGGATTGGGCCGCTCGAAGACATCGGCGGGCGCGCTCCGCAGGCCGCCAGTCACCATCCGGTAGCCCTCGCGAAAGACATCAAGCACCTCCTCCATCGCCGGGTAGAAGTCGCCATCGACATCGTCACGGCAGGTGGCGTCTTTCGAAAATGCGACCTCGAATTCGGCCGGCAACCGCGGGGCCGGGTGGCCGATCTGGAGGAGCACCTTCGGGGCGTAGAGTGCGAGGTGGCCGTAAATAAAGGCGGGATGATTCGACTCCACCACGACACCGCCAGGAGCGGCGAACCGGGCAAAGCGGGCGGCGGGGACGTCCTTGAGCAGCCGTTCACCATAGGCGAACGACACGGCGAGCGAATCAGCGATCACGTTGCCGAGCGAGCGGGTCATGGGAAGCACTCCGGGGAGGGGCCTTAGGAAAGCATACCTGAGGCGATCCGCTGGATCGCCTCAGGCAGGGTTTGGCACTCAGCCGCGAACACGCGGGCCGCGAGCGACTCAGGACTGTCGTCTGCAAGTACGGGCACCGTTCGCTGGAGCAGCACCCGGCCGTGGTCGTATTCATCGTCCACCAGATGCACCGTGCAGCCCGAGACCGTGCAGCCCCGCTCGAGCACGGCCCGATGGACATTCATCCCGTGAAACCCCCGGCCGCCGAAGGCAGGCAGCAGCGAAGGATGGATGTTGATCACCCGGCTGGTGAAGTCGGCGGGAATTCGCACGAGATGCATGAAGCCCGCCATCACGACGAGGTCGGAGCGGGCCTCGCGACACGCGCGGAAGATTGTCTCGCTCCAGCCCTCAACCGACTGCCCGCCCGGCGGCAGCAGCCGTGTCGACAGGCCCGCCCGCTCGGCAATCCGGAGGCCCCGCACATCGGGACGGCTCGACACGACCACCGCTACAATGGCCGACAGCCCGCCGGAGTCGATCCATTCAAGCAGGTTCTCGAGCGTGCGGCCGGAGCCGGAGAGCAGCACAGCCAGCCGGAGGTGCCGAACCTCAGCCATGAGCCGCCCCCCGGGGCCGCACGCCGATCACGAGCGGATGGCCGTCGATGTCGAGCGGCTCCCCTTCGGCCTGCGACACAAACTCCGCGGCCACGGCAAGCGTCTCGGCCGCCACGTACTCGAGGTGTGCCTCGAGAGCGGTTCGCAGCTCGACCGAGGGCGTCGCGAAGGTGAGCTCGATCCGGTCGGTGAATTCCAGGTCGAGTGACTTCCGCCGCGACTGCACGGCGTGAACGACCTCGCGGACGAGTCCTTCGGCCACAAGCTCGGGCGTGAGGGCACTGGCCACGATGACCACTGCCCGGGGGCCCTCCGCGGCGGCCCAGCCCGGCTTGGCGGTTGTGCGAACGATCACGTCCCCCTCTTCGAGCAGCGCCGTCCCGCCGCCCGGCAGCGGCAGCGTGGCCTGGCCCGAATCGTGGATGGCGCGGAGGATCGCGGCTGCATCGGCCGTGGCAAGTGCCTGGCGGACCTTGGGCAGATCCTTGCCCAGCCGGGGCCCGAGCTTCTTGAGGTCGGGGAGGATGCTCCGCTCGATGTAGCGGTCGGGCTCGCGGCAGATCTCGAACTGCTTCACGTTGAGCTCATCGCAGACGAGATCCGCATGGGCCGCGAGCCACTCCTCGTCGCCGGCGGCCGGATCGGCGAGGATCACCTCTACCTTCGAGAGTGGCTGGCGAACCTTGAGCTTCTCGGCCGCCCGGGCTGCCCGGCCCAGCGACGACACGTCGCGGACAACCGCCATGCGACGGACGAGGTCACGGTCTACGAGCGACTCGTCGCCGGCGGGATACTCGGTGAGGTGCACGCTCTCGGGCGCGGTGCCGCCGCAGGCCGCCCCGGCGAGGTTTCGCCAGATCGCCTCCGTCACGAACGGAACGAACGGCGCGGCCAGCCGCGTGATCACAAGCAGCGTCTCGTAGAGCGTCCAGTAGGCGTCGAGCTTGTCGGGGTTGGTGTCTGGGCCGCCGTCGGCCGTGCCCGCGGCCCAGAACCGGTCGCGGCTGCGGCGGACGAACCAGTTGCTCACCGCGTCGACGAGCCGCGAGAGCTCCCCGGCGGCGGCGAAGTGGTCGTAGGCGTCGAGCCGCGCGACCATGGCGGCAGCCGTGGCGTGCAGTTCCGAGAGCATCCAGCGGTCAAGTTCGCCGCGGTCGGACACCGGCCGCCAGCCACGGGCCTTTGCCAGGTCGGCGTGGTCGAGCTGGCCCGGCTCGGCGAGCAGGCTGCCCGGAACGAAGCCATCGATCCGGGCGTAGATTACGAAGAACGAGTAGACGTTCCAGAGCCGCAGGAGAAACTCCGGAACACTCTCCCGGATCGCTCGTTCGCTGTAGCGGATGCTCGTCCACGGGGGCTGCCCCGCGAGGAAGAACCACCGCAGGGCGTCGGCGCCGCAC
Source organism: Pirellulales bacterium (assembly GCA_040880915.1). Lineage (GTDB taxonomy): Bacteria > Planctomycetota > Planctomycetia > Pirellulales > UBA1268 > QWPN01. Next base: position 4,194 of record JBBEEF010000161.1, read on the forward strand.
GTGTCGAAGATCTCGGCCGGCTCGCGGTAGTTCCGCCGGCTCTTGCTCATCTTCTGACCGTCTTCGCCGAGCATGTGGCCCAGCACAATGCAGGTCTTGAACGGGTGCGGGTAGCCGCCGGGCGGGGCTGTCGCGCCGGCGGGCAGGTCGCCCTCAGAGCCCACCCCGAACAGGAGCGTGCTGATCGCCAGCTGGCTGTAGAACCAACCCCGGGTCTGATCGATCGCCTCGGAGATGAAGTCGGCCGGAAACTGGGCGGCGAACTCCTCGTGGCCGCGGTGCGGCCAGCCCCACTGGGCGAAGGGCATGCAGCCCGAATCGAACCAGCAGTCGATCACCTCACTCACCCGCCGCATCCGCTTCCCCGGGGCGAAGGGGGAGTCGTAGGTGACGGCGTCGATGTAGGGCTTGTGGACGCGGAGATCTTCAGCGAGGTCTGGCTTCACCCGCTTCGCTGCGTCGAACACCTCGGTGCCGATAACACCCGGCTTCGCCAGGAGCGAGTCGTAGGAGGGAACCGCCTCGGCCCGGCCCGTTTCCTCACAGACCCAGATCGGCAGGGGCGTGCCCCAATACCGCTCCCGGGACAGGGCCCAGTCAACGTTCGTATCGAGGAAGTTGCCGAACCGGCCATGCTTGATGTGGTCGGGCAGCCAGTCGATCTGTTCGTTGTTGGCGAGCATCTGCTCGCGAAACCGGCTCGTGCGGATGAACCAGCTCTCCCGCGGATACTGAATGAGCGGGTCTTTCTCCGCCCGCCAGCAGAACGGGTAGTCATGGACATACTGCTCCTGGTGAACGAGCAGCCCGCGGGCCCGCAGATCGCGGGTGATGTCACGGTCGCACTCCTTGACAAACCGCCCGCTGCCCATCGGGAAGGCGTCGGTGAACGTGCCGTCGGGAGCCACGGCATTGAGGAGCACCGGCCCCGCCCCAGCAGCGAACCGGGCCTGCTCGGCCATGAGCACGCCGTAGTCGACCTCGCCGAAGGCCGGGGCGATGTGGACGACGCCGGTGCCGGAGTCGGTTGTCACGAAGTCGGCCTCCACCACCCGCCAGGCGGCGGGCTGCTCACCGCCGGCGGCGAGCCCCGCAGGCTGCGGGGGCCCGGAGGGGCGGTAGACATCAAACGGCGGCAGGTACGACCGCCCCACGAGGGCCGCACCCGGCAGCCTTTCAACCACCTCGAACTGCCGCTTCGTCTTCTCGCCGAGCGCCGCCGCGAGCGGTTCCACGACGATGTATTCAGCCGCGTCTCGAGCTCCGTCCGGCAGGCCCGCCTCTCGCAGCACGACATACTCAAGGTCGGCCCTGACCGCCGCGAACTGATTGGAGGGAAGCGTCCAGGGTGTTGTTGTCCAGACAACGAGGCAGCGGCGGGTCGGACTGCCCGCGTCGTCGAGGAGCGGAAAGGTGACATAGACGCTCGGGTCGGCCACCTCGCGGTAGCCCTGGCCTACCTCGCCGGCGGAGAGCGCCGTGCCCCCCTGGGCCCACCACCAGACGATCTTGTGGCCCTTGTAGAGCAGGCCGCGTTCGAACAGCGTGGCCAACGCCCACCAGACGCTCTCCACAAACGACCTGTGGTAGGTGACGTAGGCCTCCGAGAGATCGATCCAGAAGCCGATCCGCTCGGTGAGCGTCTCCCACTCCTTCGTGTACCGCCACACGCTCTCCTGACACTTGTGGATGAAAGGCTCGATCCCGTAGGCCTCGATCTCGGCCTTGGAGTGGATGCCGAGTTCCTTGCACACCTCCACCTCAACCGGCAGGCCGTGGGTGTCCCAGCCCGCCTTCCGCTCGCAGAACTCGCCCCGCATCGTCCGGTAGCGGGGGTAGAGATCCTTGATCGTCCGCGTCAGGCAGTGGCCGGGATGCGGCATCCCATTGGCCGTGGGGGGGCCTTCGTAGAAGACGAACCGCGGGCCGTCCCGGCGGGCGGCGAGCGACTGCTCGTAGATCCCCCGTTCCCGCCAGAAGCGGGCCACCTGGGCCTCGAGGGCGGGAAAGTCTGGCTGGCCGCGGACAGGTTCGAACATCGGGAGCGACGTGGTGATGCGAAATTTTCCTGAGGGCGAAATCGTACCGTGGCCGGGCGGGCCGCCACAGGGGCGACCCACGGCACCGTACGAGAACGGCAGGAGACGAGCAAGACGCCTGACAGCGATTCACTCCCGCACGGTATTCTGCCGGGGCTCGGCCCACGCTCCTCGCGGTCCCGCAGATGCAAGCCCCGCCCCACTCCGAGCCCGCCCTGCCCCTCCGGACTCGCTCCACCGAGACAGCCGTGGCCCGGCAGGCCCTCCTCTGGCTCGCCCTTGCCGGACTTGTGCTCGTGCAACAGGACTACGCCGGCTGGTGGGACGCCCCCGCGATCGTGCTCGGGTTTGTGCCCCGGCCGCTCGCGATCCAGGTGGGCGTGTCGCTCGCCGCGGCGGCCGTCTGGTGGGGGGCCACGCGGTGGTGCTGGCCGCGAGATCTCGAGGCGATCGACCGGGAGCCGCCGGGTGACGGAGGTCGGCGATGACGGCACTCGTGATTCTCGGGATCTACCTCGGGCTGCTCGTGCTCATCGGGGCCCTCGCCGGGCGGCTCTCCCGGGGCACCTCAGCCGACTTCCAGCTCGCGAGCCACTCGATCGGCCCGGTGCTGCTGCTCATGTCGCTCTTCGGCACCACGATGACAGCCTTCGCGCTGGTCGGCTCAACGGCCGAGGCCTACCGCCGCGGCTCGGCCGTCTACGGCCTGCTCGCCGCGGGCAGCGGCATCGTGCACTCGGCCTGCTTCTACTTCATTGGCACCCGCCTCTGGGCGTGGAGCCGACAGCATGGCTACCGCACGCAGATCGAATTCTTCCGGGACCGGCTCCAGAGTCGACTCGTCGCGGCCGTGCTCTTTCCGGTGCTCGTGGGGCTCGTCGTGCCCTACCTGCTGGTGGGCGTGCTCGGCGGCGGGGAAGTGGCGAGCCAGGTGACCGCCGGAGCCTTCGCCCCCAGCGGCACCTTCCCCGGCTGGTTTGCGGCCAGCAACCACGGCCTACCCCGGCCGCTGGCGTCGGCGGTGATCTGCCTGGTCGTGCTCGCCTATGTCTTCATCGGGGGCATGCGGGGCACCACCTGGGCCAACGCCCTGCAGACGCTCATCTTCATCACGCTCGGCTTGGTCACGTTTCTTGTGGTGGCCCGCGGCGTCGGCGGTGGCGACTCGCTCTGGGCGAGCCTCGTGACCGCGTCGGCCGCGGTGCCTCCCGACAAGCTCGGCACCGCTGGCGTGCCGAAACTCGTCTGGTTCGGCTACCTGCTTGTGCCCCTGTCCGTGGGAATGTTTCCGCACGTCTTTCAGCATTGGCTCACGGCCAAAACCGCGGCCAGCTTCAAGCTGCCGATCGTGGGCCAGCCCTTGTGCATCGCGGCGGTCTGGGCCCCGTGCGTGCTGATCGGACTCTGGGCCACCACGCCAGCAGCCGGGCTGCCCACGGGTGTCCGCGACAACGAGATCCTCGGGCTGATGGTGGCCCGGCATGCCGGGCCGGTGCTCTCCGGCCTGCTGGCGGCCGGCGTGCTCGCAGCGGTGATGTCGTCGCTTGACAGCCAGTTTCTCTGCCTCGGTACGCTCTTCGCTCGCGACCTCGTGCCGGGGCTCACCGCCTCGGGGAGGCTGAGCGAGCGGGCGGCCGTGCGGCTCTCCCGGGGTTTCATCGTGGCGGTGGTCGTGGCCACGTGGCTCTTGAGCCTGGTGACGCCGACGGGGGTGTTCTCGCTCGGGGTATGGTGCTTCAGCGGGTTTGCGGCGCTCTTTCCCCTTGTCGCGGCGGCCGTCTTCTGGCAGCGGCTTTCGGCTCCGGCGGCGGTCGCCGCGATCGTGACAACAGCAGCCACCTGGGCCTGGCTCTTCTGGCACTCTGGTTTCGGCACGGCCAAGGGCTACGCCTTCCCACCGCTCCCCGGCAGTGACGCGGCCCTCGGCCTCGGCCTCATGGGCGGCCTCGGCCACGTCCTGCCACCGCTGCCGCCGGTCGTGCTGCTCGTGGGGCTCTCGACCATCGTGCTCGTCGGCGTGTCGCTCGTCACCCGTCCGCCGGACGAGGCCACGCTCGAGCGGTTCTTCCCACGCGATGGTCGAGGGCCGTGGTCTTGCCCCAACGGAGGGCGGCAGAGATGGCGGCCGTGACATGCTGCTTGGCAAGTGCCACCGCCGCCTTGAGCGAAAGCCCCTGGGCAAGTCCGGTGGCGATCGCCGCTGAGTAGGTGCAGCCGGTGCCGTGCGTGGCCACCCCGCGGCGAAACAGCGCCGAGAACCGTTCGCTGCCGGAGGCCGTCACGAGGATGTCGGTGGCCACCCGGCCGCCGAGGTGCCCTCCCTTGAGCAGAAAGCTGCAGCCGTGACGCTCGACGAGCCCACGGCCTGCCTTCTCCATCCCGACGAGGTCACGGCAGGGCAGGCCCGAGAGGATCCGCAGTTCGTCGAGGTTCGGCGTCACGAGCGTGGCGAGCGGAAAGAGCTCACGCTCGTAGGCCACAATCGCCGCCGGCTCGAGCAGCGGGTCGCCGCTCGAGGCCACCATCACCGGATCGACCACGAGCGGCACCTGTGGCCCGGCCGCCAGGGCCTCGGCGACCGCCCGGATGATGCCCCGCGAGAAGAGCATCCCGGTCTTCATGGCCGCCACCGGAAAGGCCTCGCGGGAGAGGCGGATCTGGGCCGCCACCACCGCCGGCTTCACCGGCTGGATCAGCTCCACGCGGCCCGGCACCTCCGCCACCACGCAGGTGATCGCGGTTTGGGCATAACCCCCAAGCGCCGTGATCGCCTTGAGGTCCGCCTGCACGCCCGCCCCGCACGAGTTGTCGGAGCCAGCGATCGTGAGCACGACGGGAGGAGGCTTCATGACAACAGACCTCAGATTGCAACCGTAGTCCGGTCACGCCGTGACCGGATCACAGCCAGCGTGCCACCCCGAACCTGACCCGGTTCCGGAGGAACCGGGCTCCGGGACCCCCACGACCTCATGATGCAAGTTCCATCGTCCGGCCAGTCTTGAAGGCCTCGTCGGCGGCGAGCACGATCCGCAGGCTGTTAACAGCGTCGTCCATATGGTCGGAGAGATCGCGGTCGTTCACGATCGCGTCGAGAAACAGCTCCTGCTCGAGCCGGCAGAGGCCGTCGTGGTCTGGCTCACCGGAGCAGTCGATGTATTCGTCGGGCCGGGCGAACGATCCGTCGGGGGCGAGTTCGGCATGGTGGAGTTTGAGGACCGCCGCCTTCGTATGGGCTTCGATCTCGTCGCTGTCGGCCTCCCCCTCTTTGACGCCGGCGATGCTCACGCAGCCCTGCGGGCCGACCACATCCTTCACGAAATAGGCCGTCTCACTCATCATCGGCCCCCAGCCCGCTTCGTACCAGCCGACCGAACCATCCGCGAAGCTCACCTGGAGACAGCCGTAGTTGTACATCCCGGGCACAAGCTCGGCAGAGAGCCGGGCCCCGATCGCCGACACCCGCACCGGCCGTGACCGCGTCATCTGGCACATCACGTCGACGTAGTGCACGCCGCAGTCGACGATCGGCGACATCGATTCCATCAGGGCCTTGTGGGTCTTCCACATGTCGCCCGATGACTGCTGGTTGAGGTTCATCCGCATGACCAGCGGTGTGCCGAGCGTGCGGGCAGTCTCGATAAACCGCTTCCAGGTGGGGTGAACCCGGAGGATGTAGCCGACCATGAGTTTCCTACCGGCGGCCCGGGCCGCGGCCACCACCCGCTCCGCCTCGGCCACCGTCACGGCCACCGGCTTCTCGAGAAACACATGGCAGCCGGCGGCGAAGGCGGCCAGGGCGTACTCGGCGTGGGTGTCGGGATAGGTGTTGATCGAGACGGCGTCGGGCCGCGTGGCGGCGAGCGCTTCGTGGTAGCTGGAAAACTGCGGATACTCCCCGCCCACCGCGTCGAGAAGCCCGCGTCGCGACTTTTCCCCTCGGGAGACCACCCCCACGATCTCAAACCCGTCAAGCGTGTGGTAGGCCTTGGCGTGGGAGGTGCCCATGTGGCCACAGCCGGCGACAAGGACCTTGATCGGGGAAGCCGCCATCGGGCTGTGTTCCTTTTTGGGCGGCCCACACGACCGCGAGGGTGGAGATGTGGATGAAAGAGCGTTATCAGGCCGCCTGCACGGCCGCCAGGATGATGGCCCGCAGTTTCGGCTCGGCCGAGCGGGCAACAGCGAGGATGTGCTCGACGGTGGCCACCTCGAGCGCGTCTGGCAGGCACATGTCGGTGATCACCGAGATGCCGAGCACCCGCATGCCACCGTGCACCGCCACGAGCACCTCGGGCACCGTCGACATCCCGACCACATCGGCGCCGATGATCCGCAGAAAGCGATACTCCGCCCGCGTCTCGAGATTGGGGCCGGTCACCGCCACGTAGACACCGCGGTGGGCCACGAAGTCTTCCCGCCGGGCCACCGCCAGCGCGGCGTTGACGAGGTCGGCCGCGTAGGGGGCCGACATGTCAGGAAACCGCGGTCCGAGCCGCTCGTCGTTGATGCCGATGAGCGGGTTATCGCTGAGGAGATTGATATGGTCGTCGATCACCATCAGGTCGCCTGTGCGGTATTGCGGATTGAGGCCGCCGCAGGCGTTGGTGACCACGAGCAGGCCGGCCCCGAGCCGCTGCATGACCCGCACCGGGAAGGTGATCTGCTGGAGCGGATAGCCCTCGTAGGCGTGCATCCGCCCCTCCATCACGACCACGGGCACCCCCTCGAGCAGGCCGCAGACAAACTGCCCGGCATGGCCGTGGGCGGTCGAGCGGGCGAAGTGGGGAATGTCGTCGTAGGGGATCGTGACTGCGCCAGTAAGGCTGCCCGAGATGCCTCCCAGGCCGCTCCCGAGGATGATCGCGACCTTGGGCTCGAGGCTCCACCGACCACGGATGAATGCGACCGCCTCGTTGATCTTGTCGTATTGGTCGAGCATGCCTGCTTCCGGATTTTTTGGGGGACTGCCGCCGGCGAAACGTCGCTCCGCGGGCCGGCAGCATAACGCGGCCTGTCAACCGCGACCAAAGTCACCCCACCAGGCGGGGCAGGTTCTTCCGGGATTTTTGGGGTCAGGGGGAGGGGTTGCCCGTGCTATCTCGAACCGGCCTTGCAACTGAGCGCAGGGAGGATCGCAATCCAGTTCGGCCCGGCGTGTGCGGCAATAGAAGCCCCCAGCGCGAGCTGGGGGACTGTGACGCGGCACACCAATGAGAAACAGCCAGGCTTGAAGGAGTGGCGGGCGGGTGATCGCGGGGTGGCGTTTGTTCCCGCAGTCCCCGGGCTCGCGCCCGGGGCTTGTATGGCCAGCAGGGCTAACACGGGCAACCCCGACCCACTCGCGGTGCGCCACAGCACATCACAGCTGAACCAGGCGGGAGAAGAGGCTCCCGCGGTCACTCTCCCAGCAGCGCCTGGAAGTCGGGATGGTTGTGGAGGCTTTCCAGATCGGGGTCGGTTTCCATGTGGGCGAGGTCATCGTAGCCCAGGAGGATCGCACGGGAGAGCGAGTCGATCGCCTCGTCCGGCCGGCCGGCCCGCGCGAGCGAGCAGGCTAGGTTGTAGCGGGCGAGAACGTCCTCGGGCAGAAGGTCGACGAGCCGCCCGTCGAGCTCCACGGCCCGCTGCGTGTTCCCCTTGCGCGAGACAAGCTCCGCCAGCACCCGCAGCACCTCGAGGGAGTCGCTCTTGCGGGCGAGCAGCCGCTCATAGAAGTCGATGTCGAAGTCGAGTTGGCCGAGCTTGCCGAACCAGGGCACCGGCAGGCGGCGGCCGCGGCGCGACTCGGCCCGGTTCCCCTTGCCAGCGCCGGCGTCGGGGTCGTCGGGGACTAACTCGTGCATGTCGAGCCCAGACATTGCTCGTTCCAGCGGGGATCGGCCGCCCACCGCGGGCGGCCTGTGGCTACTTCTTCTTTCCGCCCTTGCCTGGGGGCGGCTCGGAATCCCCGTCGTCGGGATGATCCCAATCAGGATCGTTTGCATCCTCCTCGAAGTCGTCGTCGAATTCATCGTCGAAGTCGTCGAAGTTTGATTCCTCGTCGGCCGGCTGGGCGACGACCAGATCCTCCTCGTCTCCGGATTCCTCCTCCGCGGGATCGACCGCCGCGACCACCACGGGCGTGGCCCCGGCAACCCGACCGGGCTGGCTGATGAATGCCGGGAATGGGGGATACACCAGAGGGGTCAAAGCCGGATTGAACAGGGACTGCTGGCTGAACAGAGACGGCAGGAAGGGCAAGGTGGGCGTCACGGTGCGGGCTCGGAGGACTGGAGATCTTCCTGGATAGAACAGTTTTACCGCGCCGGCGTCAAGCCTGGGGCCGACTGCAACGCCGGCGGCGAAACCCGTCGGGTTTTCGGCTCCCCACGGGCGGCTGTTCGTGATCCGGCCGGTGGGCCGGCTCACGTATGGTAGTCGGCGTTGAGGTGGACGTAATCGGCCGTCAGGTCGCTTGAGTGAAATACGACCGCCCCCGGCCCGTCGCCGACGGCGAGATCGATCCGCGTCTCCCGGACATCCCGGATCGACGCCGAGACCGCCTCGGCGTCGAAGCGCACAGGCGCGCCCCCCTGGAAGAGCAGCGTGCCATTGAGCCCGAGCGTGATCTTTGCCGGATCGAAGGAGACTCCCGCGTAGCCCGCGGCCGACACGATCCGGCCCCAGTTGGGGTCGGCGCCGTGGACGGCGGTCTTCACGAGCGGACTGTCGGCGATCGTGCGGGCAATGCGGCGGGCGTCGTCGCGGCTGGCACAGCCGGTCACTGCAATCCGCATCACGTGGGTCGCTCCCTCGCCGTCGTCGGCCATCTCCCGGGCGAGCGTCCCGCAGACCTCCAGTAAGGCCCGGCCACAGGCCGCAAGCCCTGCGCCGTGCAGCGTCCCGCCACCGGCAGCCCCGTTGGCCAACAGCAGCACCGTGTCGTTGGTGCTCATGTGGCCGTCCACGCTCACGCAGTTAAAGGTCTCCTCGGCCACCTCGGCGAGCAGCCGCTGGGCATCAGCCGGCTCGATCGCCGCGTCGACGAGCACCACGCCGAGCATCGTCGCCAGCTTCGGGCCGATCATCGCCGCCCCTTTGGCCATGCCGAAGAACGTGTAACCGCTGCCGGCTGCCGTGAAACTCGAGCCGGCGAGCTTGGGCCGCGTGTCGGTGGTCATCATCCCCCGGGCCGCCGAGACGGCCGCCGCGTCGTCGGCTCCAAGCCGTGCGGCCGCCGCCTCGATGCCCGCCGACACCTTGGCCAGCGGCAGAAACTCCCCGATGATCCCGGTCGAAAGCACGAGCACCTCGTCGGCTGCAACAGAGAGCGCGCGGCCGGCGATCGCCGCCATCGTCCGGGTGTCGTCGAGCCCCCGTGTGCCGGTGCAGGCGTTGGCGTTGCCAGAGTTCACCACGATCCCGCGAAATCCCCGTCCGGGTGTCAGGGCCCGGTCATAGGCCACCGGCGCGGCGTAGACGAGATTCGTCGTGTAGACGCCGGCGGCGGTGGCAGGCAGGTCGCTGGCCACGAGTGAGACATCTTCGCGGGTGGCATCCCGCTTGATTCCGGCGCGGACGCCGGCCATCCGGAAGCCGCGGGGCAGCGGAGGAATCGGCAGGCGGATCGGGGTGTCGGTGGGGAGCATGGGAGAGAGCCTCGCTACAGGAGCCCAGTGGTTTCAGGCAGACCAAACAGGACATTGAAGTTCTGCACCGCCGCGCCGGCGGCCCCCTTGACGAGGTTGTCGAGGCAGGCGATCAGGAGGATCCGGCCGCGGACGACGCGGGCCGTGATGTCGCAGAAATTCGTGTCGACCGTGTCTTTCGTGCCCGGGAGATGATCGACGACCCGCACGAACCGCTCGCCGGCATACGCCTCCCGCAGGATCGCCATCACATCGGCCTCGGAAACAGCTTTCACAGGACGAGCGTAGATTGTCGCCAGGATGCCGCGGTCCATCGGGGCCAGTTGCGGCGTGAAGATCACCTCCGGCCGCAGGCCCGCATGGCGGGCCAGGATCTGCTCGATCTCGGGAGTGTGGCGATGGCGGCCCACGTTGTAGGCCGACATGCTCTCATTGCACTCCGGAAAATGGGTCATGAGCTTCGGCTGCCGCCCCGCCCCGCTCACACCGCTCTTGGCGTCGATGATGATGTCGGTGAGCTCGACAACCCCCGCCTTCACAAGCGGCGCCAGGGGGAGGATCGCCGTGGTGGCATAGCAACCGGGATTCGCCACCAGTTGCTGGCCCACGATCCGCTCGCGAAACAGCTCGGGCAACCCGTAGACGGTCGAGCCGAGCCGGCCGGCATCGGGATGCTCGTGGCCATACCACTCGAGGTAGGTGTGCGGGTCGTCGAGCCGGTAGTCGGCGCTGAAGTCGACCACCTTCGCCCCGCCTGCCAGCACCTTGGGGAGGATCTCGGCGCTCGCGCAGTGGGGCAGGCAGCCGAACACGCAGTCGGCCCGGCGGCCCACCTCTTCTGGCTCAAGGTCCTCGAGTTCGAGGTCGAGCCGGCCCACGAGGCTGGGATGCACGCTCGACACCGGTGGCCGTCCCTCCTGGCGGCTCGTCACGGCGACGATCTTGGCCCCGGGATGACGCAGGAGGATCTTGATGGCCTCGAGGGCCGTGTAGCCGGTAGCGCCGAGGATGGCGACGGTGATCATGCGGGAATTCTCAGGCGCGAGGGAATGACAGCAGGGAAAACCAGCATTGTGCCATGCTTTTTTCGAAACACGAATGCCGGGGGTTTGGGGAGGGGAACGCGGTCCGGAGACAATCACTCCACCGCCATGAGCCGGTCCTCCACGAGCCGGATGAGCCAGCCCGCGACGACCCGCTTTGTGCCCGCGCGGCTGCCGACGGTCTCGTGGCGACGGTCGTAGACGATGACGGAGGTCTCCGCTGCTTCGAGAGCGGTGAGGTCGTTGACCACGATCAGATCACACCGCTTGGCCTCGATCTTCTCGAAGGCCCGCCGCGGGTCGCCCCCCGGCTCGAGGGCAAAGGCCACGAACCACCGGTCTCGCGGTGCCTTGCGGGCGAGGGTGGCGATCACGTCGGGCGTGGGGCGGAGTTCGAGCGTGAGCCGAGCCCCTTGGCGGGGAATCTTTCCGGACTCTTTGCGGACCGGTTCGAAGTCGCAGGGGGCCGCCGCCGCGATCACCCCATCAGAGGCTGGTAATTCCGCGAGCGCCGCCTCCAACATTTCGGCCGTTGTCGTCACCGGCACCACCCGCGCGGCACGCGGATACCGCACGTGCACCGGCCCGCTGACGATCGTCACCTCGTGGCCGCGGGCGAGCGCGGCCGTCGCCAGCGCCGCTGCCATCCGGCCGCTCGACGCGTTGGTGAGATACCGGACATCGTCGAGATAGGCCCGCGTGGGGCCAGCGGTGAGCAGGATGCGTGCCATCCGGGCCTCAGGAGTTTCGCCGGGGCGGCCTGCCGGCGAGCGTCGTCTCGATCACGGCCGCGATCGCGTCGGGCTCGGCCATCCGGCCAACTCCCGCCGTGCGGCAGGAAAGCCAGCCTGTTCCCGGCGACACCACGTGCAACCCGTCGGCGGCGAGCCGTTCAACATTCCGCTGAACCGCAGCCTTGGCCCACATCGCCGCGTTCATCGCCGGGGCCACGATCACAGGACACTCGGCACACAACAGGAGCGTCGTCAAGAGATCGTCTGCCGCGCCAGCCGCCGCCCTGGCGAGGAAGTTAGCCGATGCGGGGGCCACAACGACGAGTTCGGCCCGGGCCGCAAGCTCGATGTGGGCCCCGAGCGGATAGACACCGGGATCGAAGCTGCGGCTGGCCACCGGCCGGCCGGTGAGCGCGGCGAACGTGGGGCTGCCGACAAACCGCCGCGCGTTACGGGTGAGCACGGCCGTGACGCTGGCACCCCGCTGCACGAGCAGGCTCGCGAGAGCCGCCGCCTTGTAGGCTGCGATCCCGCCGCTCACCCCGAGCACGATCTCACGATCCAAAACGCTCATGGCTCTAGTCGCAACCCTCCACCGCACGAGCCGCCCACCACGACGTCTTGCCGCGACGGCCGCAGTCGCCCGGGGCTGCGACAGCGAGGCCAACGAGGAAAACCTCGGCATCCGCTCCACCGGCCCACACCTGCCACTTGGATGCATGGGCCGGCGGGCGAAATCACAGGATCGTCGGATCGAAATCGAGTGGCCCACCGGCCTCGGTCGATTCACCGGTGATCCGTAGGTTCATCGAGGTGTCGAGAAAGATCTTGTCCTGCTTGATCTCGTCGATCACGATCTGCATCTTGTCATTGGTGGTGACATCGACGAGCGGCCGGCTGCCGGCATTGAGCGCGACAAGACGCTTCTGAATCAGCGTCGAGAGCTTGAACCGTCCGCCAACCTTGTTGACGATCTCCTCTTCCCGCAAGTCGTCGATCATGCATTGACTCCTGGATTGAACGTGGAACAACCAGCTCGCTGCGACGCGTCGATCGCAGGGCGGGCCGCTGGTGCAAAACCCTCCTCCGAAAGAATGCCCTGCACGCGATCGAGCGCCTCGTCGACATTGTCGTTGACGACGCGGTGCCGGTAGCGATGGGCTTCCAGAAGTTCCCGCCGGGCCACCTCCAACCGCCGGGCCATCGCCTCCGGCGACTCGGTGCCACGGCTGCGAAGCCGCTCAAGCAACTGGTCGGGGTGGGATGGCTCGACGAAGATAGTGATCGCCTGCGGATACTTCTCGAGCACTGAGAGTGTACCCTCCACGTCGATCTCGAGCACGACCCACTGCCCGGCGGCCAGCCGGGGGGCCACTTCGGCCACGAGCGTGCCGTACCAGTGCTGCCGGCCGTATACCCGGCAGCACTCGAGAAACTCCCCCGCCGCCCGCCGCCGCTCGAAGTCCTCGAGCGGAATGAAGTGGTAGTCGACCCCGTCATGCTCCCCGGCCCGGGGGGGTCGGGTCGTGGCCGACACGCTCGGCACGAGCGTGGGGAAGCCCGCCAGAAGCCGTCGCAGAAGCGTGGTCTTGCCCACGCCTGAGGGGCCAGAGACCACGACGAGTTTGCCGACACGGTTTTCCATCAGTCTGTTGTACCGCCGTGTGAAAAAACGTGATATCCCCCACATCCTGTACCGCACAGCAATTGCCTGCTCCAGCAGGCTGGCGACCGAGACCACATACAAGCCCCGGGATACAAGCCCCGGGATACAAGCCCCGGGATACAAGCCCCGG
>JBBEEF010000162.1:0-17352 GCA_040880915.1 Pirellulales bacterium
GGCAACCCCGACCCACGCACAAGGTTGCATCAGGTGCTATCGAGCCGGCCTTGCACGGAGTGAGCGCAGCAAAGGATGCCGAGGCCTTCGCTTACGCGACGAGTTCCAGTTCCGCCCAGGTCGTGGGGTCGCCCTCCCAGGGATACTCAGGCGGGGCGTAGCAGGGCACGCTTCCCAGCCGCCGGTCCACAAGCGCTGCAAAGAACCCGAGCCGCGGTGTCTCCGCCGGCTCCCAGCCCGGCAGGGCCGCCGCCGAAATAAAGGCGTCTACCCGCCAGCCGTCGGCCGCGAGCGCCGCGTCGACCGATACCGAGCCCTCGGGTATCTCGGCCGGCAGCTCGCTCGTCCGCGGAATCACCGCCGGCACAATCAACGGTTTGTCGGCCCGCAGGCCGCCCCCGGTGGGCAGCACCGCCAAGCGCCGACAAAACCTCCCCGCCCGGTGGCTCTCCCCCGTCGGCCGCGTCGCGATCCAGAGGTGCAGGCCGTCGCTGTCCTCGGGCTTGGTCGGGTGGCACCACCGCTTGTCTCCCACGCCGCGGGCGATCCCCCGAAACGCCAGCCCCTCATCGCTCCAGGCGGCGAACAATTCAAGCACGTCGGGCACGCCTGCGATGCTCGCGAGCGAGGGCAACCGGCAGGCCTCGTCGAGCCCCCCCAAAGCCGGTGGCCAGAGCTTCGCCCGGCGGTGACAACGCAGCCGAAATTTGAATAGCGCGGCGGGATTGACAAGCGGGCTCATCGGGGCGTCAGGCCTCCAGGGTTTCGGGCGGTGGCGGTGGTACGTGTTCGCACCGCCACGAGCGTCTCGCGGACCTGCTCCCGGGTGCCGACGGCCGAGTAGACGAGGAAGCGGTGGGAACCTGCGGCCAGCCCGTCTTGGTCCTCCTCGCGGACGACGCAGTTCCACTTCACGACCTTCTGGGCGGGAAAGGCGAACCGGCCGTAGGTCGCGGGCCGGCCGGTGGTGCGGGATACTGCCGGGCTCCACGCACCCATCGCGTGGCTGATCGCGTGGTCGAGCCCGTCAACGCCGATCCGCACGTGCTTCTCAAGCAAGTGGTTCGAAAGGGCCGTCGTGTTGAGGGCCGCCTGGCCGCCGCTCGTCTGCCCCGGCCGCAGCCAGAAGGCCATCTGCGTCGCGGTGACGAGCTCGCGGTCGCCGGCCGAGAGGTAGAGAAGCCGGCTGGTGCTCGTCGGCCCGGCCATGTCCCGCTCACTGCCGGCCTCGGTGGGATTGAAGCACTCGTTAGTGAGTGTGCCGTTGACGTCGAGGTTCGACGCGCTCTGTAGCTGCCGGCCATGGTCGTGGGAGTCGACAAACTCCCGGCCGCCCCAGGTGAGCGAATGGATCGCGCCGGCCAGCCGCGAAGTCGTGGTGATCACAATCTCCGAATCACCCACGGCCCGGCGGATCACGGCGCTGCCTGGCACGCCCGGGGCCGCGACCGGCTCGGCAGCACCGACCACCGCCATGGCCAGCCAAGCCACCCCGCAGACTCCCGTAATAGTTTTGAGTGGCACGCTTCGCTCTCTCGATGAGACCGACCACCGGCCCACCGCACACCATCCTAGTGTGGCCTGCCAGCCATAACCAAAGAGATGCCCGCACGAAAAAATTGGTGCCTCCCCCTTTTTTTCGCGAAGCACCTTGGGCCGGCGGAGCCAGCCCAAGGCCGTGCCGCCTCAAGCGGCCGGGAAACGGAAAGGTCTCCTTTTTTTCTCCTCCGCGGCAAGATTCCCACGCCCCACATCGACCGGCTCGCCGCCCAGGGGATGCGATTCACCGACGCCCACTCCTCGAGCGGCGTTTGCTCCCCATCGCGATACACGCTGCTCACCGGCCGTTACCACTGGCGGACGCGGCTCAAGGCGGGGATCGTAGACGTCTGGGAGCGGCCACTCATCGAACCCGACCGACTCACGGTTGCCGGTCTCGCCCAGAACCACGGCTATCGCACGGCGGCGATTGGCAAGTGGCACATCGGCTGGGACTGGCCGCTCGAGCAGGGCGACCGGCCGCTGCTCGCCCAGTCAAAGAAAGGGCAACCCCGGGCTGGCCCCGCGGACGTGACCGACGCCCACCGCGCCGCCTGGCGGCGGATCTTCGCGCAGCCGATTCAGGGCGGCCCCACACACCACTGGCGGTCAACGATCCCTGGCGGGGCAAGAGCGGACTCGATAACGCCTGTGCGGATCTCATCATGGAGACCGACGCGGTCGTGGGAGACGTGCTCGCCGCGATCGAGCGGGCGGGCGCGGCCGATGACACGCTCGTCGTGTTCACCAGCGACAACGGCTTCGCTCCCTACGTGGGTGCCGCCGACTTGGAAAAACGCGGGCACTTTCCCAGCGGCCCGCTGCGGGGCTACAAGGGCGATGCCTGGGAGGGTGGCCACCGGGTGGCCTTCGTCGTCCGTTATCCGGGTGTGACGCAACCGGGGAGCGTCTGCGACGCGCTTGTGCACCAGGCGGATCTCATCGCCACGCTGGCCGACGTGCTCGGGGCGGAACTACCCGGCGACGCCGGCGAAGACAGCGTGAGCCTCGTGCCGCTGTTGCGGGGTGGCACGGAGCCGGTGCGACGGCACGCCGTGAGCAGTTCGATGAAGGGTGTCCCGGCGATTCGCGACGGCTCGTGGAAGCTCATCCTCGGCCAGGGCTCGGGAGCCTGGCCGAGCGCGGGTGAAGACGGCCCCGGCCCGAAGCTCTACGACCTGACAGCTGACCTCGGCGAACGGACGAACCTTGCGGCCGCGCAGCCCGACCGGGTGGCGGCGATCACGGCCGTCTACGAGCAGCTCATGGCCGCGGAGAGATCGGGCCGCTAGACGCTCGTGAGCCACTCGGTCGACGGCTCATTTGCGATCCGCCGAGGCCGCTCAACGCCCGGGCCCGATTGTGCCAACGACCGCGAGGTCCGGTTTCTGCCGGCAGACTGACGCTCCCGGCAGACTGACACTTCCCCCCCGACCGGCGCCAAAAGCCGATCTATACTTCGATGGTGGAAAGCCCCGGGCTGGCGGCTTTCGGCCGGCGCTTAAGCCGCTTGTACCGGCCGCGGCCGCCCGCTTCTCTGCCGCCCGCTTCTCTTCTGCGGAAGGATTTCCTGGCGATGCGTGTGCTCGAGGTGGCCAGTGAGGCCGTCCCCTTTGCGAAGACCGGGGGGCTCGCCGACATCGCCGGAGCGCTGCCCGAGGCGCTCGCCCGGCTCGGCTGCGATGTCACGCTCGTGATTCCCGCCCACCGTGAGGCGCTCACCCGCGGACTGCCGATCGAGCCGACGGGCATCGAGTTTGAGGTGCCCATCGGCACGCGGCGGCCGGTGGCCCGCATCCTCCGCTGCCGGCTGCCTAACACGGCGGCGACGGTGCTCCTGGTCGCCAACGACGACTTCTTCGACCGCCCCACGCTCTACGGCGGCAGCGACGACTATCCCGACAACGCCGAGCGGTTCATCTTCTTCTCGCGGGCCGCGGTCGAGCTGGCCTGCCGCCAGGCGGCTCCCTTCGACATCATCCACTGCCACGACTGGCAGACCGGGCTCGTGCCGGCCTACCAGAAGCTGCTCTACCGATCCTCGCCCGCCATCGCCGCGGCCCGCTCGGTGATGACGATTCACAACATGGCCTATCAGGGCCTGTTCTGGCACTGGGACATGCTGCTGACCGGCCTCGACTGGAAGTATTTCAACTGGCAGCAGATGGAGTTCCACCAGCAGCTCAACCTCCTCAAGACCGGGATCGTGTTTGCCGATGCGGTCTCCACCGTCAGCCCCACCTACGCCCGCGAGATCCAGCGGTCTCCGGGGGGCTGCGGCCTCGAGAGCCTGCTCGCCTCCCGCGCGGCCGAGCTGACGGGAATCGTCAACGGCATCGACACGGCCGCTTGGAATCCGGCCACCGATCCCCACATTCCACGCCCCTACAACGAATCGGACGTGGCCGACGGCAAGTATGCCGCCCGCGTCGCGCTTGCCGCGCGGCTTGGCCACGCCGCCCCCACGGCCCGACCGCTGGTGGCCTTCGTCAGCCGACTGGCCGCGCAGAAGGGAGTGGAACTCGTCGTCGAACTCATCGGCCGGCTGGCGGGCACGGGCCGGGTCCAGTTTGTCGTGCTCGGCACCGGCGACGGAGCCCATGAGGAGGCGCTGCGGCGGGCGGCCGCGGCCTTTCCCGGCGCCGTAGACGTTGTCATCGGCTTTGACGAGCCGCTGGCCCACCTCGTGCAAGCTGCCGCCGACATCACGCTCGTGCCGAGCCTTTACGAGCCCTGCGGCCTGACGCAGCTCTACGCGCAGCGATACGGTGCGATCCCGGTGGTCCGCCGCACCGGCGGCCTGGCCGACACCGTGGTCGATACGACGCCCGAAACACTTCGCGATGGCCGGGCCAGCGGCTTCGTGTTTGACTCATTCGATGGCGGCTCGCTGCTGGAGGCGGTTGAGCGGGCCCTCGGGGCTCATGCCGACGCTGCCCTGTGGACGGGCCTCGTTCGCCACGACATGCGGCAGGACTGGTCGTGGGACACAAGCGCCCGCGAATACCTCCGGCTCTTCGAGCGGGCCCGCGCCGGGGCCTGACCGGCGGTGGTAAACCGGGCAAGCCCTGCGGCCTGCCGGCCATCGTGTCGCGGCCCACGCCCCGCACGACCGATACCCTCGGCATGAAACGCACCATCGTCATTGTCGGGCTCGCGCTATTCTCCGGTTGGCTGGCGGCTGCGGTCGTTTGGGCAGGAGATCACTGTGGCCGCTGCGGCGGCACAGCAGCCGGGATGGAAATGCCCTGCGGGGATTCGGGCTGCGGCCCACGGTATTGGGGAGCGGTGCACGACGAGCCCCCCTGGCCCGACCCCTGCGACGCCTGCGGCCGCTGGATCGGCTGCCAGGGGTCTCGGCAGGGTCCGGAGATGTTCCCCCCCTGGCAGTTGCCGCCGGGCCGTGGCTTCACGCCCCCCTGCCAGCTTGGCTACGGGCCGACCCGCGGCGTGTGCGAAGACGCCGGGGCATGTAAAGGATGCGCCGTCGGCACCCTCAAGGGTTTCCGCTCGGGCCCGCTGTGGTGGTTCTAAAGCTACCCGCCCGCGAGGCCAGGGCCGCCGCTGCTCCCACAGGGGACTGTCCCCGTTTCCTGTGGCACCGCTCAGTCTGGCAGGCTGACCGCCTGCCGGTCGGCCTTTGCCGCCAACAGGAAGTGCACGCTCGCATCGATGCCTAGAGAGATGCCACGGACCGATCCGTCGCAAAACGCCATGTTGAAGACACCGACATGGGGCCCGCCAAACACTCCCGTCAGAACTGACGTCGCTGCGGTCTGATCATTCTCCGGCGGCCGCTGGCCGCCGCGCAGCGTGTCAGCCGAGTCGCCGACATAGGCCGAAAACGTGTCGCCTGCCGCGACGCCGGACTGCCTCTGCGGAACATATTTTTCGCCGATCAAGTACGTGGCCGAGAGCCCGTCGCGAATACTGGCCGGCCGCACCGTGCTCCCCGCAAAGATGACGCCACCGGTCGGCACTGGAGGGATGATGTCGGCCCTGAGCGGCACTCGCTGCTCAGCGTTGAGGGTCACGGCAACGGCCGCCCAGTCGTCGTCACTGTAGTTCAAGGGATCTCCCGAAACGCCGAAGGTGACCTGTCGATTCAGGCTGTCACTCAGCGTTGGGGTCGCCGGCGTCGAACACCATGCGCCACGGTTGCCCGCATAGTCGGCCCGTGTGATGCCCCCAGTGACCGACGAACCACGCCGTGAGGGACAGACAAACAGGGGCACGGGCATGGCTTGGAACGATGCCGGATCGCTGCCGGCCATTTCATGAAGGATCCCGAGTTCCGCATAGGGAAGAATATTGAAACACCACCCTCCGGGCTGCCGCGACCCAGTTCCGAGATTTGGATTCCCTGACCAGGACTCATTCCACCCGCCCGTGGGAAGGTGATTCATGGCTGTGAGATGCGACTGGCACGCCAAGGCAATTTGCTTGAGATGGTTCGCGCACGCCACGCGGCGACTCGACTCACGGGCGGACTGCACTGCCGGCAAAAGCAGCCCGATGAGCGTGGCCAGGATGGCGATTACGACCAGCAGTTCGACGAGGGTGAAACCGGTGTTCAGCAAACGACTCTTCTGCCTCGCACGCATCTCAATAGCCTCTTGGACCAGGAAGGAGTTAGCGGGTGTGCTACCCCTGTCATTCTCACCCGCCCATAGTTTACCGGCTCGCTCGGGTCGGCAACACCCCGCCCCCGCGGCCCACAAAGCGTGGTCGTTCGGCTTGCCCGCACGGACGAATCGTCGATGCACCCGATGCACCACAGATGAGTGGGTTGAATCAATGCCCGCTGTTCATCCGCGACTTCGTGTCGTTTCATGGCAGTCGGCCTCCTTGGTGGAAGACCAACTGCAAAACGACTCGTCTGGGCACCAGACCGTGTTCAGGCAGAGCCTAGGTCACGTGATATCATCCACAAACGAGTACGCGGTCGTGGCCGAAAACCGGGTCACCGCCTTTCTCGCCGACATCGACATCCCGCGCTCCGTGCGACTGGTCGCAGGCTGAACCATGGTTCACAAGGGGAACCTCCGCGTGCCAGCCGAAGGCGCCGTGCTCGTCGTGGGAGCGGGGGGCATGATCGGCTCGGCCCTCCAGACCACGCTCACTTCCCGCGGAATCCCGACGGTCGGCACCACACGCACGGGAAATGGTGGTGCGATCTTGCTCGACCTCTCGGCCGAGCCAGCAACATGGCGGATTCCGGACCATATCGCGACGGCTGTGCTCTGTGCAGCAATCACTTCCACGAAGGCCTGCCGTGAGCGTTCTGTCGAGGCACGACGTGTCAACGTGGACGCAACCGTGGCCCTCGGCCGGCTGCTCACGGGCCGTGGCTGCCGGATCATATTCCTCTCGACCAACATGGTCTTCGACGGTTCGGTGCCATTCGTCCCGGCAGACACACCGACATGCCCTCGCACTCCCTACGGTGTGCTCAAGGCGGAGGCTGAGCGTGAGCTGCTCTCACTTGGCGATGCCGTCACTGTCGTGCGGCTCACGAAGGTTTTCGGTCCGTTTCCGCAGCTCCTCCAAGAGTGGCAAGGCCGTTTGAGGGCTGGTGACCCAATCCATCCCTTCGCCGACCTCGTGATGGCCCCCGTGCCTCTCCGACATGCAGTCGAGGTCGTTGCCGGCGTGATCGCCGCCCGTCTGCCCGGAATCGTGCAGGTATCGGCAACGGAAGACCTCTCGTATGCAGCCGCAGCCGTCCGCCTCGCCGAGTCACTCGGGGTGGATCGCAGCCTCGTGCAACCGACGCTGGCCACCGCTAGCAGACATGACCTCGAGTACGTACCCCGGTACACAACGCTCGATGCGTCACGCGCCCGCGACGCCCTCGGACTGCCGCCCCCGAATCCATGGACAGCGCTCGAGGAATACACGTCATGAAAGCTACCGACTTGGCAGAGCGGTGCTCGATATGCGGGAGTGGGTTGCTCGTCGAACTCGCAGCCTTTCGACAGCTTCGCCGTGTTACATCCGACTGCCGGCCGTGGCCGGCGGGCGGACGGCTCGGTGCGTGCGGATCGTGCGGTGCCCTCCAGAAGCCCGCCAACCCGCAGTTCCTCGCCGAGATTGATGACATCTATAGGACCTATGCGATTTACCATCAGGCCCAGGGGGTCGAACAGGCGGTCTTTACCGCATCCGGACTCCCCGCATCGCGATCAGCCCGGCTGCTGGAATCGTTTCGGACTACCGTCGGGCTCGGATTGGATGGCCGCATGCTGGACATCGGCTGCGGCAACGGAGCGATGCTGCGGGCGTTCAATCAAATCGCTCCCGGATGGCTCAAGGCCGGAACCGAGTTCGATGAAAAATACCGGAAGGACATCGATGCGATCCCGCGAACGGAGCCCCTCTACATCGGCGACGTCGAGAATGTCCCTGGTGTCTTTGATTTTGTCAGTCTGATCCACGTGCTCGAGCACATCATCGATCCCGTTGGGCTGCTCCGCGTGCTGCGAACCAAGCTCTCGCCGGGTGGGCAACTCCTCGTTCAGGTTCCCCACCACATTGCCAACCCGTTCGAACTGCTGATCGCCGACCACCGAAGCCATTTCACGATCACTTCCCTGGGCCAGGCGTTGTGTCTCGCCGGCTACGAGATAGTCTGCCTAGCCGAGGACTGGATACCCAAGGAAATTTCGGTCGTCGCCCGGGCAGCCGTGAAACCGACCCTGCCGCCTTCGGCGGGCGACTCGCGTGGGTCTCGTGCTCGTGTCACAGCCAGTCTCGAGTGGCTGACGGGAACGGCCCAGCAGTTGCGGAACCTGCTGACTGATCGGCGAATCGGGCTTTTTGGTACGTCCATCGCCGGCACGTGGCTCGCGAGCGAGGCCGGCGAGAGGATCGATTTCTTTGTCGACGAGGATCCCCACCGCACGGGCACCCGGTATCTCGGCCGGCCCGTGCATAGCCCTACCGACGTGCCCGCCAACAGCATCGTTTTCGTGGGGCTACCTCCAGTGATTGCATCCGGTATCTGCAGGCGACTGGAAACGGCTGAGATTTCCTATCTCACGCCATCTTCCTGAATGCGGGCCCAACCTTTTTCGACGCCTGGGACTCTCCGGCGGCTCGGCAAAACTGTCGACCCGCCGGCGACGCAGCGGCCCTTGAGCAAACTCCGTCCCTATCGCCCCTGAGACGTAGCTCCTGGCCAGCCTGTGACATCGATCAGGGAGTCACGGCATGTCCCGTAAGCAGCCTGCAGTTGGATGTCGCGATTGCTAGTATCTACGGCGATGACAACCACCCCCGACTTCCTCGTCCTCGGAGCCGGGATCATCGGGATCTCCGTCGCGCGGGAATTGCGGCTGCGGTTTCCGGATGCCACGGTCAGTATTCTGGAAAAAGAAGTCGCCTGCGGACGCCACGCGAGCGGCCGGAATTCCGGGGTGTTGCACGCCGGTTTCTACTACTCCGCCGATTCGCTCAAGGCCCGCTTCACGCGGGAGGGAAACGCGGCCCTGCAGGATTACTGCCGGGCCCGGGGCCTGCTCCTGAACGAGTGCGGCAAACTCGTCGTTGCCCGCTCCGCCGCCGACCTCCCTCAGCTCGACGAACTCCTCCGCCGCGGGGCCGCCAACGGCGTGCCGCTCGAAAGCCTCACCGCCGCCGAGGCCAGGCAGATCGAGCCCCGCGTGAAGACCTGTGAACGGGCGATTTTTTCGCCGCGGACCGCCACGGCCGATCCCGCCGCCGTGCTCGCTGCCATGCGGGACGACGCCGAGCGGGAGGGAGTGCACTTCGCACTCGGCACGGCCTTTCGCCGGCGACGCGGCAACGAGATCGACACGTCGCAGGGCCGCTGGTCGGCCGGATACGTCGTCAACTGTGCGGGCCTCCACGCCGACCGCATCGCCCGGCAGTTCGGCTTCTCACAGCACTACACGATCCTCCCCTTCAAGGGCCTCTATCTCTACGGCGACGAACCTGCAGGCGGGTTCCGCACGAACATCTACCCGGTGCCCGACCTCCGCAACCCGTTCCTGGGCGTGCACTTCACCATTACCGTCGACGGCCGCGCGAAGATCGGTCCCACCGCCATCCCGGCCTTCTGGCGGGAGCAGTATCACGGCCTCGACAACTTCAGCCTGCGTGACTTCGCGGAAGTCGTCTGCCTCCAGCTCGAGCTCCTCGCGTTTGCAGGGTTCGAGTTTCGCCGGCTCGCCTGGGAGGAGCTCGCGAAGTACCGCCGCAGCCACCTCGTGGCCCTCGCTGCGCAGCTTGCCGACGGCGTCGAGGAGAAACACTTCAGCCGTTGGGGCCGCTCCGGCATCCGCGCGCAGCTGCTCGACACCCGCACACGCAAACTCGAGATGGACTTCGTGCTCGAAGGCGACGACCGCTCGCTCCACGTGCTGAACGCCGTCTCACCAGGCTGGACCTGCTCGATTCCCTTCGCGCGGCATGTCGGCGCCGAGATCGCCCGGCACGTGGGCGGTCAGCCAAACACCGCCTCCGCCCAGTCGAGCACGCTGCCGTAGGCCGCGACGCCAAGCCTGAGCCGCTGCTCCCGTGCCGCCTCCGCGGCCGGGTCGCGGACGATCCCGGCTACCTGCACGCCCGCGGCCAGCCCCGCTTCCCAATCGACCGGTGAGTCGCCCACCATCCAGGCCGCTGGGGCGGCTATGCCGTGCAGGGCGAGCATTTCCTCGATAAACCGTGGCGACGGCTTGCGATACTGCGGCGTCTCGTCAGGCCCCTCGGGGGCCACACAGATTCGTGCAAACAGGTCGTCGCCGAGCCCGAGCAGGTCGATCATCCGGCGGTTCACCGCCTCCACGTCGGCCAGCGTGAAGTAGCCCCGGCCCACCCCCGACTGGTTGGTAAACAGGAAGAGCTTCACCCGGCGATCGCGGGCCCGGCGGAGCGCCTCCTGCACGCCGGGCAGCAGTGCCACGCCCTCCGGCGTGCTGAGGTAATGACGGTTCTCAATGAGCGTGCCATCACGATCGAGGAAGATTGCCTGCGGGTGCGTTGCGTGCCGGTCCATGCCCGTCGATGATACTGCCGGCCGACGGAGTACAAAGCCGACGGCCCGGCAGGATCGGCCCTTGTGGCCGGCCGTGCCACCGGTAGAAAAGCGGCTGGGCAGGACGCACGGGAATCGCCATGCAATCGACACACGCCGCCGCCATCTCCACCCCGCTCGGCCAAACCTGGCTCACGAGACTCGATGCCGCGGCCATCGCCGTGCTTCTCGTCGCGACCACGCTCGGCTGGTGCGCTGCCTTTAGTAAGTGGACAGCGGCCGACTGGGGCCGGCCCGCGGCGTATCTCGAGCCTGACAAGGCCGACGTCGTCCACGCGCTCGCCACAATGAAGGCCGGCGCCGACGGGCAGTTTTGGCCGTTCGCGTGGAAGCAGGTCGGTGAGCTCAACGCACCGTTCACGGCCAACTGGAACGATTGGCCGATGGTTGAAGAGTTTCAGGTTCTCTTTCTCGCCCTACTCGGCAGAATATTTGGCCTCTTCGCGGGGCTGAACCTCGGCATGCTCGTTGCCCAGCTGCTCGCGGCCACCACCTTCTACGCCACCGCCCGAGTGAGCGGCTGCCTCCGGATCTGGTCGTTCGTCGGTGGACTGGCCTACGGGCTCGCCCCCTTCATCTTCGCGCAGTCGCCGTTTCACATCACGACGGTCTTCGTCTGGCACGTGCCGCTGTTTCTGCTGGTGTGGCAGTGGGTGGCCTTGGGGCCAGGCATCGCCTGGGGAAGCTCACAGTTTTGGTTTGCCATCACGATCGCGTTCATCACGGGGCTGCAAAGCCCCTACTTCACCAACGTGCTCTGTCAGCTCACGCTCCTCGGCGGCCTGGTGCACTTCTGGCGGAACCGCTCCTGGCCGGCGCTGAAGTCGGCTCTGGCCGTGATCGCCGCGGCGGCGATCGCGTTTGCGCTCATGAATCTCGACACCTGGACCTACCGGCTCGCCCACGGCCCCAACCCCGGGGTGCTCGTCCGCGAATACAAATGGCTGGAGATCTATGGCCTCAAGCTCGTCGATCTCGTGATCCCGCCGGTCACGCACCGGGCCGAGCCGTTCGCCGCGTTCGCCGCGGCCCACCGTGCCGCCGCGCCCCTGATCGACGAGGGCTCCTACCTCGGCCTCGTGGGGATTGCGGCTTTCGGGCTGCTCATCGCCGGGAGCGTGGCCGCCCTCGTTCGCGGACGGGCGGAGGACGTGCCGCTGGCAGCCTGGCAGGTGCTCTGGATCGTGCTCGCCTTCACCACCGGCGGCCTCAACGCGATCCTCGGGGCCTTCGGCTTCACGCTCTTCCGCACGGGCTGCCGCTATTCGATCGTAATCCTCGCGATTGTGCTGATTTACGCGGCCCGCAGGCTGAGCGAGTGGCAGCGGCGTGCCGAGGCCAGAGCCGCCGCCGCCGGCCGGCCGGGCGACATGATCCAGATCGCCACACTCACCGCCACCGCGGCCTTCGCCGTGGTGATCCTCTTCGACCAAGTGCCGCGGGCGCCGACTGCCGAGCAGCGAGCCACGATCGCACGGCAGGTGGAAGCCGACCGAGAATTCACGGCCAAGATGGAGGCGGCCCTGCCTCAGGCCGCAATGATCTTTCAGCTGCCCGTGATGGAGTTTCCCGAGTCACCGCTGCCCGGTATTCCGTCGTACGACCACTTTCGACCGTATCTCTACAGCAAGCACCTGCGTTACTCGTTCGGTTCGATGAAGGGCCGAGAGCGGGAGCAGTGGCAGCAACGGCTGCAGAACACGCTGTTCACCGACGCAACCCCGGATCAGGAGGCCCAGAAAATCCGGTTCAACACGGACAATGTGCGGAGGGCCGTCGACGAACTCAAAAAACTCGGCTTCGCCGCCGTCTCCATCAACC
Organism: Pirellulales bacterium; assembly: GCA_040880915.1. Classification (GTDB taxonomy): domain Bacteria; phylum Planctomycetota; class Planctomycetia; order Pirellulales; family UBA1268; genus QWPN01. Next base: position 12,419 of record JBBEEF010000162.1, read on the forward strand.
GCAACGGCTTCCCCGACCGCGGCAAGGGCTTGGAAGAGGCTTTCCTCGAACTCGGTTACGACACGCCCCCGCTTCGCAACGCCACCGGCGACCTGGCCTGCATTGTGCTCAAGCCCCAGGCCCCGGCAGAGAAGTGACCCGTGGACTTCGCTGGCTTGACGCCTCGGCACGTGTGCGTGGCCCTCGCCGGCATCACGCTCCTCGTCTTCTCGCCCACGCTGTGGGCGGAGTTTGTCTATGACGCCCGGATCCAGATCCTCACCGATCCGTTCCTGCACGATCCAGCCAACTGGTTCGACGTGCTCACGTTCCGTGTGCTCGCCCGCGACGTGCTCGACTTCAACCGGCCTGTGCACCTGGCCTCGCTGATGCTCGACGCGGCCGTCTGGGGCAAGGACCCTTTCGGCTACCACCTCACGAGTGTGCTCCTCCACGCCCTCAACGTGATCCTTGTCTGGAGCCTGATCCGCCGCGTGCTCGCCGAACGCGGTGGGCCGGAGGCCGGCGGCGGGTTGGCGGCCGGCGGTGGGTTGCTCGGCCATCGCGACCTCGTGGCCGTCCTTGTCGCCCTGCTCTTTGCCGTGCATCCGCTTGTCACCGAGGCCGTCTGTGAACCGACGTTTCGTGAAGACGTGCTCGCAGCCACGTTCACGCTCGCCGCCCTGCTCTTCGTGCTCTCCGCCCAGCCGTCCACGCCCCGCTGGCGGAGCGCGGCCTGCGCGCTCGGCTGCCTGCTCGCCGTGGCGAGCAAGGAGTCGGGAATCGCCGCACCCTTCGTCGTGGCCGCCGCATGGTGGCTGTTCCGTCGCGGAGAGCCGCGGGGATTCTGGGTCGCAGCCAGTGCCGGCGGGGCAGCGGCCGCAGCAGCGTTTCTGGCCACGCGGTTTCTCCTCGAAACCTCCCCCTCGGTGATCTTCGAATCGCAGCCGGTGTATCCGGGTGGTTCGTTTGCTGCCGCGCTTGTGATCCTGCCGCGGATCCTCGCGTTCTACGTGCAACTCATTCTTCTGCCGATTAACCAGTGTGCCGATTACGGGCTGTTCTCGGTGCGGCACCTGCCGTTGCCCGTGGCCCTCGTCGTCGTCTTGACGACTGCCGGCCTCCTCGGCCGCGCAGCCTGGCGTGACCGCCGGATCGGCCTCGGCATCGCCCTGCTCGTGCTGCCCCTCGTGCCCGTGGCCAACCTGATCCCGATCTACCGGGCCGCGGCCGACCGCTATCTCTATCTGCCGCTCGCCGGTGCCGCATGCATCGCAGCCTGCCTGCTCGACTCCGCCTGGATCCGGGCCCGCGAGCGTCGCCGGCACATGGCGCTGCTCATCACGACCGCGGCCGCCGTCGCCCTCGCAGCCGCCTGTCTGGAGCGGCAACGGATCTGGTCGCGGCCGCTCGCCCTCTGGGAAGATACGGCCCGCCGCAACCCGGCCTCGTTGACGGCCGTTCACGGTCTCGCGAGCGCCCTCCGTGAAGCCGGCCGTCTCCCGGAGGCCGAGCGGGCCGCCCGCGAGGCGATCCGGCTCTCCAACGACCAGCGGGGCGACGCCCTCCTCACGCTCGCCTTCGTGCTCGACGACCAGGGGCGTGCGGTCGATGCCGCAGCCGCCCTCGCCCGGGCCCTGGAGCTCGATTCCCGGCTCGCCGACCCGGAGGCCCGCGTGGCCGCCCTGGCCATGGAACGCTCCGAGGCCGACCGGCTCACCGACCTCCTCCGCCGGCATGCCGCCCCGGCAGAATCCGGGACGATTGTGCCCGAATCAGAGTCGCCGTAATCTTTCGATCATGGCGACACATCGCAGAACGTCACGGGGCCGGCGGGGCAGCCCCGAACACCGGCAGACTCCTCCCCGCAGCCCGGGGCTGTCCGCAGCAGCATCGGACCCGACTTCGCCCGCCCAGCCGGCCGACCGCTGGCGCGACCTCACGCTCCGGGATCTGGTATTTCGCGGCGCGATCCTGGTGCTCGCGGTGCTCTGGATCTACTCGCCCGTTCTGCATCCCGTGTTTCCAGCCGACTGGCTTTGGGACGACGACCAGTTGCTCACGGCCAACGCCACGGTGCAGCATCGTGCCTCACCCGATCCCAATGCTCCGCCAGCCCACCTCGAGACCCTGGCCAAGCTCTGGTTCAACCCCGACGGGGCCGATTACTTCCCGCTGTCTTACATGGCCCTCTGGGCTCAGTGGCCGCTGTTCGGGATGTGGCCCACTGGCTACCACCTCGTCACGGTGCTTTTCCATCTCACAGGGGCGCTCCTGCTCTGGCGGCTGCTCGTCGTGATGGGGATTCCCGGCGGCTGGCTGGCGGCGATGATCTTCGCTGTCCACCCGGTGTGCGTGGAGTCGGTGGCCTGGGTGTCCGAACTCAAGAACACGCTCTCGCTGCCGCTGTTTCTGCTGGCGGCGATCCACTACGTACAGTTCAGCGATCTCGTCGCTGACGATGCGACGCCCATGTGGGGCGAAGATGCCCCGCCCGGAGCCATCCGGCACTACGTGCTGGCGCTCGTATTCTTCCTGCTTGCGATGCTCGCCAAGACATCCGTCGTGATGCTGCCGGTCGTGCTCCTGCTCTACGCCTGGTGGAAGCGGGGCACCGTCACCGTCCGCAGCCTTGTTGCCACCGCTCCCTTCTTCCTGATCTCGCTCGTGCTCGGCCTGGTCACGATCTACTATCAATGGGGGCGGGCCATCGGCCAGGAGACAATCCTCGTTGGCGGCCTTGATTCACGACTCGCGTCGGCCGGGATGTCGATCCTCTGGTATCTGCGGCTGATCTTCTGGCCGCTTGACCTGCTGCCGATCTACCCGCGGTGGGAGGTCGATCCGCCCAAGGCCTGGCAGTTTCTGGCCTGGCCGGTGATCGCCGCAGCCGGCTGGTGGTTTTGGAAGAACCGTGCCGCGGTCTGGCCCCCAGACTGGGGCCGGCACGCCCTCTTCGCCTTCGGCTTCTTCCTTCTCATGGTCGCCCCGGTGCTCGGCTTCGTGACGATCTCCTATATGCGGATCACGTGGGCGGCCGACCACTTCATCTACCTGCCGATGATCGCCATCGTCGCCCTCGTGGCGGCCGGGCTCACGCTCTGGTTTGAGCGGACGACCGCCGTCGAGCGGCCCCTGCTCGTCGCGGGCGCGGCGGTGCTTCTCGGAGCACTGATGTTTCTCAGCTTCCGCTACGCCGCCTGCTGGGTCAACGAAGATGCCCTCTGGGAGCATACGCTCAAGCTCAACCACGAAGCCTGGCAGGCCCACAACCGGCTCGGAGCGAGGAAGTTTTCACGTGGCGACATCGACGGGGCCCATAACCACTTCCAGAACTCCACGCGGCTGCGTCCCGACCTCGGCGAGACCCACAACAACCTCGGCACGACGCTCTCGGCCCGAGCGCAGATGTTCGCCCAACAGGGCGATCAGGCCGCAGCCAGCCGGGAGATGTCGGCCGCGATCCAGCAGTTCGCGGAGGCCGCTCGCGTCACGCCCCACGTGCCGGCGATCCAGGTAAATCTCGCCAACGCGCTCGCCGCAGCCGGTCGGTTCCCCGAGGCCAGTGAGAAATATCGCGAACTGCTGGAGATGGAGCCAAACAACCCGGCCCTCATCAACAATTACGGCGTGACGCTCTACAGACAAGGCCTCAAGGACGAGTCGATCGTGCAGTTTCGCCGCGCGCTCGAATTGGCTCCCGATCTCAAGGACGCCAAGGAAAGCCTGGCGGTAGCCCTCGGCGAAAAGCCCGACCCGGCCGCCAATCAGCAGCAACAGCAGGGCCAGCAGCCGCCACCGCTCGAGATGAATCTGTGGACGTCGCCAACGCTCGGCGCCCCGGCAGTGCGGTGAGAGCCGGTATCACGAAGCCAGAGCCCGGGGCTCCATGACCGGGACCAAGGTCGCCCTGGCTTTACCGTGAGCCCGGTGTCGATCGTGAAGTGACCGACCTACATCAACCAGGTCTTCCGCGCGAGCACGAGCAGTTCGCCAATGCTGCGTCGGCTCTCGGCGAAGTCGGCCTTGCTCGCCCCCTGCGTCCGATCGGTGAACGTGATCGGCACCTCGACGATCCCCCCACCGGCCCGGTGCAGCTGCCAGAGCATGTCTTCCTGGAAGGCATAGCCCGCCGAGAACGGCCCCTGCAGCCGGGCGAACGTGTCGAGGCGGACGGCCCGAAACCCGCTCGATGCATCTCGAACAGGCACCCACAAAATCCACCGCGTGAACCAGCCCACGAGCCGGCTGGCGACATGCCGCGAGAGCGGCCAACCCACGGTCCGTCCGCCCCGCACTCGCCGCGAGCCGATCGCCACATCGGCTCGGCCCTCGCTGCCTGGAGCCAGGGGGCCTTCCAGCGCCGCGACCAGCCGCAGAATGTCGGCCGGATCGTGGCTGAAGTCGGCGTCCATGTTGACGACGACTTCGAAGCCCTGCCGCTGAGCCTCCGCGAAGCCCTCCACAATCGCGCTGCCGAGCCCCCGCCGGCCCTTGCGGACGAGCACGTGCAGTCGCGGCTCCCGCTCCGCTCGCTCAAACGCTATCCGGCCTGTGCCGTCGGGCGAGTCGTCGTCAATGACGAGTAACTGCAGTTCGGGGGCCACGCCCAGCACGGCGTCGATCAGCCCGAGAATGTTCTCCCGCTCGTTGTAGGTGGCGGCCTGCACGAGCACTCGTCCCGTCGGCCAGTCCGGCCGCGACCGAATGTCGGTGCGTATCGACCCGTCAGGCATGCGCCGGCCAGCGTTCGGCGTCGAGCGGCGACATGCAGGCGGTGTTGCTCAGATTGCGGAACATTCGGGGGAGAATCTCCGGAGCCGAATCTGGGACGTGTTCGAGATCGTAAAGCTCAGAGTATGCCCGAGGCTGCCCCCCCGGCAAAAGACCCCGGGGCGGGTTCCGATCGGTGCCTTGGGGTTGTGAAAGGCTGGCAGACGCCAATCCTCTCCCCG
>JBBEEF010000163.1:0-10292 GCA_040880915.1 Pirellulales bacterium
TCGTGGGCTGCTGTTGGTGAACAAGTCACAGCAGGATACGCCGCCTTTTTCTTTCCTCCTACGAACACAACTTTCGGTTATAGCTCCCGCCGTTCGCGTGGGTTATCCAGTCGCATCGTCTCATGGCACGGGGAATCACCATGAAAGGATCCCGGCTTTCCATCTACCCGCATTACACGTGGCTCGCGCACTGGCTCAATATCCATCCGCCACATGTTTTTGCTCGCTACCACTGCGAGCAAGCCAACCACCTCGTCATGCTGACGACGGATGGCGATACAGACTTCGTGTGGGCGACGGATAGCGCTGAGATCAGGTTTCATGCGACTGCCGGTGACATCACTTTCTTTCCCTGCGATCACGCCAGGCACGCGGTCTCCATTACCGCAACCGCTGGATATCAAGCGTATGTGCTGTGCCTGCCCGAAACGCATCTCCGCCTCATGCGGGATACAGACAACATGCCCCCCGAAGCTCACCGCCGTGCCATCCCGATTTTTCGCGACACCCTGGTGCAGGCAAGTCTTGTGCGGCTCTCTGGTGCGGGCGAGCAGGGGAAGGAGAGGGGGGTTTCCTGCGATATCGGTGACGAGATCGCCGCTCGACAAATCATCATGCGGCTCAGCGTTCTGACTGGAAGCAGGGAGCCCGACTGGCCGAGCGATGCATGCGTATTCAGTCCAGTTGTGATGAGGCAGATCGTCGGGCGGATAGACGCTCAGCTCGGTGGCTCAATATCGCTCGAGCAGATGAGCAGCGACTTCGGCCTGTCTGCCAGCCACTTTGCCAGGAAATTCAGGCGGTCGGCTGGCGTGAGTCTGAATCGCTTCATCAATCGGCGGCGGCTTGGTGTCGCGTTCGGGCTGCTGAGGCTTGGGAAGTCGCCACTTTCCCAACTGTCTCTCGCGCTTGGCTTTTCCTCGCAAAGCCACTTCACTCGACTCTTTCACACGCACACGGGCTTCACTCCGTATGGATTCAGGAAGTTCCATCGCTGCCACACGATCCCAACACGACGGCAGACAGCAGAATCGACGCCCCCCCACCACCACCCAGACAACGATACAGGAACCGACTTCCATGATTCAGTCAGTGCCAGCGGTGAAACTCTCGAACGACTTGACGCGAATCGCCCTGTCGATGCAGGCGGAACGTACCGGCCATACGCCGAAAGCCGTGACCGTGGTCGCCAATGACAACACCATCGTATTCACGTTCCAGGAGGCCCTGACTCCAGCTGAGAAGATTCTCGCCCAGACTGAGTCGGGGGCGGCGAAGGTGGAGCAGTATCATCGGGCGCTCTTCGCCGTGTCATGCGGCGAGTTGCGCAAAGAAATTGGCCGGCTCACCGGCCGGAGGGTTCGGGAAGCGGCCGTGGCCTTGGAGCCTGCGACGGGTGCGCTCCTTCAAGCGTTTGCGAGTGGCGCAATCGTGCACATTTTTGAACTGGAGCCGAGTAGCGGGGCAACCGACGAACGTGTCGGGTGAAGGCACACCACTACCGCAGTAGTCGTGGCGGCATACGCTCCGGGAAGTCAGGCTCGGACGCGGCGCACGGTTTCCGATGGCAACTCGCCGAACTGCCTGCGGTACCGCGCGGCGAACCGGCCGAAATCCCAGATTCCATACCGCGAGAGAACGTCGGTCACGGTGGCATTGTGGGTGGCGCCGGCCTGAAGCATGCGACGAATATGGTGGAGCCCGCACAGCATGAGATACTTCTTCGGCGGCACCCCGTATGTATCTTGGAACGTCCGCAGCAGCGTGCGTTCAGTGACGCCGACGTGACGTGCGAGTTCTGTTGCCGTCGGCATGGTCTGAGAGGCTTCGATCACCGCCATCGCACTGCGGATGATTTCGGCCCGATTCAGACGCGGCCGGCCCCGCGGGTCGCGTGACGGAGCCGGAACAGACGGAGCCGGACCGGACAGGCAGGCGGCCCCCGCATCGACGAGGGCGCGGCCGGCAGCACTGTGGGCGGCGGTGTCGGCGGGCAGCGAGAGGAGCGTGGCTGCGATCTTGGTCACGATCTGCGTGAGCCTCGGGACCGCACCCGGGCGGCAAGCCACCCTGCTGCTTTCCGTCAACGCGGTCAATGGTTCCACGACTTCGGCCGGAAAGTGGATCGCGCACCAGGCATGGGCGCGTCGCCGAACACAAATTCGAAAGTCGGCGCCGCGTGGGACGACAAACAGCGACTCGTTATCGAGCGGTTCGCCGTTGACAACCTGTTCGTGCGCACGAGTGAGCGGCACGAAAAACAACCAACCCGCCTGCGTGTTCCCACCGTAGCACAGACTGCCCCCACCTTCCGTCGCTATCTGCAGCGTAACGCCCCCGAGGCCGATGCTGTCGAGCGACCATAAGGGAGTCTCGACAGAGTCGCAGGCGAGCCTGAGACTGGCGCCGCTGATGGCATCGCCCCAGGCGTCATAATCGTGGAATTGCCCCATAGACCGGAAAATGTAAGCACTGGTGCAGTTCTGTCAACATTTGACCTCTGGCGTTTCTTGCACATCCTGCAGCCACCGCCCGGCCGGGGGATCGGGTATTCTTCTTGGCTTCGGGAAGCCGCGTGTGCTTTCCGCCGGTTCTCTCGGACTCCCCGCTGCTCGGCCCCCGCTACCACCAATGCCCGGCGACATTTTCGACGCCACATTCCTGTTGACGGCCGCCGCGATTTTCGGGCTGCTTCTGCTGTCCGGCTTCTTCTCCGGTTCGGAGACCGCGCTCACGGCCGCCTCGCGTGGAAAGCTCCGCGCCCAGGCCGACAAGGGCTCCCGCGGTGCCGCAACGGCGCTCGAGGTCACCGAAGACAGCGAGCGGATGATCGGCGCGCTGTTGTTGGGAAACAACGTCGTCAACATCCTGGCCGCGTCACTGGCGACGGCCCTGCTCACGCGGGCCCTGGGGGCGTCTGGCGTCGCGGTAGCCACGCTCGCGATGACGGTGCTTGTGCTCGTCTTCGGCGAAGTGCTCCCCAAGACGCTCGCGATCGCCATCCCCGAGGCGTTCGCCGCCCGCGTCGCCCCGGCGATCCGAATCCTGATCTGGCTGTTCGGCCCGGTCATCACGCTCGTGCAGGGACTCGTCCGCGGCGTGCTTGGCATTTTCGGCGTGAGGACAGACCCCGGCCGCCATGTGCTCTCGCTCCATGAGGAGATCGCCGGCGCGATCGCCTTGGGCCACTCCGAGGGGGCGATGGAAAAGGAGGACCGCGACCGGCTGCTCGGCGCGCTTGACCTCTCGCAGCGGGATGTTTCCGAGATCATGAAACACCGCAGCCAGATCGAGATGATCGACGCCGACCGGCCGCCCGCCGAGATCATCGGTCAGGTGCTCGCCTCCGCCCACACCCGCCTGCCGGTGTTCCGGAAAAGCGATGACAACATTCTGGGTGTGATCCACGCCAAAGAGCTGCTGCGGGCCATGGACCGCCTGCTGCGGGCCGAGAAGGGGGACTGGGCCGCGCTCCGGGATCTCGACGTGCTCGAGGTCGCGATGCCCCCCTATTTCGTCCCCGACACGACGCCCCTCGACGAGCAGATGCGGCAATTCCTCAGGCGTCACACCCACTTCGCGCTCGTGGTCGACGAATACGGGGCCCTCCAAGGACTGATCACGCTCGAGGACATCCTCGAGGAGATCGTCGGCGAAATCACCGACGAGTTCGACGTGGGCGAGCAGCGGGCCGTGGAACGGACCGCGGCCGGCGACTACCTGGTCGACGGCACGGCGGCGATCCGCACGGTCAACCGCATACTCGATTGGAATCTGCCCGACGACGAGGCGAATACGATCGCGGGCCTCGTGATCCACGAGGCCCAGGTGATCCCCGAGGTCGGGGCGGCCTTCGAGGCCCACGGCTGCCGGTTTGAGGTTTTGGGCAAGGAGGGCAACCGGGTAACGAGGTTGCTGATCCGGCCGCTCGCCGATCGGCATGAGCCCGACGGACAGGCCTGACCGATCGGCCTGACTGATCTCGACCGGGCGTTCCACCGCTCTTGCGGCCGATTCTCCGGCGTCCCTATAGTCCGCACCGCTTTCCGGTTCGGCTGCCCGCCGTGCCCGCTCCAACCACGGTGCTTCATGGCGTCATTTACGCGTTTACGAACCATCGCCACGGTGATGATTATCGTGGGGATTGCCGCCGTCGGTGCGGCGGCCCCGCCCGCCCCGGTGCCCTCGGCCGGCGAGGCCGCCAGCCCGACCTTCGTGCCCCACGTCCCAGAGGCCGCCTCGCGGCCCGCCGGCTGGCCGACGGGCCCGACCGCTAGCGACGGCACGCCGCAGGTGCTCTCGAGCATCCGCCCGCGTCCGGGAGCTCCGCTCGACGACGACGCCGTGGCAATCGCCGCCGGCGGCAGTGACGTCGTGGTGGCCCAGCATGTCGAGCCATTAACCCCGGTCGCCGATCTGCCCAAACCAACATCGCTCGAGGCCGCGCTCGTCGTCGCCCGTGTCGGTCCGGAGGTCGTGCTCGAGGCCGACCTCCTGACCCCCAAGGCGCTCGAGTGGCTCGAGCAGGTCAGCCCCGGCCTGCCGCCGGAGAAGATTCGGGAACTGCGACTCCAGATCTGCCAGCAGGTCATCAGCCAGCATATCGAGACGCTGCTTGTCTATGTCGACGCCTGCCGGGAGATTCCGGCCGACAAGCTGCCTGAGATCCGGAAAAACGTCGATCAGGCTTTCGACGAGCAGCAGCTCCCCAAGATGATGGAGGAGGAGGGGATGGCCAATTCACTGGAGTTTGAGCAGCGGCTGCGGAGCCGGGGCATGTCGCTCGAGCGGATGCGAAAGATGTTTTTCGAGCGCGGCCTCGCGCAGGAGTGGATGCGGAAGAACGTCGCGAGCAATGAGGAGGTTGCCCACGGCGATCTGATCGCCTGGTACCAGAACCACCTCGACGAATATGACTACCCGGCACGCGCGGAGTTCGAGACGCTCACCGTCAAGACCGGCCTCAAGCGGTCGCGGACCGAGGCCTGGGAAATCCTGGCCGGGATGGGCAACGAGGTGCTGGGTGGCCGGCCGTTCGCCGAGGTCGCCAAGACCCGCTCCGAGGGGCCGACTGCGGCTGCCGGAGGAAGGTTCGGCTGGACGGGCAAGGGCAGCCTCGCCTCCAAGAAGCTCGACGAAGCGATCTTCTCGCTGCCGGTCGGGGAACTCAGCGCCATCATCGAGGATGGCGAGGCGATCCATATCGTGCGGGTGATCAAACGGGAGGAGGCGGGCCGCACGCCCTTCCTCGAGGCGCAGGTGGAAATCCGTTCCAAGATCGTTGATGGCCGGCGGCAGGTCGCGGTCGACGATTACCTGGGCAAACTGCGGGCCCGGACGCCGGTCTGGACGGTGTTCGACGACGCCAAGGGCACCGTGAACGAGCCGGTGTTCACGGCCGGGCGACCGGCGAGCCAGCCCGCCCCTCGGTAAGCACCGGGGTCTGACGCCACTGGCGACTCACTCCGCGACGCGGCGGGGGATGATTGCCCGTCACCCCTTCGATGGCTACACTCCCGAGCGCTACGAGGCGGGTCTGTCGTCCTTCCCCATCGGCCGGCCAGGCCATCCGCCAGCCCGCCCGAGGAGCCGCTGCCATGACGCCCCCTGCCTCCCAGACAGCCCCCAAGACCGCAGCGGATTCTGCCGCCTGGACGCCCCCCTGGCCGGGCACGCAGGCCGACGGCACGGCCAAGCTTGAGCACAACGGGCAGGTCTACGAACTGCCCGTCATCGTGGGCACAGAGGGGGAGCGGGCCCTCGATATCGCGCGGCTGCGGGCTCAGACGGGCCTGATCACGCTCGACGAGGGCTTTGTCAACACCGGCTCCAGCGCCAGCGCCATCACCTACCTCGACGGCGAGCAGGGCATCCTTCGCTACCGCGGCTACCCGATCGAGGTGCTGGCCGAGCGGTGCGACTTCGTAGAGGTGGCCTACCTCCTGATGGAAGGCGAACTGCCCAACGCCGAAAAGCTCGACGCCTTCCGAACGTCGCTCTCACGGCACACGATGATCCACGAGGAGATGCGGAGCTTCTACGGCGGCTTCCCGCGGGACGCCCATCCGATGGCGATCGCGGGCAGCGTCGTGGGAGCGCTCTCCACCTTCTACCAGGACTCGCTCGACGTCCGCGACCCGCGGCAGGTGGAGGTGAGTGTTCATCGGCTGCTTGCGAAGCTCCCCACGATCGCGGCCTACAGCCACAAGAAGTCGTGCGGCCAGCCGCTCATGTATCCCCGCAACGACCTGTCGTATTGCGAAAACTTTCTCCACATGATGTTCGCGGTGCCGTGCGAGGAGTATCACATTGATCCCGACTTCGCCGACGCCCTCGACATGCTGCTGATCGTGCACGCCGACCACGAGCAGAACTGCTCCACAAGCACGGTTCGGATGGTGGGTTCGAGCGACGCGAACCTGTTTGCCAGCATCTCGGCGGGGATCTCAGCCCTCTGGGGACCGCTCCACGGCGGGGCGAACCAGGCCTGCGTGGAGATGCTCGAGCAGATGGTGGCCGACGGCGGCAACGTCAAGAAATACGTCGAACTGGCCAAGAAGAAAGACTCGGGCTTCCGCCTCATGGGCTTCGGCCACCGCGTCTACAAGAACTACGACCCCCGGGCGAAGCTGATCAAGGCCACCTGCGACAAACTCCTGGCCAAGATCGAACGGCACGACCCCCTGTTCGACATCGCCCAGCAGCTCGAGGAGGTGGCGCTCGCCGACGACTATTTCATCGAGCGGAAGCTTTATCCCAACGTCGACTTCTATTCGGGTGTGATCTACCGGGCGATGGGCATTCCCGTGCAGATGTTCACGGTGCTCTTCGCGATGGGCCGCCTGCCCGGCTGGATCGCCCATTGGATGGAGATGCACAAGTCGCCCACGAAGAAGATCTGCCGGCCCCGGCAGGTTTACTGCGGTGAGACGCTCCGTGAGTTTGTGCCCATCAACCGCCGCACGTAGCGGTGCCGAAACGGGGCGATGCTGGTTTTTTCAGGCGTCCGCTTTTTTACCGCTTGCGGCGAAAAAACTCGGTGAGAATTCGGCCGCACTCATCGGCCAGCACGTGGCCGACGTGCTCGACGCGGTGATTGAGCCGTGCATCCTCGAAGAGCTTGTAGAGGGTCTCGACGGCTCCGGCCTTGGGATCGGGAGCACCCCACACGACGGCCGGGATGCGGGCCTGGAGGATCGCCCCGGCACACATCGGGCAGGGCTCGAGCGTGACATAGAGCGTGCAGCCCTCGAGCCGCCAGGAGCCGAGCGTGGCGGCGGCCTGGGTGATCGCGATCATTTCGGCATGGGCGGTTGGATCGGCGAGCTGCTCCCGCTGGTTGTGGCCACTGCCCACGATTCGCCCCCCGGCGACCACGATCGCCCCCACGGGCACTTCGTCTTCCTCGGCGGCCGCCCGGGCCTCGGCGAGGGCTAGCCGCATCCAGCGGTCGTGGGGCAGGTCGCCTGGAAGATGGGGCAGGTCGAGATCATCCATTGGGGCGGGAATCCATGAGGGCGGGAATCCGGGAAGTGGCTCGGTGACGATTGTTCCGCCGGCGACGGCGATTCCCGGCACTCTACCGGGCACCCAGACGCCCCCGCCAGCACGGCTACGCGGGCGACGCGGCCCCGGCTGGGCGGCGGCCACGGATCGGGTACGATCTCGGAGATTCCGTTGCCGTTTCCCGCGAGAACACCCCGTCATGGATCCCGTCACGCTCCTGCTTCGCTGGGCCCACGTCCTGGCCGCGATCGTCGCCCTCGGCGGCCTTTTCTTTGCCCGTTTCGCCTTGGTCCCTGCGGCCGATGAGCTCGGCAGAGATACGGCCGACCGCCTTCACGCCGGGATCCGCCGCCGCTGGCTGCCCTGGGTGATCGGGGCGATCACGCTGCTTCTGGTGAGCGGGCTGACGAACTACATCCTGCTGATTCGCCGCGTGAAAGACGCCCCGGAACTCTGGGGTGGCGACTGGATGCGGCAGACGGGCTACCACACGCTCTTCGGCATCAAATTTCTGCTGGCTCTGATCATCTTCTACCTGGTGAGCGGCCTGGTCGGCCGCGGGGCGGGCACCCAGTGGATCCGCGACGGCCGCAAGCAGTGGCTTTCCGTAACGGTCGGTCTCGGCGTGGCGGCGGTGCTCGTCTCGGGCTGGATGCGGCAACTCCACACCGGCGCCAACGACCTGCCCGACCCCGTCAAGGTGTACGCCCGCGACTACCTCCGCGACATCGAGTCTGCCAACGCGGTCGGTGGCCGCGACGACGACGACGCGGCTCGGGGCGGAGGACGTCCCGCCCGCGACACGACCCCGCCTGCACCCGCCCTCGAGGAGAAGCCCGATGGACAAGAAGCAAAAGAAGCGGATGGAGGTGCTCCATCAGAAGATCGCGAAGCTCCAGCTGCAGCTGACGGGGGCGAAGCAGCAGCCTGATGACCCGGCGGAGGCGCCCCGGCTCGAAAAGGAACTGGCCGCCGCCCACGAAGAGCTGTCCCGGCTGAAACAGGCGTAGCCCGAGGCGGGCCGCCGCAGCATGTGACCAGCTTTCAGAGGCGTCTGGGTGGAGGCCGGGAAGCCCCGGCCGACACATTTCCAGAGTGAGGGAGCCTCCGGCATCCCGCGACACGTCGGCCGGAATCCGATAGTCTCTCTATGAAGCGCGGGATGCGGCCGGCCGGCGGGCGACGGCCGCCACGCTTTGATTCCGAGCGGCGACGGGTGGCAGCGATGGGACTGAAGGGCATCTTCTCCGGGTTGTTCGGCGGCACAAAGCGGGTCGACCTCTGGAAGCGGTTCGAGAAGCTTCGCGAGAGCAACTCGGGCACGATGTCGGCCTTCTACAAGGTCCGCGACCGGCAGGATGGCGCGACCAAAGGGCTGAAGATCATCGACCGCGAGAAGGCTGCTCCGATCGAGGGCCGCTACAAGGGCCTCGGCAAGCCCTCCGAGGGGGAAATCGGCTTGCAGATCAACGGTCCCAACATCGTCACCACCCTCGAGTGGGGCGAGTCGACCACCGGAGATCCGTTCGTGCTCCAGGAGTTTGTCGAGGGCACCCTCCTCCACAACCTCATCTATGCGAAGGTCAAGAAGCCCCTGCCACCGGAGCAGCGGCTCGATCTGGTCCGTCAGGCCGCCCGGGCCATTGCGGAGGTGCACAAGGCAGGATTTGTCCACCGCGACATCTGTCCGCGAAACTTCATGCTTCGCGACGACGGCCAGATCGTGCTCTTCGACTTCGGGCTGACCGTGCCAGACAAGCCGGTCTTCCTCCAGCCGGGCAATCGAATCGGAACGCCCAACTACATGGCCCCGGAGGTGGTGCGGCGGCGCCAGTCCGACCGGCGGATCGACGTCTTTTCCTTCGGCGTCACGGCCTACGAACTCTGCACGCTTGAATCCCCATGGCCGCGGGGCACGACCGGGAACGTAGCGATGTCTCACGACACCCCGCCGACCCCGATCGAGCAGCATTGGCACGAGATCCCTCCGGACCTCGCCCAGGGAATCATGGCCTGCCTGGCAGCCGAACCGGCCAAGCGGCCGGAGACCATGGAGCGGTTTCTGGCCTCGATCCTCAAGGCCAAAGCCTGACGACCCCCGGCTCCCGCCCGCACCCCGGGACCGGCCCTTGAAGCCATCGCCGGCTGGGCGTATGGTCTTGAATTCGTCGAATCGGCTGCCGCCAGCTCGGCACGCCAATCGTTTCCCGAGGAGCCTCGAGCGAGGATCACTGCAATGACGATGGACAAGAGCCTCCGGACCCGCAAGGGTTCCTCGAGCGTCCGCGGCGTTCTCACCCGAGCCGAGCGGATCACGAAGCTCAAGGAGCAGGAGCGCTGGCAGGAGGGTCGCAGCCCCATCGGCCTGCCCAAGGTGCGGGTGCAGAAGCTCGCGATGAAGAAAAAGAAGGTCAAGGAAGACCCCGCCGCAGCGGATGCCAAGCCTGCCAAGAAGTGATGGCGGGCCGATCGGTGGTAACCGTGCGTCCCACGCAGTGGTAGGCGGGTCGGCGTTTTCACCCCGAGTCCCCGGGCTCGCGCCCAGGGCTTTTATGCAGGCCGCAGCGAGCGCTCGGCGGCGGCACGCCCCGAGGCCTGTCTTGGTATGCGTGCCGCAATAAAAGCCCCCAGCGCAAGCTGGGGGACTGCGACGTAGCACACCAAGTGGACACAGCCAGGCTCAGGGGTGTTGTCTGTCTGGCATGTCATGGTGTCATGGACGGCATGGATAGCGGGTCGGCGTTTTCACCCCGAGTCCCCGGGCTCGCGCCCAGGGCTTTTATGCA
>JBBEEF010000163.1:10392-14583 GCA_040880915.1 Pirellulales bacterium
GGCCGCAGCGAGCGCTCGGCGGCGGCACGCCCCGAGGCGATGACCTGCGGGATGCCCACACCGCGGTAGGCGGCTCCGGCGAGGGCGAGTCCCTGATGGAGGGCGAGTGCGGTTTCGATCCGGTTGATCCGGGCGGCGTGGCCGACGTGATACTGCGGCATCGCCCCCGCCCAGCGATCGATCTGCACAACGAGCGGTTCGCCTGACGCACCGAGCAGGTCTGCCACCTCCCGGCGGGCGAGGGTCACAAGGGCTTCGTCGGCAAACGCCATCACCTCGGGGTCAAGGGCGCCCCCGAGGAACACCCGCATGAGCACGCACCCGGCCGGTGCCCGCCCCGGAAACTTCGAACTTGAAAAACTGACCGCGAATGCCCGGCGGCCCGCCGCGTGGGGCACGACGAGCCCGGCGGCGTCGAGCGGATGAGCCACCGACTCCCGCCGCCAGCCAAGCGAGACGATCACCGACCCTGCGCAGGCAATGCCGGCCAGGTCGGCCGCGATCGCAGGATCGACGGCCGCGAGCAAAACTGCGGCCGCCGGCGGAGGCGTGGCCACCACGACCGCGTCGGCCGCAAGCACGGCGGGCGACCGGTCGGCCTCGGACCGGCCGACCGTGACAAGCCAGCCGGTGCCGTCGCGGACCAGCCGTTCGGCCCGGCCTGTGACGATGTCGACGCCGCGGCCTTGAACATGCGCAAGAAGCCTGCGCGGGAGCGTCTCCATCCCACCCGTGAAGCTTACGAACTGACCGTAGCGGGCGCCGGTCGCCTCCCCTGCAGCGGACGTCTTTGCGAGCCGGGCCCGTTCACCTGCCCAGAGGCTCCCCTGCTCCTGCTCGAGCGCCACAAACTCGGGGCAGGCCGACACCATCCCGAGCTTGGCCGGGTCTGCGGTCCAGATGCCGGCCGCCAGCGGCTGCACGAGCCGCTCGAAGGCCTCGCGGCCCAGCCTGCGGATGGCAAAACCCTGGAGCGACTCCTCTTCCCCGCCCCGCCGTGGGGGAATGAACCACTCCGCCAGCACCCGCAGCTTGCCCGCGGGCGAGAGCAACGGGCTACCGAGAATACCGGTGAGCCTGCCGGGGGCGAGGAGGCGGAAACCATGCGGCACGGGAATCGTACGGCCCCGGTGCCACACCAGCGCCCGTCGCACCCGCGGGTCGACGCCCACAAGTTCCCGCTCCAACCCCAGTCGCTCCACAAGGGCGATGCCCTCGGGCCGGGCCGCCAGAAAGCAATCGGCCGATCGCTCGATGAGCCAGCCGTCGGGGTTCCCGGTTCCCAACACGCCGCCACATCGTCCGGCCGGCTCGACCAGGGTCACGCGGCAAGCCGGCGGCCCGGCATCGCCCACGAGGAACTCGGCCGCGGCCAGGCCCGCCAGTCCACCGCCGATGATCACGACGCGGGGGGCCGGCGAGGCGAGCGACGTGGAGTTGGTCATTGGGGAAAACCCTTGCGGAGAGACCCCTATCGTAAACCGCGACTGGCTGGCGACGGAGGGCGGCAGGGAAACCGCGGCAGGCTGGGAAAGAGGTGAGCGGCACCTACGCAGACCGGATCACGCACCGGCTGGCCGAAAATAGCCGCGGTCTGGTCTGGACCCGTAGGGGGCCGGTGCCTATTTTCCCACCCCCTGGGGCATTTCCCGGGATCTTCCATCCTGCCCGTTCAAGGAGTCGCCTCGTGGCCACGCAGCGGTCCTCCATCGTGTGTTCGGTTCTCTCGCTCGCTCTGACTGCGATCGCCTGGGCCCTCCCGGCCCGGGGAGCCGATCCTGACAGTCAGTCAGCCCCCGCGATGAAGATGCCGGAATGGATCGAAACCCTTGGTGAACGGCCGGGTGAACAGCCGGGTGAACAGGGGCACACGCCGGCGGCGGGCACAGCCTCTGGCACTCGAGCACCCACCGAAAACCTGGTTGTGCCAGCGGTGGGCGGCACCGCTGATGGAAGCCGGGCCCGGTCCGTCGCCGACTGGCGAAACCCGACGCCCCCGTCCCCAGCCACTGGAACACCACTGGTCCGCACGGCGGGCGAGCCACAGCCCGCCCCCGCGGCCCCGCCTCAGCCCAATGGCTTTCGCCGCTGGATATCTGAGCGGTTCGCGACCCTGCCGTCGGCGACCACTCCCGCACCCGTGGCTGGCGATACGGCCACCCCGGCCCTTCGGGCTCCCCCGGCCACCCCGGCCCTCCAGACCATCCGCGACGCCTCGCCGAGTATCGCCGCTCCGGTCGCAGCCACGCCCGACGAAATGCCGACGCTCTCGATCGATCCGGCGAGCTTCCGCGGCGCACACCCCGGGCGCACGAGCCGCACCGAACTCGAGGCTGCTTGGGGCCCGGCCGATCCGGACGAGGACGGCGAGCCTGGAACGGGCAGCTGGAAGATCGATCCGTTCGCGAAGGTCGAGGTGACCTTTGCCGGAGAGACGGTGTCGTCTATCGGCATCAAGCTGGCCGAGCCGATGCCAGTGCCTGATCTGGCCCGCCAACTCGAGATCGCCGATCTTCGCACGGTGGCGATCAAGGATGACGAGGGGCAAGAGATCGGTGAGGTCTACCCTGAGCGTGGCGTGATCCTGAGCGTCGAGCCGGGCACCCGGCAGGCCACCGCAATCCTCATCGAGCCACTCGACCCCGACGCCTTCGTGCTTCGTGCCGAGGGTGAAATCGATGCCTGCTCGGCCTACGCGGTGGCCGACCTCCAGTACGCGATCGAGATCGATCCGCAGCACGCCCGTGCCCACCGGATGCTCCTCAAGATGGCCAGTGACCAGGGTCAGTGGACACAGGCCCTCAAGCTTGCGGAAGCCGCCGGCACGATCGAACCGGACGACACCTGGATCCGTCTCAAGCACGCCCGCATCCTGTTGGCACTCGACCGGGCCGCCGAGGCCCGCGATGTCGTCCAGCGGGTGGAGGCCGGGCCGAACGTGCCGCCGATCATCGCCGCGCAGTGCCAGCGGCTCCTCGGCCTGGCCGCCCTGGCCGGTAAGGCCCCTGACCACCGAACCGCGGTCGAACACTTCACCGAGTCGATCCGCCTGGCGGCGCCGCTGCTTTCGAAACGGTCGCCGGCGATGCAGGCGGCAGCCCGCGAACTGCTGCTCGACGCCCACCTCGGCACCGCCCTGGCGATCGCCGAGGGTACCTGGCAGCAGAAGAGCCGGGTCATCCCCAAGTGGCTCGTCCGCGGCGAGGCTGTTGTCAAGGAATTCAAGGGCTCCGAGCTCGAGCGGCAGGTTTTAGAACTCCAGCTCTGCCGGGGGGCGTTAGCCGTCGCGGCTGGATCGACCGAATCGGTCGAACCGCTGCCGTGGGTCAAGCGGTTGCTGGAACTCCGCGACCGGATGGGAGAGACGGTCGTCGACCCCTGGAGGCGCCGGCAGCTCGATTGGGAGGTCGGCCAGGGTCTCGCCGACGCCCTCACCGCCGCCCAGATCCGTGGCGACGCTTCCGACATGCTCGACAACGCCACGCTCACAGCCGCCTACCTGGAGCGGGGCGGCGAGCGGCGTGAGCTGACATCACGCGAACGGAAACAGCTCGGCGACCTCATGTTCCGGATCGGCATCCTTCACAGCCTGCAGCGGGGCGATCACGCCACTGCCGTGACCTGGTTCGACCGGACCATCCCGCTCTGGGAGGAGAACGATCGCTTCGCCACTGACGGCGAATTCGGTCGCCTGGGCGAGTCGTACGTGAGCATGGCCATCTCCTACTGGCAGGTTGACCGGCAGGACGACGCCCTGGACCTCGGCCGTCGCGGGGTGGATCTCATGGTCACGGCGGTCGACACCGGCCAGCTCGAGGAGCGGGCACTCGCCGTCGCCTATGGCAACCTGTCGACGATGTACGCCGAGCAGGGGGACGACGAACGCTCGCGAAACTATGCCGAGATGGCCAGCCGCGCCGAGGCCTCCAGCGACGTGATCCGCTAGGGTTGGCCTTTTCACGCCGCCAATGATGCCCGGGGACGGCGGGTCAAAAGCCACCCCGCCCGCCATGCCGACCGACGTCGGCGAACGCCTGCTCGTCTGGCAGCGCCGAAAGATGGGCTACGTCACAGTCCCCCGGCTTGCGCCGGGGGCTTCTATGGGCGGAAGCAACAAGCGGCCTCTCGCCTCCATGCAAGCCCCGGGCGCGAGCCCGGGGACGCCTCCATACAAGCCCCGGGCGCGAGCCC
>JBBEEF010000163.1:14683-17165 GCA_040880915.1 Pirellulales bacterium
CAAGCCCCGGGCGCGAGCCCGGGGACGCCTCCATACAAGCCCCGGGCGCGAGCCCGGGGACGGCGGGTCAAAAGCCACCCCGCGATCCACACCACGAACCCCGCACGACGAGGCTCGGCCGGGGACGGCAAAACTGGAGGCGGCATCGATGCCCCTCGAGCTTCTACAGAAGGCTCTCGAGCAGGAGCCGCATCTTGCGGAGTTCGGCCACCTGGTCAACACCCTCGAGCGGCGGCATGTGGGCGGACAGAGCCCGGTCGTAGCCCACCCGCTGGAGCTGGGCGACGAGCTTCCCATACTCGACGTTGCCCTGGCCGATCCGCACCTGGAAGACGTCGGGCTTCGTGTCCCGCAGGTGGACGTGAGTCACGTACTTGAGGATCGCATCCCATGAGGCGGCCTTCTTGCCGCCGAAGATGAAGTGGCTCGGGTCGAGCGCTATCCCCAGTCCGGGCACGTTACGGCAGAGCGAGGCGGTTGTCTCGGCGTCCTGCGTCATCCGCCCGGCCGAGGTCTTCACCGCCACCACACTTCCCAGCCCACCGGCGATTCCAACGAGCTTCCGCAGCCGCTCGATCTCGCCGTTGAAGGGCGTGCCCAGTTCGGACGCCTCGACCACCATCGTGACCACGCCGAGCGATTTGGCCAGCCTGCAGCAGGCCTGGAAGTAGTCGTAGACCTCGGGTGTCTCGGCCGCTGCAAACGAAACGGCCACCGGCCGCAGCCGCTGGAGGTCGCTGCAGGCGGCGATCGCGGCCTCGGGATCGGCGGCGACGTCGGCCGGCCGGAGGTGTCCCCCGTCGTCGCGGACATCAAGTTCAACGGCGGTGAATTCCAGTTCGGCCAGCCGCTCCATAGCGGCGGCCAATGGCATGTCGGGCAGGCACTCCGTGCTGACGCAAACAAACACGTACGGTCGCTCCTCTCGCTGGGAAAGCGGCACTCGTCGCCGCGGGCCATTGAGGGTACCGGGCCGGCCGCAAAACCGGCAACCACGCGGCCGAGGCCACCTCGCCTACAATGACGGCAAGCGGCCTGGTGTATGGGCCGCAGAGTCTTCGCTTTGGGAGCACCGGGTCCATGGCCATCGAACAACAAGAGCCCACGCGGGTGATCCTCGAGCAGCCACGGGGCTGGAGCCGCTGGAGCAACCGGATCGCCTGGATCGTGGCGGGCCTCGCGGTCATGTCGGCCCTCGGCAGCGCCGCCGCCTACTCGCAGTATTTCCAGCGCGACTCCCGCGTCGTCGAGAAGTGGCACTCGCTCTCCCGCACCGCCGCCAACAAGATCGCGATCGTGAACGTGTCCGGGGCCATCATGGGGGGCGACGGGTTCGCCAGCGCGCAGCTCGACCAGGTAGCCGACGACCCGACAGTCAAGGCGATCGTCCTGCGGGTCGACTCGCCCGGCGGCACCGTCAGCGGCAGCGACGAGATCCACCACCGGCTCTCGACACTGATCACCGACCGCGACCTGCCAGTGGTCGTGAGCATGGGGGGGCTGGCGGCCAGTGGTGGCTACTACGTGGCCATGGCCAACGGCGGCCGAGAAGACGTGATCTTCGCCGAACCGGCCACGCTCACCGGCTCGATCGGCGTGATCATCCCTTACTTCGACGTCTCGGCGGCCCTCGAAAAGCTCTCCGTCCGCGACGACTCGATCGCCAGCGGCCCGCTCAAGCAGATGCTCAGCCCCACCCGCGACCGCACGCCCGAGGTAGCCGAGAGGGAACGGGAGATCCTCCAGTCGCTCGTGGACGGGATGTTTGCCCGCTTCAAACAGATCGTGCAGCAGGGCCGACCGAAGCTCGACGACGCGGCGATCGAGAAGGTAGCCACCGGACAGATCTTCACCGCCGAGCAGGCCCAAGCGGCCGGCCTTGTTGACCGGATCGGCTTTCTCACCGACGCCGTAACGCGGGCCGTCGAGCTCGCGGGCCTCGACGAGAAGACGGCCCGGGTGGTGAAGTACTCGCGGCCCAAGGGGCTGCTCGACGAGGTGCTCGCCAGCCAGGGGGCGGGGGCTCGGCTCTCGCTCGACTCGCTCGCCGAACTCGCCACGCCGCGGGCCTGGTATCTTTGCAGCTGGTGGCCGGTTCTCGTACGGAGCGAATAAGCGCAGGCGAGTCTCAATACGTCTTGCAGTCCCCGGGCTCGCGCCTCGGGGCTTTTATGGGGCAAGGGGAGGGGTGGGCCGTGGAAATCGAGCCGAGCAGAGGATGGCAGTGCCTGTGCGGCATAAAAGCCCCCAGCGCGAGCTGGGGGACTGTGACGTAGCGGACCAATCTGACTTGAGCCAGGCTCCCGCGGTGTTGTCTATCTCTGGCTGGAGCGGCATGGGTGGCAGGCGGGGTGGCGTTCGCTCCCGCAAGTCCCCGGGCTCGCGCCTCGGGGCTTTTATGAGTCAGGGGGAGGGGTTGGCCGTGGCAATCGAGCCGAGCAGAGGATGGCAGTGCCTGTGCGGCATAAAAGCCCCCAGCGCG
>JBBEEF010000164.1:0-4206 GCA_040880915.1 Pirellulales bacterium
ACGACCGCCACACCGCCTCGCCACAGTCCCCCGGCTCGCGCCGGGGGCTTGTATGGCCGCAAGCACCTTTGGTCATACAAGCCCCGGGCGCGAGCCCGAGGACGGCGGGTCAAAACACCACCCCGCCCGCCACACCACCAAGGATTCGCGATCCCGTTCAGCCTGGCCACGACCGCCACACCGCCTCGCCACAGTCCCCCGGCTCGCGCCGGGGGCTTGTATGACACCAAGGATGGCTCAATCAGTCGAAGCTTTGTGCTCGACCGACGGCCAATACTCGTCGAAGTCGAACTGCGGGCTGTTGTCGAGGTCGTGGCACTCGAGGCAGTTGTTCACCGCCTTCAACTTTCCTTCCGGCGTGTCGAGCGAGAGCGTGATCTCGGCCCGCAGCCGGTCCCGCTCGGCCTCGGTGGCCCGCACGTCACCCCGCTCGACGGCGGTGTGGGCGGCGGCCGGGCCGTGGCAGTTCTCGCAGCCCTGGTGGGCGAGGTGTGGCGTCTTCTCCATGCCGGCAAAGCCCCCCTCGAAGGGTTCGAATCGCTGCGGTGCCCAGCCCACGACGTGGCAGGAGAGACACTCCGGATCGCCGTCCCGCCGGGGCCGGGCATCCTCGAGCGTTGTGAGCGCCTTGGCGTGTGCCGAGTTTTCCCACACCTCGTGGGCCTCCTCATGACACTCCGCGCACGCGGCGCTGCCGGCGAACCGGCGGCCGCTCGGGTGGCGAACCGGCGCAAGCCCCAGGCCCGCCAAGCCCATCGTTTCGAGCTTCTGCTGGTAGGTGGCCAGAAGCGAGATCATGTCGTCGGCCTCGCCCCAGCGGGCGTCGAGCGGCACCCGCTGCGAGCGGACCGGCACGGCTGCGTCGGCGAAGAAGCCGATGGCCACGGCATACATCCCCTTATGCCCGAGTTCCACGAGCCAGGCGCCGCCGGGAAGCGTGGGGAGTTCCCGTGGTGGCTCGTCGATCCCGCCGGATGTGACCACGATGTCGAACTGCGGATGCTTGGCCGCCAGGGCCTTTGTCTCCTCGGGCCCGGCCCACGAGAGGAGAACCTGGTGGTCGCAGCCCGCCTTGGCCAGCTCGGCCGCCACGGCCGCAAGGGCATCGGCCGCCGGCACCACCTCGACGTCGTCGTTACGGATCTTGGCGGCCTCGGCGTCTCCGAGCAGAGTCGTGATCCCGATCTTCAGCCCCCCCGCCTCGACCACGCGGAAGCGGGGCGTGATGTTGGCGTCGAGGCCGAGCAGGCCGACGTTGGCGCTGACATAGGGCGTCGGCTCGTCACCGATCGCGGCCACGGCCGCCACGAGCTCCTCGGCCGGCAGCCGCAGGTCGCCGGGCCCGAAGCCCACCGCGGCATACCGCATGCCCCGCAGCCCGTCCGCGATCGACTGAAACTTCGCCTCGGTCTGCTTGCCAAACCGCTTCACCTGTCCGCCAAGGTCGAGCGGCACGGTCTCCCAGCCGGCCGCCGTGAGGGCCCGAAGAAAGTTCTGGCGGCGGCTCAGCCCCCCCTTCTGATTCTCCTTGCCGGTGCAGCCGCAGGGCTCGATGTAGCCGTCGAGTTCACCGGTGATCACGAGCACTGCCCGGGGCTTGGGCCAGTCGACAAAGACGTCGCCATTTCGCTCCAGAAACTTCTCGACCAGCGCGTCGTTGACGCCGGGGCCGCGGTCGGGCATCGTCGCCGCGACAGGCAGTGAGCCGGCGGAGAGAGCGAGCAGGCAAAGCGGCGTGAACAGGAGGGATTTTTTCATCGGGGTGGGACGTCTCTGCAGGGCTCAGGGGCCGATGGCGACGCAGACGGGGATGGAGAGGTTCGGGGATTCGGGGTGGCCGGTCTCGAGCATGATCCGGCCGGCAGGCCCCTGTTCGGAGCAGAGATGGTTGGCGGCCCGGCTGCCCGGGGGGATGACGATGTCGATCGGAAACCGCACGACCCCGCCTGAGCCCACGGGGGAGCCCTCACCGATCAGGACCTCGAGCGATTCGGGAACCGTCTCCAGGACCGTGGGGCGAACCTGCTCTCGGTGCGGCCCCTTGGCCGTGAGGAAGATCCGCCGTTTGAGGCCCGTGCGGCCGGAAACCGTTCCCAGCAGGAGCGCCTGGCGGGAGGAATCCCATCCGGGGCCGGCGAGCACAAGATCACCCCCGACCGTTCCCTCGAGCAGCACCTCCGCCCGCACCTCTTCCGGCATCGTGAAGGTGGCGGTGATCATTCGTCTGAGCGGGCCGATCGGCAGCCCCGGCTTGATCTCGAGCTCGATCCGGAAGCCGCCGGTCGCACCGGTTTCGGTGGCGATCTCCTCGGCAGACAGGGCAGTCGTGGCAAGTGAGAAAAACCGGGTAGCTTCGGGGCCGTCGATGACGGCCTCCTGGACCACCGGGGGGGCTTCGCCGTAGGTGTAGATGACGACCAAGGCCTGCCGTCCCGCCGACGTGGCCACCTGCGGCAGCGCGATCGACTCGGGCACCGCCCGCCAGGTGGGCACGACCGTGCCCTCGACGCCGAACACGATCTCAGGCCGCCGCGGATCGTCGGTGAGGATCGTGACCTGCTGGCGGAAGGGGCCACCGGGAGGCTTGCCCTGCCACTGCACGCTCACAAGCGTGCTCTCACCAGGCGGCACGACCTTCCTGGCTTCGGGAGCGTTGGATTCCAGTCCCTCGAAGTCGCCGACTGTGCAACTGCAGCTGGAAGTGCCGCGGGTAAGGGAGAGCGGGCCGCCGCCGGTGTTGCGAATCTCGAACCGATGGCTGCCGCTGGCACCGGTGCCGATCGTGCCAAACGAGTGCGTGGTCTCGACCACCTCGGCCCGCGGCGCGTCCAGCGGGATGTCGCGGGCGACACGAATCAGGTCGCCCACCTGCCAGGGCATGAGCATGGCCCGCAAGCCCGACCCACCGATACCGGCGAGGCTACCGGCCACAGCAGCCACAGCCGCCACCGACCATGCTCCGGGAGTCCGCACTGCCATCTCGAGCCGCTCCTCCGGTATTCGCAATCCGCGAGACACAGCTTAAGTGTATCCCGCGCCGGGATTTCGGCTGGAAACAGACGCTCTGTCAGGGTCCGGCCGCGGCCGCCAGCATGGCGGCGGCGTCAAAGTCGGCTAGGCTCGCCCAGTCGGGCAACTCTACGAGGGATGCCGCCAGCGTCCTCACGCCATCGCGGACCCCCTCGTCGATTTCGTCGAACATGGGCAGCGAATCAATCCCCGGAACGCTCTGCTGGTCTGGCTGCGGGCTCGCTGCCACGGCGGCCGGCGACGGGGCCGCGGGCTCGGCGGGGGGCGATCGCAGGCCAAAGCCGCTGGACCACGTGACCAAAAGGAGCGTCGCCACGAGCACCGCCGCCGCTCCGGCCACGGGCAGCCGCGAGGCCGCCCGAGCGTGGCCGGCCCGTTGGCTACCAGCCAGGGCCGGCATCGGCCGCGGCAGCGACTCGGGCAAGGACTCGGGCAGCGACTCGATCCGCCGCATCAGCCGCGTCTGAAACCCGGCCGAGAATTCAGGCCGTTCACCGCGGGCCTCTCGCCGCAGCCTCGCGGCCAGCCCGGGCTTCTCTTCACCGTCGTTCTGTCGCATCCGCGTCACCATGTGTGCCTCACTCCCAGTCCAGCAGATCCCGCACGAGCGGCTCGAGCCGCCTGCGGGCACGAAACAGAATCACCTTCACCGTCGCCTCCGGCTTGCCGAGAACGACAGCGACTTCACCGGGCGACTTCGCCTCCACATACCGCAGCCAGACTGCCGAGAACTGCGGCTCGCTCAACTCCGCCGCCGCCACGTCCCAGAGCCGGGTAGCTCGCTCGAGGGCGACCGCCGCACGGCTCGGATCGGCTACCGTGACCGCCGCCGACGCCCCTGCCGTGTCCCGCACCCGTCGCCGCCGGGCAGATCGGGCGTGGTTGAGGTAGACACGGCGGGCGATCGTAAACAGCCAGGTCGAGAAGGCCCAGCGCGGATCATAGCTGCCGATCGCCCGCCAGGCCCGCACAAACGCCTCCTGCGCGATGTCGTCGGCATCGCCGCGATCGGCCCGGCCGGCCAGTTGCCGCACGTAGTGAACGATCCTTACCTGGTACCGCATCGCGAGCGTCGCGAAGCTGTCACGGCAGCCCGTCGCCGCGCGGCGTGCGAGTTCGGCATCGTCGGGATCAGCACCATCGGCCATTGATTGCCTCCGCCCGGAGCCCAGCAAC
>JBBEEF010000164.1:4306-17029 GCA_040880915.1 Pirellulales bacterium
AGGCCATCCTGCCAGTGATTCCCTGGATGCACGACACCGTCCAGCCTGGCAGAGTCAGTTGCACCACCGCGTCACAGTCCCCCGGCTCGCGCCGGGGGCTTTTATGGATGCACAGGCGGTGCCAGGGATGCCCGGCTGGAGGTCCGTTTAGAACTCGTCTTCGCGGAACGGGCGGCGCTCATCCTTCTTCTCGGACTTGCCACCCTTCTGCATCGGGCACTCGCCCTTCTCGCAGCCCTTCTTGCAGCCGTCGCAGCCGTCGCAGCCCCCCTTGCCCTTTTGCATGGCTCCCCACTGCTTCTTCCGCTCGGCCATCTTGGCCTCCATCCTGTCGGCGGCCCGCTCAACCACCGCCCAGACATCGTCGGCCTTGGCATCCCACGAAGTCATGTAGATGTCGCCGCGGGTCATCGTCTCGACCGCCTTGACGAGTTTCATTACGTCGGCCTCTTTGCCGAAGCGGAGCGAGCCGAGTGCCACGAGACCTTTGGTGACGCTGGTGGCCTGCTCGGCTGCCTCGGCCGACGTCATCTCGAGTCGGGACCGGTAGAACGACATCCCTTCGTTCTCACCCATCGCCACGCGGTAGCCCTTGCCCTCCCTGAGCACCGGGCACTTCGTCTTGGGGTCGATCTCGGCGGCCCGACCGACGAGGATCGAGCCCGGCCGCACGCGGCCGGCGAGCGGGCTGTTTTCACCAAGGCTGGGCTGCGTGGAGTCGAGCACGTCGAGGGCCATCTCCACCTGCTCCTTCGTGCGGGCGAAGACCATCACGTTGTCTTGAAAGAAGGCTCCGACCATCGGCTGCCCCTGAGACTGCTTCCAGCCCTTGTGCATCCAGGAGTGGAGCGTGTAGCCGCGGTGCTCCATGGTCTTGTGGCCTGGGGCCTTGGCCGCCATCGCCTCGAGCTTCTTCCGATCGACGTCGGCGTGGACGATCATCACCGCGTTCTTCTTGTCGGTGTCGAGTCCGTAAACGGTCACGTCGTGGAGGTCTTTGCGGACATCCATCCCGATCATGCCGGCCCCCATGGCCAGCATCGTCTCAGCCTGCGGATACTTCTTCATCATCCGCGTCTCCAGCCGCTTCATGACGGTTGACTCGCGGGCGGCATCCATGTCGAGGTGCATCATCCAGACAGCCTTGGCGGGCACGCGGCCGCCATCCACCGGCTTGGCGAGCGCGGGAGCCGTCAGGGTGGCGACCGTGACTCCGAGCATGACGGCGACAAGAGGGGCGAACTGGCGGCGGACGGCAAGCAGGCTCATGGAGGATCTCCGACGGGGACAGGAGGCCGGTCGCGGAATTGGACGGCTGCCTTTCCTACACCACGGCCGCAGCGACGGTTTCACATGACCGGGGTCTTCGACGGTTCCCCCGGGATCTCGCGGACGAGTCGGGGGACGGCGTAGCCTGGGAGGGTTTTCCGCAACTCCGCGTGGATCGCCACGGCCTCCGCCTCCGCCACGTCGAAGTGGGCAGCCCCGCGGACGCGGTCGAGCAGGTGGAGGTAGTAGGGCACCACACCGATCTCGATGAGCCGCTCCGAGAGCCGCCGGAGCACGGCGGCCGAGTCGTTCACGCCCCGGAGCAGGACCGCCTGGTTGAGGACCACGGCCGGCAGGCCCGCCAGACGCCGAACGGCAGCGGCCACGTCACTATCGAGTTCGGCCGGGTGGTTGGCGTGGATCACGATCACCCGTGCCAGCTCTGACTCGGCCAGTACCGCGAGCAGGCCATCGTCGACGCGGCTCGGTAACACAACCGGCAGCCGGGTATGGATCCGCAGCCGCCGGACGTGGGGAATCGTGGCGAGTGCGGCAACGATCCCCGCCAGGGCGTCGTCGTCGGCCAAGAGCGGATCACCGCCGGAGAGGATCACCTCGGTGAGCGACGTGTCGGCCGCCACGGCGGCGAGGGCCTCCTCAATGCCCCGCCGCGTCGCGCCGCTCTCAGCGTAGGGAAACTCACGGCGGAAGCAGTAGCGGCAGTTGACGGCGCAGCCGCCGGTGACAAGCACGAGCGCCCGGCCGGCATACTTGCGGACGAGCCCGGGAGCGGCGAGGAACCGCTCCTCGGCGAGCGGGTTGGCCGTGTAGCCGGCCACGGCACGGGTCTCGGCGGCCAGCGGCAGCACCTGCCGCAGGAGCGGGTCGTCGGGATCACCCGGCCGCATCCGGGCCACGAATCCCCGCGGCACGAGCAACGGGAAGCCCGCGGTCGAGCGGGCCGCCTCGGCGGCAACCGCGTCGTCGAGGCCCAGCGCGTGGCAGAGTTTGATCGGGTCGCGGAAGGCCTCGGCAAGTTCCTGCTGCCAGGCGGCGCGGCCCCGCGGGCTCTGGGCGGGCCGTTCGCGTCGCGTCGTCTGGTTCGCCACGGGCGGGGGCATGTCGCTCTCGACAGACACGGACACAGACATCAGCCCGCCGCGGCGGGCCAGTTCGCCGGCGGCGGCCGGCCGCGGCGTTGACAATCCCGGCCGACGTGGCGACCCTTGGGGGCTTTCGCGGCCCCGATAGCTTTAGCATACGGCGAATCGGGGCCGGCGTCGAAACCGCCAGTCGCCTCCGAGCCGAAGGACATCACCGTGCCAGCCTACAACACCAGCGAATTCAAGAAGGGCCTCAAGGTCCAGATCGACGGCGACCCCTACATCCTGATCGAGTGCAACTTCGTGAAGCCCGGCAAGGGGCAGGCGCTCTACAAGTGCAAGCTGCGAAACCTACTGCGAAATACGGTTCTCGACCGGACCTACAAGAGCGGCGACTCCCTCGACGCGGCCGACATCACCACGATCGACGCCCAGTTCCTCTACAAGCAGGGGGAGCTGTTTGTGTTCATGGATCAGGAGAGCTACGACCAATACGAACTCTCCAAGGAGCAGTTGGACGACTCCTGGAAATGGATCAAGGAAGGCACCGTCTGCTCGATGCTGCTCTACAACGGAAATCCGCTGTCGATGGAGCCGCCCCAGCACATGGCGCTTCTGGTGGAGTACGCCGAACCAGCCGTCCGCGGCAACACCGCGACCAACCTCACCAAGCCCGTGAAACTGGAAACCGGGGCCGAGATCATGGTGCCCGCGTTCATCGAGCAGGGTGAGACCGTGAAGGTCGACACCCGCACCGGCGAGTATCTCGAGCGGGTCAAGGTGTAGCCGATCTGGCTTGCACCGGGTTTATGGCCGCAAGCCAACCCACCGCCCGCGGAACCGACCGCGATACAACCCACCGCCATACAAGCCCCGGGCGCGAGCCCGGGGACTTGGGGTCGAAACACCACCCCGCCTCCCATGCCGCGGCCGCCCGGAGCCGAGATTCGCCAATGCGGCGGCTAATAAGCCCGCGCGAGCACGCTCCGCCGGCCTACTTCCCGGCCGGTCACCACACACTTCCCCGGCTCGTCGGGCCCGTCCATGGGAATGCACCGCACCGTCACCTTGAGCGGGTCGAGCACCGCCGCGACGGCCGGATCGTCGGCCACGTGCACCCAGGCAAAGCCGGCGTCATCGCCGGCGAAATACCTCGTCAACTCGTCCGCCGAACCGAGCCGCACCGAGCGGGCCTCGCGGAAGGCAACCGCCCGCTCGAACATCCCCTGCTGCATCTCGGCCAGGATCGCGGGCAGGCGGGCAGGCAACTCGGCCAGCGGGATCGCCTCCCGCTCCTTGGGGCCGCGGTCGCGGCGGCAGACACTCGCCACACCGGCGGCGAGGTCCCGCGGGCCGATTTCGATCCGCACCGGCACCCCCTGCTTCACATACTGCCAGACCTTGTCGCCGCCGCGGATGTCACGGGCGTCGGTCTTCACGCGGATCGCTTCGCCGGCGAAGCTCGCCGCCACAAGCGACGCCTCGAGCCCGCGGCAGGCATCGAGCACGGCGGCCCGCTCCTCGTCGGTGCGGGAAATCGGCAGGATCACGGCGTGGTGGGGCGCGATCCGCGGCGGCACGACAAGCCCATCGTCGTCGGAATGGGTCATGATCAAGGCCCCGATCAGCCGGGTGGAAACGCCCCACGACGTCGTCCAGCAAAACTCCTCGGCCCCGGAGGCGCTCGCAAACTTGATGTTCTGGGCCTTCGCGAAGTTCTGGCCGAGGAAGTGCGATGTGCCCGCCTGGAGGGCCTTGCCGTCCTGCATCATCGCCTCGATCGAGAGCGTGTCGACCGCCCCAGGAAACCGTTCGCCGGCCGGCTTTGGCCCCTTGATCACCGGGATGGCGAGATCCCGTTCAGCGAAGGTGGCGTAGACCTCGAGCATCTTCCGCGTTTCCTCCTCCGCCTCCGCGCGGGTGGCGTGGGCGGTGTGTCCCTCCTGCCAGAGAAACTCCGTCGTGCGCAGGAACACCCGCGGCCGCATCTCCCAGCGGACGACGTTGGCCCACTGGTTGATGAGCACCGGCAGGTCTCGCCACGACTGGATCCACTTGGCATACATCGCGCCGATGATCGTCTCGCTCGTGGGCCGCACAACGAGCGGCTCCTCGAGCTTTCCCGTGGGGATCAGCTTGCCGTCGGGGCCGAGTTCCAGCCGGTGATGCGTGACGACGGCACACTCCTTGGCGAAGCCCTCGACGTGCTTGGCCTCCTGCTCGAGATACGAGAGCGGAATGAACAGGGGAAAGTAGGCGTTGACGTGCCCCGTCTCCTTGAACATCCGGTCCAGGATCGCCTGCATCCGCTCCCAGAGGGCGTAGCCCTGGGGCTTGATCACCATGCAGCCACGGACTGGCGAGGCCTCGGCTAGGTCGGCGGCCCGGACCACCTGCTGGTACCACTCGGGATAGTCCTCGGCACGGGTCGGGCTGATCGCGGTGGCGGGCATCGGTCGCTTGGCTCCTCTCGCTTGATTCCTCAGGGACGGGCGGGATTGTAGCGGCCACCGCGGCGTTTGTGGGATCGGTCGTGGCGGCCGTAGACTCAAGCGGAATGGCACGACGACTGATTTCGGAACTGCAGCCGCAGGTGAAGGTCGACCAGGTCTTCCTGGCGACCCACAAACAGCTGCGGCCCAACCGCAACGGCCAGCTCTACATGCAGGTCGATCTGGCCGACAAGAGCGGCACGATCACGGGCCGGCTCTGGAACGCCTCCGACGCCGACTTCGCCGCCTTCGAGGATGGCGACTATGTCCGCGTAGACGGGCATACACAGCTCTACTCCGGCGCGATGCAGATCATCGTCGCGGCGATCGAGCGGGCCGATCCGGGCACAGTCGACGAGCGGGAGTTTCGCGTGCTCACGCCCGTCGACGTCGAACGACTGCTGGTCGAGCTCCGGGGGTTGCTGGCGGGGCTGCGGCCGCAACTCGCCGCGCTCGTGGCCGAGATCCTCGACGACAACGCCCTGATGGACTGCTTCTCCGCCACGCCCGCCGGCGTCAAGCACCACCACGCCTACGCCGGTGGCCTGCTCGATCATGTCGTCAACCTCATGCGGCTGGCCGACCTGATCGCCCCGCTCTACCCCGACATGGACCGCGACCTGTTGCTCGTGGGCGTGCTCGTCCACGACATCGGCAAGACGGTCGAGCTCGAGAGCGCGAAGGGATTTTCCTACACCGACTCGGGCCAGCTGCTGGGGCATGTGCTCCTGGGCCTCGAGATCGTCGAGGCGAAGATCCGCGGCGTCGAGGCCCGCACCGGCCAGCCCTTCGACGCCGAGACGGCCATCCGCGTCAAGCACATGATCGCCAGCCATCACGGAGCCTACGAGTACGGGGCCCCACGGCTGCCGATGACGCTCGAGGCCGTGGCCCTCCACCACCTCGACCACCTCGACGCCAAGATGGCCGGCACGATCCAACTGCTGCGGGCCGAGGCCGCGCTCGACGGCGGCTGGACGCAGTATCAGCAGTCGCAGGGCCGCAAGTTCTTCCGGGGCCGCACGCCATGACCCGCAAGCGTCCCAAGCCCGAGCAGCCCAGGCCCGAGCGTCCCAAGCCGGAGCAACCCGCCGCCCGCGGCGACCGCCCGCGGGGCCGCGACGGCGACGTGACTGGCGTCTTCCGCCGGGCTGCAGGGGGCTACGGCTTCGTGCGGCCAGAGGGTGCCCTGCCCGGCGACCGCTCGGGCGACATCCATATTTCGGCCGCCGCCAGCCTCGACGCCGCCAGTGGCGACACCGTCCGCGTGCGGCTCGCGCGGGGCCGCGACGTCCGCCGCCCCGGCCCCGCCGGCGAGATCGTGGAGGTGGTCGAGCGGCGGACAACCCGCTTCGTCGGCTCCTACTTCGAGCGGGCAAGCGTTGGCTGGGTCCAGGTCGACGGCACCGCGTTCACGCGGCCGGTGGCCGTGGGCGACCCCGGCGCCAAGGGCGTGCATGTCGACGACAAGGTGGTCGTAGAGATGGTCCGCTTCCCCACCCACCTCCGTGACGGCGAGGGCGTGGTGGTGGAGGTGCTCGGCAAAGCCGGCGACGTCGGCGTCGACACGCAGACGGTGATCCACGAGTTTGCCCTGCCGGGCCCCTTCCCTGAGGCGGCCCTCGACGACGCCCGCCGGCAGGCGGCGAAGTTTGACGAGACGGTGCCGGCCGGCCGCCGCGATCTCACCGACCGCACGATCATCACGATCGACCCCGTCGATGCCCGTGACTTCGATGACGCGATCTCGCTCGAGCGGGTGGAGCGGGAGCACTGGCTGCTGGGCGTGCACATCGCCGACGTATCTCACTTTGTTCGCGCGGGCTCACCGCTCGACCAGGAGGCTCGCTCCCGGGGCACAAGCGTCTACCTGCCCGACCGCGTGATCCCGATGATCCCGGAGGTGGTCTCCAACAATTTAGCGAGCCTCCAGCCCGACAAAGTCCGCTACGCCAAGACCTGCTGGATCGAGTTCACGGCCGAGGGCGTACCGGTGCACTCGGCAGTGGAGTCGTCCGCGATCAGGAGCTGCCGGCGGTTCAGCTACGAGGAAGTCGACGTCTTTCTCGCCGACCCGCTCACCCGCTCGATCGAAATGACGCCGGTGGTGCGGGCCCTGCTCGGCCAGATGCGGGACCTAGCGCGGATCCTGCGGAGCCGGCGGATGACTCGCGGGGCGCTGCAGCTTGAGATGCCCGAGGTGAAGATCGACCTCGACCGCGACGGGAGGGTGTCGGGTGCCCACGTGGTCGAAAACACCGAGAGCCATCAGATCATCGAGGAGTTTATGCTCTCGGCCAACGAGGCGGTGGCCGAGGCGCTGGCGGCCGCCGGGTCTGGCTTCTTGCGGCGGATCCACCCCTCACCCGACATGCGAAAGCTCCGCCAGCTGACGGAATTTGTCACCGAACTCGGATTCGAGGTCGACTCACTCGAGAGCCGCTTCGAGGTCCAACGGCTGCTCGCCATGGCCCGCGGCCGCCCCGAAGAACACGCCGTCCACTACGCCGTGCTCCGGAGCCTGTCGCGGGCCGCCTACGGCCCTCAGGAAGACGGCCATTTCGCCCTCGCGAGCGACTGCTACTGCCACTTCACCTCACCGATCCGCCGCTACCCCGACCTTACGATCCACCGGGCCCTCGAGGCCCTCGCCCAGGGCAAGCGGCTTCCCGCCGACGGCCTCGTCCAGCTCGGCCAGGAATGCTCCGACCTCGAGCGCCGAGCGGAGGCGGCCGAGCGGGAACTCGTCAAACTGAAACTTCTGCTCTTTATGTCGTCGCGGATCGGCGAGGAGATGGACGCCGTGGTTACGGGCGTGGAGGCCTTCGGGATCTTCGTGCAGGGCCTGGCGCTGCCGGCTGAGGGGCTCGTGCCGCTCGACTCGCTGCCCGACGACAGCTACCGCTACGACCGCGCAAGCCACACGCTCTCCGGTCGCCGTGCCGGCCAGAGTTACCGGCTCGGCGACCGCATCCGCGTGGCGGTAGACCGGGTCGATCTTGACCGGCGCACGCTCAACTTCAGGCTGGTAGACGGCCATGTTCGCCGCGGCAAGCGGCCCGCGAAGACCGCCCGCCCGCCAGCGCCGAACCGCGGCCAGAAACCCGGCCAGCCCGGTGGCCGCGGCAAGCCCGAACCACCACGCACCCGCCAAGCCAAAGGCGGCCGCAAGCGGTCGCGGCGGCTGTAGGTGACCTGCCTGGCCGGAAAGGTTCCCTGACCGCATGACCGCTCTCCTCCTCGAAACTCCCCTCTGCCACTGGCATGAGACCCACGGCGGCCGGATGGTCGACTTCGCCGGCTGGCGGATGCCCGTGCACTATGCGTCGATCGTCGAAGAGCACCTCGCCACCCGGCGGGCGGCGGGATTGTTCGACGTCTCCCACATGGGGCGGCTCACGGTCGCCGGAACCGACGCGGTCGCCTGGCTCGAATCAGTCCTCACGCGGCGGGTGGCCGACCTCGCCCCGGGACAGGTCCGCTACACGCTCATCACCAGCGACGAGGGGCCGACGGGCGTGAGCATCCTCGATGACGCGCTTGTGGCCCGCGAGGCCGACGCGGCCGATGGCACGCCTCAGCTTTCGCTCGTGGTCAACGCGAGCAACCGCGACCGGGTTGTGGCGTGGCTGCGAAGCCGCCTGCCCGCCGCAGGGGTATTGCTCGCCGACCACACCCGCGAGACGGCAATGATCGCCGTTCAGGGGCCCGATGCCATCGGGATCATCGCCGGCCTGTGTCCGGCCGACGACGCGGCCCGCATCGAATCGCTCAAAAACTACCGGGCCACGACCGCGACGGTCGCCGGCCGGCCCGCGGCGGTGAGCCGCACCGGCTACACGGGCGAGGACGGCGTGGAACTCGTCGTAGCCGCGGCCCACGCCGCGGCCGTCTGGAAAGCGATCCACGCGGCCGGCTCGCCCCGGGGCCTGGTCGCCTGCGGCCTCGGGGCCCGCGACACGCTCCGGCTCGAAGCCGGAATGCCGCTCTACGGCCACGAACTCATTGCCCCGAGCGACCCCTTCGCGATCAGCCTGGGCTTCGCCGTGAACCTGACCGCGGCCGACGGCTCGCTGCGGGAGTTTCCCGGAGCCAAACCGCTCCGGCAGATGCAGGCTCTGCCCACCGGGCGGGTCCGGGTGGGCCTCGTCTTCGCAGACAAACGGGCCGCGCGAGAGGGGGCGACGGTGACGCGGCCCGGCGACGCGACGGCCGTGGTGGGAACCGTGACCAGCGGCAGCTACTGCCCTACGCTCGGAACCGCGGCGGCAATGGCACTGGTCGATCGCGATGCGGCGGCCGACGGCACCTCTCTCGACGTTCTGATCCGCGACACCCCCTGCCCCGCGCATGTCGCCCCCCTGCCCCTCCATCGCCGCCCCGCGACACGAGCCTGACGCGATCGGCTATCCTGTTTTTGCTCGGGACGGCCTGCCGCCCGTCTCACCTGCCCCCGACCCCACGGAGCTTGCGATGGCCGCCGCACCGAAGTTTGCCAAGACCCACGAATGGATCCGGCTCGACGACGACGGACTGGCCACCGTCGGCATCTCGGCCTACGCCGTTGAAGCGCTCACCGACCTTGTCTTCATGCAGCTGCCGCAGGTGGGCCGCACCGTGAAGGCGGGCGAGTCGCTCGGCGAGATCGAGAGCGTGAAGGCGGTGAGCGACTTCTACGCGCCGGTATCGGGCGAGATCGCGGTGGTCAACTCCGCCCTGCCGGCCGATCTCGAGACGCTCGGCCGCGATCCCTACGGGGCCGGCTGGCTCGTGAAGATCCGGCCGGCCGACCCCGGCGAACTCGCCGGGCTGCTCGACGACGCCGCCTACGACGCGCTCGTAAAGAGCCAGCCCCACTGAAGCCGCCAGACAAATAGCCTGCGGGCTCGGGAAATTTGGCCGCACGACCGGGGAGCGTGGCCGCGGGTTTTGAGCCCGGGGAAATCGGCCTCGAGCACTCCGCCGGGATGCACTCCCGCCATCATCTATCCCGCACCTGGCCAGCACCTGGGCCGAAGGAATTCCGACCGTGACCGCTCCGGCAAACCGTCTGGTCGCTTGGTGGGACGAGCCGGCGGCCGGTCACGTCAACATGGCCGCCGACGAGGTGCTGGCGGCGGAGGCCGTGCGGCTGGGGCGGCCGCTCGTGCGGTTCTACGGGTGGAGTACCACCACGTTCTCGCTTGGAGCCTTTCAGCGGCTCGCCGACGCCCGAGTCGCGGAGGCGGTTGCCGGGCTGCCGTTTGTCCGCCGGCCGAGCGGTGGCGGCGGGATCGTGCACGGCAGCGATCTCACCTACGCGGCCGCAGTGCCCCGCGACCACCCCTGGGGGGGCGAGCCGCAGGTGCTCTACGACGCCTTCCACGAGACCCTCGCCGCCATCCTGACCGCTCGTGGCATCACCGCCCGGCTCCACCCCGGTCGCACCGCCACGGCGGGAGACGATTCCCGGCTGTTCTGCTTCGACCGGCGTGCCCGCGGCGATCTGGTCGTTCCCGGCCCCTCGACCGACGGTCACAAGATCCTCGGCAGCGCCCAACGACGGCTCAAGGCTGCCGTGCTCCAGCACGGCACGCTGCTCCTCGAAACGCCGCGGCACGTCGCCGCCACCGCCGCCCATCCCGGACTCTTCGACCTCCATCCGGCGGCCGCCGCCGCGGGCGTACGAGACCTCGCATCGACCTGGCTCGACCGGGTCGCCGAGGCTGCCGGACTGCGAGGCGAGATCGCTGCGGAGGAGTTCCGCCCGCTGCATGCTGCGGCGATCACGGCGGCGGCGGCGCGGTTTGCGGATCCAGCCTGGCTCGAGCGACGGTAGCAGCCGACGGAGCCCGTCTGCCTTTGGCTCACGTGCAAGGCCGTCGAGATAGCACGGGCAACCCGTGACCCATAAAAGCCCCGGGGCGCGAGCCCGGGGACTGCGGGGAACAAAGGCTACCCCGCTTGCTACCCCGCTTGAGCCCGGCTGTGGCCAACCGGTGCGCCGCGTCACAGTCCCCCAGCTTGCGCTGGGGGCTTCTATGCTGCTCACGCCATGCCAAGCAGGATTGCGATCCTGCCTTTGGCTCACGTGCAAGGCCGTCGAGATAGCACGGGCAACCCGTGACCCATAAAAGCCCCGGGGCGCGAGCCCGGGGACTGCGGGGAACAAAGGCTACCCCGCTTGCTACCCCGCTTGAGCCCGGCTGTGGCCAACCGGTGCGCCGCGTCACAGTCCCCCAGCTTGCGCTGGGGGCTTCTATGCTGCTCACGCCATGCCAAGCAGGATTGCGATCCTGCCTTTGGCTCACGTGCAAGGCCGTCGAGATAGCACGGGCAACCCCCGCCCCTGACCCATAAAAGCCCCGGGGCGCGAGCCCGGGGACTGCGGGGAACAAAGGCCACCCCGCTTGCCACCCCGCTTTTGCGTGACCCACGTCAGAGGCACCCCCCGCGCCGAGCAGGGTTGCCGTCGGGGGTTTTCCAGACGGCGTGAGCGAGACGGTTTCTGGGAGTCTCAGACCGGTATTCAGGCGGCAGGCAAACCTGCTACACTCCGCGACGAAGTGGATCTCTTCACTGCCTTTTCCCTCCTCCCACGGGTGTGCCGAGCCTGTCGCGGCTGCCCGGCTGATCGCGAGCAACCTCCGGGTTCATGGTTACGAAACTCATCGTCGCCTCCGGCAAGAGCGCCGGCCGAAGCATCTCTATCAAGCGAAACAAACTCCTCATCGGCCGGTCCGAGGAGTGTGACGTGCGGCCGCTGAGCGACGAGGTCAGCCGGCGGCACTGCGTCGTGACCGTTGGGCCCGCCGATGCCTGGATCGAGGACCTCAAAAGCCGCAACGGCACGTTCGTCAACGGCGACCGCATCGAGGCAGCGACCCGGACAAAACTCGCTGACGGCGACCTGATCCGCGTCGGGTCGCTCGAGTTGAAGGTGTCCTCCCAGGCCGCGACAGCGGGGGGCGAGGGAGATGTGTCCCGGTGGCTGGCGACCGATGGGGACGCCGCCAGGTCGAGCGACACGACCCGCTCGTCGCCCACGGTGAGCGAGCGAGAGCCGGCCGATGACACAATCGTCGGGTCCGGGGAAGGCTCGCCGACAGAATCCGCGGTCACTGCCGATGCCGCAGCGTCCCGCTCGACCACGTCGCTCTCCCTCGACCAACTCAAAGCCGCCCGCGACGCCAAGGACAAGCCCGGCTCGCTGCCGCAGGCGGCCGCCAAGAAGGCGGATTCATCGCGGGACGCGGCTGCCGAGGCGCTCAAAAAGTTCTTCGAGCGGAAGTAGTGCGGGTCGTGCGGGTCGTGCGGTCCGGCCAACCCTGATTGCCGTTCGATTTTCGCTGACCGGCACCGCTTGCCCCGCCGGCAGCGGTCATGCTTCCGGCAGAGCTTACCACCGCGGTCGACACGCCAGACGCCGCGAGAAACCCACCCGGAGAACGCTGACATGCCCGCAACCGCCCCCCGCACCGCCCCCCGCTCGAGCCCCGCTTCCCGGGCCGCCGTTCGTCACGGCCGCCGTCGCATGATCGACCCGACCACCTGCGAGCGAGACTATCTGCCCGAGGAGGTCGAGTTCATGCAGGCGATCGAACTCTACAAGCGGACCAGCGGCCGGATGTTTCCGACATGCAGCGAGATTCTCGAAGTCGTGAAGTCGCTCGGTTACCG
The DNA here is from genome assembly GCA_040880915.1 of Pirellulales bacterium. Classification (GTDB taxonomy): domain Bacteria; phylum Planctomycetota; class Planctomycetia; order Pirellulales; family UBA1268; genus QWPN01. The sequence continues at coordinate 16,830 of JBBEEF010000164.1, forward strand.
TCGGGTAAACGCCATCACCGGGTGATGACCGGTTGCCCGGGCTGGGCATACAAGCCCCGGGCGCGAGCCCGGGGACAGCGGGCTGTTGGGCCAACCGGTGCACGGCATCGCAGTCCCCCGGCTCGCGCCGGGGGCTTTTATATTCCCACAAAAAGCACCGCGGCTCGCGCCAGTTAAACGCCATCACCGGGTGATGACCG
>JBBEEF010000165.1:0-2595 GCA_040880915.1 Pirellulales bacterium
TCCACGGCCGGGTTCCACCAGCGGTCGAAGTGCACCACGTGCGACGCGGCGGTGAGATTGAGCCCCGTGCCGCCAGCCTTGACCGAGATCACGAAGAAGGGCACGGCGTCGTCTTCCTGAAACCGCCGCACGAGCCCCTGGCGACGGCCCACCGGCACGCCCCCGTGCAACACCAGGCCCGGCCGGCCGAACACCTCCCCGAGCCAAGCGGCCAGCGGCCCGCAGAGCGTTTGAAACTGCGTGAACACAAGCAGCTTCTCCTGGCGGGCGGCGATCGGCTCGCAGAGCTCGGCCAGCCGCTGAAACTTCCCGCTCTCGGCGGCCGCGTAGGCCGTCACGTTTGCAGGCGAAAGAAACTGGGCCGGATGGTTACAGATCTGCTTGAGCCGCATCGTCGTGGCCAACACGATTCCGCGGCGACGGATCCGATTGCCGCCGCCCGATTCCTGGATCGTGCGAAGCTGCCGCCCGAGGTCATCGACGGCCTGCTGGTAGAGGGCCGCCTGCTTCCGCGACAGGCCGCAGTCGGTTCGCATCTCGGTCTTGGCCGGCAGGTCGGGCACGATCGCCGGGTCGGTCTTGAGCCGGCGGAGCAGATAGGGCTGGATCAGCCGGCGCAGCGGCCCAAAGCCCTCCGGGTCGGCCGCCTTCCCCAGCCGTTTGACAAACCCGCGAAACTCGCCGGCCGAGCCCAACAGCCCCGGGCAACAGAAGTCGAACAGCGACCACAAGTCGCCGAGCTGGTTTTCCACGGGCGTGCCGGTGAGCGCGATCCGGCTCTCGGCCCGCAGCCGCTTGACGGCCTTGGTCTGAACCGACGAGGCATTCTTGATCGCCTGGGCCTCGTCGAGCACGACCAGCCGCCAGGGCTGCTTTGCGATCCAGTCGAGCTTCTTGACGAGCGAATAGGTGGTGACCACGACGTCGCGGCCGGCCAGCTCGCGGGCCGGATCCCGCGCGAGCCGCTCGAGGGCCTCAGCCGGAGCTTCCGACCGGTGCACAAACAGGGCGTCGAGCTGCGGCGCAAACCGGGCGAGCTCCTGCTTCCAGTTGCCCACAAGCGACGCGGGCACAACGAGCAGGCTCGGGGGCCGCGGCCCAGTGGCCCGGCCGGCCAGCTTCCTGCCGCCGGCCCGCTTGGCCTCGGCAGGAGCCGCGGCGTCGCCCGCCCGAAGCCGGAGCAAAAGATCGATCACCTGCACCGTCTTGCCCAGGCCCATGTCGTCAGCCAGACAGGCCCCGAGCCCCAGCCGCGAGAGAAACCAGAGCCAGCGCACGCCCGCTTCCTGGTAGGGCCGAAGCGTGGCCCGCAGATCCAGGCCGGGCTCGCAGCCGGGCCGGCCCTGGGGATCGCGGAGCGCCGAAAGCGTGTCGCGAAGCCAGCCCCCGGCGGTCACCTGCGACCACTCAGCCACCGGCTCGAGGCCCCCGTCGCCGCCACCGAAGTCGGCCCCGGCGAGCAGCCGCATCCCCTTCACAAAGTCGATGCCGTCGGCATGCTCCCGCTCGAGCCGCTTCCAGTGGGCGAGCGCCTCCCGAAGTCGGTCGCGATCCACCTCCACCCAGCGGCCGCGCAAGAGCGTGAGGGTTTCGGTGCCGGCGAGCAGGTCGGCTAGCTCCACTTTCGAGAGCGGCTCCCCCTCGACCGCCACCTCCACCGAGAACTCAAGCAGGCTGTCGACGCCCAGAGCAGCCGGCTCCCGGTCGCCCAGGCTCACCCGCACGGCCGGCCGCGGCGGCTTGCGGCCGCGCCACCAGTCGGGCACCCGCACGGCCAGCCCGCTTTCCTCCATCACGGGCACGTCCCGCAGAAACCGGTGGGCCTCGGCGATCGTGATCGCCCGCGGCGTGAAGATCGCCCGGGAGTCGAGCCACTCGCGGAGCAGCGGGCTCTTCTCGGCCGCGGCCCGCACCGGCGTCAGGAGCTCGACCAGCCGGGCCTGGTCGCGGCGGTCGGCCGACTCCTCCACGGCCTGGGCCAAGGGCAGATGCTGCACGGCCGCCGCAGCCGAGAGCCGGTGGGCGTAGGTCGCCAGAAATGCGAACGGCCGCGCCTCGTCGCGGCGGTTCTCCGCCAGGTGAAACGTCACCTTGCCGAGCAGGTGCAGCCGGGGATCGATGGCCGCGAGCGCCGCGGCCAGGCCCCCCTTCATGGCACGGGCCTGCTCCTGCACGGCCGCGGCCAGCTCAAACCACGTCTCGCGAAGCACCCCGGCGGAGAGGTATTCAAGGCCCGGCATCGGCGGGGCGGCGGCAACGGCCGCGGCGAGCGAGTCGGCTTCCGGCGGCGGCAGCAGCCGCTCGAGGTCGCGGCGGGTCTTGGCCTCGAGGAACGCCGCCCGCCCCTCCTCGGTGAGGTGGCCGACGGCCGTGACAACCCGCCGGGCCTGGCCGCGAAAGAAGGCGAGGTCGGGCGGCAGGGCTGCGGTGTCGGCGAAGCCCGCCAGATGCAAAAGCCCCCCGGCCTCTCCCGCGGCGAAGGCCGCCGCGATCTCCGCGGCGATCTCGTTTGGCATGGCCACGGCCGCCGCATCGCCAGCGGCCGCGGCGGGCTCATACAGAAGCCGCCCGTGGGGCGAGAGCCGGAGGCGATGG
>JBBEEF010000166.1:0-2576 GCA_040880915.1 Pirellulales bacterium
CAGGATGCCCGTAGCGAACGTCCGGCGAGATGGCACGGGCAACCCCGACCCACGGAAGAGGTTGAATCAAGTTCTATCGAGCCGGCCTCGCAAGCGAGCGAGAGGCAGGAGTGGCCCGCCCGAGTCGCGGGCAAAATCTTATGGAGTTTCGCCTTCGCCAGCGAAGCCCACCATCCGGCGGATCCGGTAGGGGCGGGCGTCTCCTGCGACGTGCACGATCAGTTCGGCAAGGAGCCCGGTCGCCAGGATCTGCACGCCGATCACAATCAGAAGCACGCCAAGCATCAGGAGCGGCCGCTGCCCGATGCTCTGGCCACCAAACCAGAGTGCGGTCAGGGAGCCACAGATCACGAGCCCCGCGAGAAACGCGACGGCCCCGAGCCAACCGAAGAAATGGAGCGGCTTGCGGTCGAACTTGAGCAGGAATGTGACCGTGAATAGGTCCATCAGGCCGCGGAAGAATCGCCCGACGCCAAACTTCGACACCCCAAACCGCCGCGGGTGGTGCTCGACCGGAATCTCGCCGACCCGATACCGGTTCCAGGCTGCCAGGGCCGGGATGAACCGGTGCAGCTCCCCATACACCCGCACATCGCGGAGCACCTCGGCCCGATAGCACTTGAAGCCGCAGTTGATGTCATGCAGCGGCACGCCCGTCATCCGTCGCACCAGCCAGTTGAAGACCCGCGACGGGATCACCTTGTGCCAGGGGTCGTGGCGGGTCTGCTTGTAGCCGCTCACCACGTCGAGCCCGCCCTCAAGGGCCTGCAGAAAGCGGGGGATCTCCTTGGGATCGTCCTGGAGGTCGGCGTCGAGTGTGAAGACGACGTCGCCTGAGGCATGCTCGAAGCCGGCGGCGAGCGCCGCGCTCTTGCCGAAATTACCCCGCAGTTCGACGAGCTTCACCTCGCCGGGGTGGGCCGCGGCCAGTTCGACCACGCGGGCCGCGCCTTGGTCACGGGAGCCGTCGTCCACAAAGATCACCTCAAACGGCCGCCCGAGTGGCCGTGTGGCCGCGGCGATCCGCTCGTATAGCTCTTTGAGCGTGGGCTCTTCGTCCAAGAAGGGGATGACAAACGAGATCATGACGACGAGCCAAGCCAACGGCGGCGATGTGGCGGTCCCGGTTGGCCCGCCTGCATCCCACCAACTATAACCACCGCTAGTGCCGCTCCCCCAGTGCAGTCCGGCCCCCCGTATGCCGACTCCCCCTGCCACCAGCCCCGATGCCCGTGCGGCGCTCCGCCGTGGCGTCTATCTCCTGTTGATCGCGCTGGCGGCGGGGAGCATCACGGGCCGGCTCGCGGCTGTGAACTCCGTCGACACCGTGCGGCTCGAGAAGTATCTCAACGACGAGGCCCGCAAGCAGCAGCCCGCCGGCAGCGAGCCGAAGCTCCGGGATCTCCAGCGGCCCTTCCTCAGCGGCAACGACCGCAGCCGCTGGTGCACCGTGCGGGCCCTCGTCGAGCACGGCACCTACGCGATCGACGAAATCGTGTCCCAGCCCAACTGGGACACGATCGACATGGTGAAGCACGACGGCCGTGGCAATCCCGCCCCCGGCCCCGACGAAGGCCGCCTCTACTCGAGTAAGCCGCCGCTGTTGCCCACGCTCATGGCGGGTGAATACTGGCTCCTCAATCGGCTCACCGGCACCACGCTCGGCAGCCACCCGCACCAACTCGGCCGGGTCCTCCTCTTCAGCTGGAACGTGCTGCCGTTCGTCGGCTATCTCGTCGTCCTCGCGGGCATGGCGGAGCGGTATGGCCGCACCGACTTTGGCCGCGTGTTCGTGGTGGCAGCCGGGGCGTTCGGCACACTCGTGACCGCCTACGCCGTGGCCTTTACCAACCACTGGCCGGCTGCGCTCGCGGTCATGCTCTCCCTCGATGCCACGCTGCGGATCGTGATCGACGGCGACCGCCGGGTCCGCTGGTTCTGCCTCGCGGGCACCGCCGCCGCCTTCGCGGCCGCCTGCGAGCTTCCGGCCCTGGCCTGGTGCGGTTGCGTTGCCGGGCTTCTCGTCTGGGCATCGCCGCGAAACACGCTCCGGGCCGCCCTCCCGGGAGCGGCCGTCGTGGCGGCGGCGGCGCTCGGCACCAACTTCCTGGCCCATGGAACGCTCGCCCCGGCCTACGCCCAGCGGCACGTCGAAGGGGGCTGGTATGACTACCAGTTTCGCCGCGGCAGCCGCGTCCTCGACAGTTATTGGAAGCCGACGACTCCCAAGAGCCCGATCGACGAGGGGGAGCCGTCACCGGCCGTCTACGCCTTCCACGTGCTCGTGGGGCACCACGGCATCTACTCGCTCACACCGGTCTGGCTGGTGAGTCTTGCGGGGCTCGCCCTGATGCTCACCGGTCGTGGCGACACCGCGGCAGCGAGCCGGCGGGGCGTCGCCGCCGCCATCCTCGCCGTCACGGTCGCCTGCATCGCGTTCTACATCCTGCGGCCGCTGGCAGACCGCAACTACGGAGGCACGGCTACTGGCTTCCGCTGGTCGATCTGGCTAGCGCCCCTGTGGCTGTTTGCCATGCTGCCGGCAGCCGACGGGCTCGCTGCCACCCGCGGTCGCC
>JBBEEF010000167.1:0-2572 GCA_040880915.1 Pirellulales bacterium
GGGACGAGTGCTGCGCGAAGCTCCGCGACCTAGGACTCGTGGCCGGCGGCTAGCCGGCAGCCGGCGACTGACGCCGGTCGCGGGCCGACGGTCCATCGCCGCCGCGCAAAGTCTCGCGCACCGCGGCCCGCGTGCCGCTAGGCGAGTGGTGTCTTTTTGTTGATCACTGGAGCCTGGCCATGAAACCGCCCCACGATCCCACTCGCGCTCCCGTTCATGCCGCCCCGCGCGGCCCGAAGCTTCTCGATCGCGTCCGCATGGCGGCTCGAGCCGTGCACCTCGCCCGCAGCACGGAGCGGGCCTACGTCTCCTGGATTCGGCGCTCCATCCTGTTTCATCGCAAGCAACATCCGCTGTCGCTGCGTGAGCCTGCGGTCAATGAGTTCCTGACGAGCCTGGCTGTTGAGCGACACGTGGCCGCCTCGACCCAGAACCAGGCGCTGGCAGCGCTTTTGTTTCTTGATGACGCGGTGCTCCATTCGCCGCTGGAGCGGCTCGACGATGTCGTCAGAGCCCGCAGGCCGAAGCGTCTGCCGTCCGTCCTCACCCACGACGAAGTCGCCCTCCTGCTCGCAACGCTCGCCGGCGAGCCCGCGACGATCGCCACCCTGCTCTATGGCGCCGGCCTGCGGCTCACGGAGGCGCTCCACCTTCGCGTCAAGGATCTTGACATCGACCGCAGGCAGATCGTGATCCGGGAGGCCAAAGGCGATAAGGATCGCATCAGCGTGCTGCCGGAGTGTCTCGTGCCGGAGTTGTCTGGTTCACTTGAGAGCTGGCGAGTCGAGCATGCCCGGGCCGTGGCTCGTGGTGCCGGACGCGTGCGGCTGCCGACGGCGCTCGCCCGCAAGTATCCGTCGCTGGAGACCGACTGGGCCTGGCAATGGGTGTTTCCGGCAGCCCGGGACTACTTTGACAGCGATGTCGGTCGTCACTACCGCCACCATGTCCACGAGAGCACGATTCAGGGGGCGGTGCGCGATGCCGTCCGGCAGGCACGAATCCCAAAGCCGGCGACCTGCCACACGCTGCGGCACTCGTTCGCCACGCACCTGCTTGAGGCCGGCCACGACATCCGCACGGTCCAGGAGCTGCTCGGGCACAACGACGTTCGCACGACGATGATCTACGCCCACGTCCTGAACCGTGGCGGCCCGCTGATCCGCAGCCCCGCCGACGGCCTCCGCGGCCCGGGTTTATCACGACCGCGGCCTGGAGAACCCCCATCGCCGCCCCGTCGCCCCCTCACCTAACCCCCTGCCCGCATTTGACTTGCATCCGACGCGCCTACAGTGCGGATCGCTATCACGACAGCGAGCGGGGCTATCAGGAACCAGGGAAATACAAGTTCGCCGAACCGCCGCAATTGTGCGATGAATCTCCGGATTGCCGTGCGACGGTCGCCGGTGCGATAATACTTGTGTGACGACCCGCGTAGAGCAAATCGCCGAGCAAGTGAAGTCGCTTCCGCTGAGCGAGCGTGAGGAACTTCTGGCTTGGCTCGCCGATTTCGAACTCGGCCAAGTCGATGCGTGGGATGAAGAGATCGCCCGGGATTCCCTGCCGGGTGGCCGGATGCAGCATGTTCTCGATCGCGTTCGCCGCGATATCGCCGAGGGAAGGACGAAGCCGCTTGGCGAAGTCATCGACAACGAGTGACTTCTGGTCTGCGTACCGCGGGCTTCCGCCGGATATCAAACGCCGGTCCCGTGCTGCATATCGCCTTTGGCAGCGAGACCCTCGGCATCCTTCCTTGCGTTTTAGGAAGTGCGGGGCCGTCTGGTCGGTTCGCGTTGGCGCAGGCTATCGAGCCCTGGCGATTCTCAAAGCCGACACGTTTTTCTGGTACTGGATCGGTGACCATGACCAATATGAGCAGCTCCTTGCTGAGTAGGCCTGCCCTATCGCGGCGAACCAAGCGATGCAGCAGACTCGCGATGACGCCCTGCGGTGTTGAGAATCCGTTGGTCGCGAGCCGCTGATCGCCAGCGTTATATCTGTGGTAGAACGATTTCATGATCGACATCGCCCAGACCCTTACCGAACTGACGGCCCTGCCGATTCAGGATCGGCTGCGCGTGGTGGAGTCGCTGTGGGACAGTATCCCGGCAGACTCGCCCGTCGAGGTTTCTCCAGAGCAGCGGGCGGAACTCCAGCGGCGGATCGCCGCTCATGAGCGGTCGCCAGAGCAGTTGCTCACATGGAACGAAGTTCTCGATCGCCTACGTGAAAGTCGATGAAGTTCGTGCTTCGGTATCGCCCCGAAGTCGTCGCGGATCTCGATGCTGCTTGTTGTTGGTATGAGGAGCGGTCCGCGGGGCTTGGCTCTGCCTTTATCGTCGAGTGCTCCGAGGCCCTTGCGAGGATTCAGCGGAATCCAGAGTGGGTCGGTGTCGATGCGTATGGAGTGAGATCCCTTCGCATCCGCCGCTTCCCGTACATCATCCACTACCGTATCGAAGGCGAGATGATCGTGGTCTTCGCAATCATGTTTGGGGGCCGCAATCCGTCGGCTTGGCAAGGGCGGATATAACCAGGCGCTGTTACCCTCCCCGGGGACAGTCCCCTCCGG
>JBBEEF010000168.1:0-8900 GCA_040880915.1 Pirellulales bacterium
GCAGTTCGACCTCGAGCGGTCACATTCCGTAGGGGAAATCCGCGTGCTCAGTCAGGCCGCTTGAACGAATTGGGATGAGGGCTTTGGCGTAGTCGAGCAGAATCCGGTCGGCAAACTGGATGCGTCGGCGGAGCCAAGCATCACGGTCACTCGCGGGCGTTTCTCCAGCCAGCACATCGGCCACATCCTGAACAAGTACGTGCTCAGGAATGTAGACTATTCGGCTGTTTTTGTAGCCGCTGGTCCGGAGTTCATTCACCGGGTAGCTCCCACCTCGCGAAGCCGAAACTGCCACGATCAGAGCCGGTTTGTGGCCAACTTCCTTGGGGCCAGCGAACAAGAGCAGGTTCTTGAGAGCCGGTGGCACCATCCCGGCCCATTCCGGCGAGATGATCACAAACCCGTCGGCTTTTCGCATTCTGTCCCGGTAGGGCTTCCAGAGAGTCGCAAGCTCGCTGTCTCCCTGCCAGACGCTTTCATCCCACAGTGGCAGGGGATTCCCGGCCAGATCAATCGTGTCGACGGTCACTGCGTGGTCGATGTGGGCCAGGTCGTTCGCGATGTACTCGCCCACGCGGCTGGACTGGCTGTTTTTACGGTGACTGCCAACGACAATTGCGATCTGCACGTCGACCCCTCGTAAGGCTTGGGATTGAAAAGGCTCTGCAAACGCCGAATCCTAGCACATCCAATCCGGTCGGCCTTGTCTGCTTGGGCCAGCAGGCTGGACGACTTGTCTGCGCAACAGTCGCCGCTCTGTGATTCCCGCTGCCAACACACCACATCACTCAGCACGGCATGCTATTCTTGGTTCAGCGTGGCGGCTCACCGCCTAGCGCCGTGCGGACGGTTTCCCGCGCGTCTTGCCAGCGACTCTTGACCGTTCGCTCGCTGCATCCGAGCAGGCTCGCGATCGTCTTCTGGTCGGCGCCCAAATACCAGACGAGGTGAAACACCTCCCGCAGCTCCTCCGGCAGGCTTCCGATTGCATCGTGGAAGAGCGTCCAGCGATCGAGCGACTCGTCTGGGGCGGCCGCGGCCCCGATCGGCACGGGGGTTTCCGACGAACCCTCTCCCGACACCCCCGGCACATTCGTGGCGTGGTTGGCTGCAAACGACATCGGCCCCGAATGACGGCGGGCCAGATCGATCAGCTCCCGGTGGAGTTGCGTGGCGGCCAGGGCCATGACGGATCGCGGGGAGTGAACCTCCACGCTGCCCAGGGCGCGGTGGAGCCTCATGGCCGCGTTTTGATAGACGTCATCGGTATCGTCCCACCGGCGAACCTTGGGGAAGCGGGCGAGCATCCGCCGGGCCAAGAGCCGCAGCCGGCCGCTACACAATTCGATGATCCGGTCGCGGGCCGTGAGGTCGCCGGCAGCCAGCCGCCCGAGCACATCCCCCATTTCAGCGGAGTCCATGTTGTGCGGATCGTCTCCGGCGACGGGCCGCTCTCTATCGGGCTGCGGCTCGTGTTTCGGCTGGGTGCCCGAGAGTGGGTCGGTATCCATGGTTATCGTTATGCCCGCATTTTCGGGGGACGCAAGAATTTTTTGCCCCTCAGAGCCCTCATTCTCGCCTCTATCTATAGGGCGGTACCCGAGGGTGCCAAGGAGAGTTGCTCGATGAAGGTCACATATTCCCGATCATGCAGTTCTCGTGAGCCTGACGGTGCTCGAGAGATTGAACCCCAGGGCCCCCACGGGCGATTCAGCGTGTCGGACGAGTGGCCAGCCGCCGACATTCTCGGCCTTGAGTCCGACGAGACCGATCCCGTCGCTATCATTTCGAAGGCCCATCTGCGTCTGCGACCGTGCCGGCGGTGGGAAAACCTCAGCGAGCGACGGATGGCCGCCAAAGAGATGCGGAGAATCGTCCAGGCCCGGGACGAGTTACTCAAGCAGGCGGTCAGTCGCCTGGCGGCTCGCGTTTCGGGAACAGGGGTGACGCCGTCTCGATAAAGGGTGACGCCGCCTTCAATTCCGGTACAGCCGAGCGGGTGTCGGTGGGGCTCCTGGTGTGGGGTATCATAGCCCCATGAAATTCTCGGGGTTTCCGCCAGACTCCCGTAGCGATCCATCAGCCCGGAGCGGGAGCGAGCACGGGAGCTCGCCCGACGCGGCCCCTGCCCGGCCGGCGGCGGAATTATCCGATCTGGTTGCCATCACCGGCGCGGATGAACACTTTGGCTTCGGAGGCAGCCCGCGGCCGCCGAGCACCACGCTTTTCGATCCCGGCAGCATTCTCGGCGGCGTGACGATCCTGCGGCTCATCGCCGAGGGGGGCATGGGACGGGTCTACGAAGGGCGGCAGGACGTTCCGGCACGGCTGGTGGCCGTCAAGGTGCTGCGAGACGACCTCGGTTCTCCGGCGGTCGACCGCCGCTTTCGCCAAGAGGCCGACCTCCTCGCCCGCCTGCGGCATCCCCACATCGCGCAGGTGCACGCGGCCGGAACGGAGCCCGGCCCGGCGGGGCATGTGTCATACCTCGTCATGGAACTGGTCGCCGACGCGACGCCGCTGACCGGTTTCGCGCGCGAACGGCGGCTTCCGCCCCGGGATCGCGTCTCGCTCTTTGCGAAGGTTGCCGCGGCTCTGGCCCACGCCCACCGCGAGGGTGTGGTGCATCGCGATCTCAAGCCGGGCAACATCCTCGTCGATGCCGTGGGGGAGCCGAAGGTGATCGACTTCGGCGTGGCTCGGGCCATCGGTGCCGGCGACGTGCGGCTCACCACCGCCACCGAACTGGGCGAACTCCTCGGCACAGTGCGATACATGAGCCCGGAGCAGCTCGGCCTCGACGAGGGGGAGGCCGACTCCCGCAGCGATGTCTACGCGCTCGGCCTTGTGCTGCATGAATTGCTGATCGACGAGTTGCCCTACGAACTCGGCGGCCGCTCCATTCTCGAGGCGGCCTGCATCCTCACCGGCCGCGTGGGGGGCGACAGCTGGCCCCTCGCTCGACGACTGCGGGCCCGCGGCCTGGCGGCCGACGAGGCGGCGAGTCTCGCGGTGATCGTGACGACCTGCCTCGAACCCCGGCCGTCCGACCGCTACCAGTCGGCCCGGGAACTCGCCGCCGAACTCGACCGCTGGCTCCGCGGCCAGCCGATCCTGGCCCGGCCGCAAACCTTCCCCCAGGCACTGGGCCGACTCGCCCGTCGGCACCGCGCCGCAGCGACAGCGGCGGCGGCGGTGTGCGCCGTCGTGGTGCTCGCGCTCGGCGGGATCGCGTGGGCGTGGCAGGTGGCCGAGGTGCAGCGACACGCGGCCAATGCCGCCCGGGCCGCCGCCGACGAGGCCCGCGAACTGGCCGACCGCCGGCGGCAGGAGGCCGACGACCGGACCGCCGAAACCCGCCGCCACCTCTATCTCTCCACCGTGCTCCTGGCGGCCGAAGCCCGCGACCGCGACAACCTGGCCGAGGCCCGCCGGCTCCTCGCCGAGGCCCGCCACCTGACTTCCGAGCCCAACACGAACCTGATCGAGCTCGACCTGCTGGCGGCGTCGCTCGACGACTCGCTCACCTGCCTCACGGCCGCCGACGGGAGCGTCACCGCGGTTGCCTGGTCGCCGAGCGGCGACTCCCTGGCCTGTGGCACCGAGACGGGGCAGGTGCGACTCTGGCAGTCGGCACGGCCGGGATCGAAACATGCCGTAACCGATGACACGCCGTGGCGGGCAGCCTCTGCCGGCACATTCACGCCCCACGACCGTGCGGTGTGGGGCGTCGCCTTCTCACCCACCGGCGACCGGCTTGCCTCCGCGTCAGCCGACGGCACCGTGCGGGTTCACGACGTGGAGACGGGGAGCGAGATTCGGCGGCTCGTCGCCCACGAGGGTGCTGTGTATGGGGTTGCCTTCTCCCCCGACGGCAGCCTGCTGGCAACGTCATCCCGCGACACGACCGTGCGGCTCTGGAACACCCGCGGTTGGCAGGAAGAGAAGCGGCTGGAGGGACACACAGGCACCGTCTTGTCCGTGAGGTTTGCAGCCGACGGCCGCACGCTTCTCTCCACAGCGGCAGACGGCACAGCCCGGATCTGGCGCGTGGCCGACGCGACCGAGGTGCTCGCCGTGACCGCCGGCACGAGCCGGGTGTTTGGGGCCGCCTTCGCTCCCGATCACGCCTCGTTTGCGACGGCCGCGGAGGATGGTACCGCCCGGGTCTGGGATCTGGCAACCGGCTCACTCCAAAGCGAATGCGTGCATCCGCGACGGGTGAACGCCGTCGCTTTTATTGGCTCCAGAGACAAGCTGGCGACCGCCTCGGGCGACGGCCTGCTGCGGTGCTGGGACACGAAGACCCGGACCGAGGTGGCGAGCCGCCGCGGACACGCCGCCGCAATCATGGCGCTCACGCCGGGGCCGGATGGTTTCGGCGTGGCAACCGGATCGGCCGATGGCACCGTCCGCACCTGGGATCTCGGCCCCGCCGGGGAGCCGGTTGTGCCGCTTGGCGACGGGGGACTCGCGGTGGCCTGCACCGCCGACGGCGGCACGCTCGCGGTCGGGTCGGCGGACGGGGTCATCCGGCTCGTCGACGCCGCCACGCTGCGGGAGCGTCGTCGCTCCACCGGGATCACAGGCCGCGTCAACGGCCTGGCATTCTCGGCTGATGGCGACCTGGTCGTCGCGGCCGCCGACGATGGGGCGATCCACCGCTGGCCGCTCCGCAGCGATGAAGTGCTCCCGCCGCTAGCCATTCATCGGCGGCGGGCCTATTCGGTCTGCTTTGCCCCCGACGGCCAAAGCCTGGCAACGGCTGGCGAAGACCGGACCTCGCGGATCATCGACCCGCTCACCGGCATCGACCGGACGCCACCGCTCAGGCACCCGGCGCGGGTGTTCTGCGCGGCCTATCATCCCAACGGCCGCTCACTGGCCACGGCCTGTGAAGATCGGATCGTACGGCTCTGGGACACGGAGAGCGGACGGGAACTGGCCGCCTGGCCGGGACACACCGGGCCGGTCAACTGGGTCTGCTTCTCGCCCGACGGCGCCCGCCTGGCGTCGGCCTCCTCCGACGGGACCGTCCGCTCCTGGAACGTTTTAACGGGCTCGCTCGCCGCGGTGTATAGCGGGCCGGCTCGGCAGGTGTGGAAGGTGGCCTTCTCACGGGACGGCGGCCGGATCGCGGCCGCAAGCGCCGACAGCACCGTGCAACTCTGGGACGCCGTGAGCGGCCGACCGGTCTCCGTGCTCAGGGGCCATCGCGACGGGGTCTGGGGGCTCGCGTTCCTGCCCGACCGCAACGTGCTTGCGACCGCGTCGCAGGACGGCACCCTCCGGCTCTGGGGCGTGCCGATGGCGATGGTGGCCCACGCCCGGGCCGCCGCGACCGCCGACTGGGACCAGTTCCGTGGGCCGACGGCGGACGGCCGCGCCCCAGCCGCGACCCTGCCGCTTGAGTGGAGCGAGACCGAGAAGGTCCGCTGGAAGACGCCGATCCCCGGCAAGGCCTGGGCATCGCCCGTCGCCGCCGACGGACGGATCTGGCTTGCCAACGCCACCGAAGACGGCACGCGGCTCTCGGCCGTGTGCGTCGACGCCGACACCGGCCGGGTCCTCCACGACGTGACCGTCTTCGAGATCGCGGAGCCCGCCTTCTGCCACCCCTACAACAGCCCCGCGAGCCCGACGCCCGTGCTTGCCAACGGCAAGCTCTTCGTCCACTTCGGCAGTGCAGGAACCGCCTGCCTCGATGCGGCCACCGGCGAGATTCTCTGGAGCCGACAGGACCTTCCCTGCGACCACCACCGTGGCCCCGGCTCCTCGCCGATCCCCTGGCAGGACCGGCTATTCATCAACTTCGACGGCTTCGACCACCAGTATGTCGTGGCCCTCGACCAGGCCACCGGCAAGACGCTCTGGAAGACCGATCGCACCATCGACTACCGCTCCGATGACGGCGACATGAAGAAGGCCTATGGCACGCCCGCGATGATCGAGCAGGCCGGCCGCACGCTCCTCGTGAGCCCGGCGGCCATGGCGACGGTCGCCTACGATCCGGCGACGGGCCGCGACGTGTGGCAGGTTTATCACGGCGGCTACAACGCCGCGGCCCGGCCGCTCCTGGCCGGCGGGCTCGTGATCGTGACGACCGCCGGCGGCGACAACGTGGTGGCAATCCGGCCCGACGGCACGGGGGACGTAACCCAGACCCACGTCGTTTGGAAATTCAAGAAATCGGCCCCCACCCGGCCCTCGCAGGCGGCGGTGAAAGACCACCTCTATCTCGTGAGCGACACAGGGGTGTTTAGCTGCGTGGAGCTCGCGACCGGCACGATCGCCTGGCAGGAGCGGCGGACCGGCCGTCACTCGGCCTCGCCGGTCGAATCGGGCGGGCGGCTCTGGTGGTGCGACGAAGACGGCACCACCGTTGTGACGGCGGCCAACCCGGAGCGATTCGAGCTGCTGGCCGAGAACACGCTCGAAGCCGGCTGCATGGCCTCGCCGGCCGTACTCGGTAACGACCTCGTGATCCGCACGAAGACGCACCTCTACCGGATCGGCCAGCCGCAGCGGGAGCCCTGAACTCCTCGGGGCAGACCTACCGGGCCGCAAGCACCTGGCCGAGCGTCTCCTGGAGCACGCCCGCGCTTCGCCTGAGCCCCTGCATCTCCTTCGGCCACAGCTCGATCTCGAGCGTCTTCTCCGCCCCGCCCCGGCCCACCACCGTGGGCACCGAGAGGGCCACGTCGCGGAGGCCATAGCAGCCCCGCTGGACGGTCGAGACGGGCAGCACCCGCTTGGAGTCGAGCGCGATCGCGTGGATCACCTCGGCAATCGAAACCCCAACGGCGAAGCCCGCCCCCGTTTTCTTCTTGATCATCTCGGCGCCCGAGGTCTTGGCCCGCTGGAAGACCTCTTCGCCGAGCCGGTGGGAAAAGCCGGGAAACTTCTCGAGCGGCAGCCCGGCGATGCTCGCGCTGCTCCACACGGGCACCATGCTGTCGCCGTGCTCCCCCAGGATCAGCGCCTGGAGCTGCGTGGCCGGCGCCCCGAGCCGCATCGCCAGCAGGCTGCGGAAGCGGAGCGTATCGAGGAGCGTTCCCAGGCCGATCACACGGCCGGCCGGCAGGGCGAGTTCCTGCTCGGCGAGGTAGGTGAGGATATCGACCGGGTTACTCACCACGAGTACGATCGCGTCGGACCGCAGGCCGTGGGCCTGGATGGAGCCGAGGATCGTCTTAAAAAGCTCGACGTTGCGGTTGATGAGGGCCAGCCGACTCTCATCGGGCTTTCGCCGCAGCCCGGCCGTGATGCAGATCACGTCGGCGTCAGCGAGACACTCATAGCCCCCCGCATGGATCGCCTGATCGGCGATCGCCGCCGTGCCGTGGAGCATGTCGAGTGCCTGGCCATCGGCCAGATCGGCGTTCGTATCCACGATCACGATCTCGTGGACAATGCCCCCTAACTGGAGCGCGAAGCCCGCCGAGGCCCCCACGATCCCGCCGCCGCCGATGATGCCGACCTTCATAGTTGTGTTCCTGCGTGTGAGCTTCAATCCATGTGCCGATGAGTGCTGCCTCAGGCGGCTGCGATGCCCAGTTCCCGGCAGACCTGCTCGGTCACCGCCTTCACAAGCGCCTCCTGGTCGAACCCGGTCGGGAGAATCGTCCGAGCGGCGTTCTCGGGATCGGCACCCATCGGCGGCGGGGCGTCGAAGGCGGTCCGCGTGACTCCCGTCTGCCCCCAACTCGACCGGAAAACGTCGTTGGCACAGATGTCACAGTTCTCCATTCCCGGCTCGAGGCGGGCGTCGGTGAAGCCCCATGTCTGCTTGAGATCGAGCAGCTCGCGGGTCTCCTGCTTCGTGAGGTAGGTCACGCGGCCGAGGTCCTTGGCGAGCATCAGGATCCGGCAGTAGGAGTCGAGGATCTCCGTCCACCAGTAGGCCTTCTCGACTGTTTCGCCGAAGCTGACGGTGCCGTGGTTGGCGAGAATCACGACGTTTGACTTCTTCACGAACGGCTTGACGGTGTCGGCAAACTTCTGACCGCCGGGGGTCTCGTACCGCGTGATCGGAACGTCGCCCAAAAACACCTCCACTTCCGGCAGCACGCACTGCGGGATCGGCTCACGGGCCACCGCAAAGGCGGTCGCATGCGGCGGGTGGCAGTGGACCACCGAGCGGATTTCGGGCCGCTCCTTCATGATCGTGAGGTGCAGAAGGACCTCACTCGACCGCTTCCGCTGGCCGGCGATCTGGGTACCTTCCATGTCGACGATGCACAGATCGGAGGGCTTCATGAAGCCCTTCGAGATCATCGTCGGGGTGCAGAGCACCTCCTTCTCGTTGAGCCGGAACGAGATGTTGCCATCATTGCCGGCGGCGAAGCCCTTGTTGTAAATCCGACGACCGATGTCGCAGATCTCCTCTTTGAGCTGGGCGAGCGACTTCTGCGGCGCGGCGGCGGGCTGGTAGGCCATGGGTTTCTCCTCAGGGTGATAGCTGGATTGGGTTGGGGTCGGGAGCGGATGCGCTCTCTATCGATTCTTGCCCACTTTTCCGGTCCCGGTCGGATGGCGGGTTGTACGGGTCGTGCTGCTCATGACGGTTCTCCTGCGATCTCGAGGCGGTCGATGAGCGCCGCCACGTATGCATCCACCGGTTTCTCGGCCGGCCGAAACGGCTGGGCTGCCTCGCCCCCTTCGCTCAAGGCGACAAGTTGCCCCTCGCCGGCCCCGAGGTCGTCCCAGGCCACGAGCGGCTCGGCCGGACCGTCTTCGGCGGCGAGATCACCCACCGCAAGCGGCACAACGAGCCGGAACACGCCCCCCCGCACCGCCGGATGCGGTTCGACGAGCGTCACGGTGCCGATGGTCTTACCGAGTCGCATGGCTCACCTTCATCTTCGAGCGTGAACCGGGGACTGTCCCCGGTTGGACCG
>JBBEEF010000168.1:9000-16749 GCA_040880915.1 Pirellulales bacterium
TCTCAATGTCCTTTGCAGCCGCAGCCCGCTGGAGGGGCGGCAAGCACGGTGGGCACGTCCGCCGCCGACCGCGTGGCGAGATCGGTGGCGAGCCGCACAAGTGCCGCGGCGGGGAACGCCGCGGGGTCGACCACGAGCAGGTTGGCGCTGCACTCGGCTGCCGCTGCGGCAAGCGCCGCCGGGTCGCGGGCGGTCACGGCTCGGAGGCTCGCCGAACGGTTGGCGAGCACCGTGGCGACGGCCGGCTTGCCCGCCAGCAACACGCCCCGGGCCCCGTCGCGGGAGGCCTGGATCGCGAAGGCCGCCACGACGTCGTCGAGGCCGCTGGCGGGAAGCTGGGTTGCTCCGGGCACGCCCCGGACGATGGCCGCGGCGCGGGTGGCAGCGTCTTCGGCACACCCGGCGTGGGCCACGAGGAACGGTCCGCGGGCCGCGGCCGGCTGCTCTCCGGCGGCTGGTGCCCGATCGATCACGATTCCCTTCTCGCGGGCGTAGTCACGGGCCGACGGCGTGACCACGGCGGCCGCCTCTACCGTCACGCGGCTGGTGCCCGCGGGCAGCTTTTCGATCATCACAAGCGAGATCACACGACCCGCTATCCGATTCGAAGGTGGGGCCGGCTTGGAGCCTGCCTGGCCCGGCCCGGCATCCACACGGAGCCGCCGCAACACCTCCGCCACGATAGCTCGGACGGCCGCGGGATCGACGGCGATAGTGGATCGGTTGGACATGGGAGGGGGCGTGGTCACGGATCGACCAGGCCGATCGTGCTCCAGCGGGCAGGGGTGGTGTCGCTCTTGAGGATCTCGCGGAGCATCCGGCCGTCGCTTGTGATCACGACCAGGTCGCCGGCGGCTGCCGAGAGTGTGTCGATCACGAGCTGCGGATCACCGTCGGGCGTCGTGCGGTCGGCCATGATGGGCTGGCCCACGAGCAGCCGGGCGCCGGCGAGCGACCGATGCTTCACGGTCGCCGTCACGGTGCCGATGATCCGGGCGAGTTGCATGGTGGCTGATTCAGATCGAGGTTTGCGAGTGGGCTGGGAGGTTGGCGGTGGTGCTGGTGGCGGTCATACGCCCGCGTCAGGGCTGCCGAGGATGCGGAGATCGTCGACGAGCGTGCATCGGCGCTGGCGGGTGAAGGTGAGCGGGGTCGTCACGCCCTCGCCGGTCGGGGTGGCGATCGAGAACGACAGATAGCCCTCGCCGCCGAGCCCGAGACCGGCCACGCTCGGGCCGTTCTTCACAAACAGCGTTGTGTCGAGCAGCCGGCCCATCCGCGTCATGGCGCGAACGTCAGTCGAGTGGATGATCGCGGTGTGACGGAAGCCATGCTCGCTCTCGTAGGCTCGCTGGATCGCATCGTCGACGTCGCGGCAGCGCACAAACGGCAGGAAGGGCATCATCTGCTCGACCGGCACAAACGGGTTGTCACCGTCGGTCTCGCCAAACACGAGTTCCAGGCCGTCGCGGCCGCTCGCCCCCGCCGCCTTGGCCAGCAGCGAGGCGTCCTGGCCGAGCAGGTCCTTGCAGGGCACCTGGTGGCGATGGGCACCCTCGCCAGTCCAGACGATTGCCCGCTGCGTGAGCGCCTCCACCTGGGCCGCACTGAGCCGCAGCGCCCCGGCCCGTTCCATCGCGGCCAACATTGCGTCGAACACGGCCCCGACCACAAACACCTGCTTCTCGCCGATGCAGAGCAGATTGTTGTCATAGGCGGCTCCCTGAATGATCGAACGGGCGGCCCGATCAAGGTCGGCGGTGGCGTCGACCACCACCGGCGGGTTGCCCGGGCCGGCCACGATCGCCCGCTTGCTCGTCTGGAGCGCCGCCCGTGCCACCGCCGGACCGCCGGTCACGCAGATCAGCTTCACGCCGCGGTGATGAAAAAGTTCCCCAGCGGTTTCGAGCGTCGGCTCGGCCACAAGCGAGACGAGATTGTCGATCCCCAGGTCGCGGTGGATCGCGGCATTGAACCGACGGACACCCTCGGCGGCTACCTTCCTGCCGCTCGGGTGTGGGTTTACCACGACCGTGTTACCGGCCGCGATCATGTTGATCGCGTTGCAAGCGATCGTGGGGAGCGAGTGGGTCACCGGCGTGATCGCAGCGATCACGCCGAAGGGAGCGTGCTCGATCACAGCCAGCCCGTGGTCGCCGCTAAAGACCTCGCTCCGCATGAACTCGACGCCCGGCACTTTTTCGCCGAGAACCTTGAGCTTCTCGATCTTGTGTTCGAGCCGGCCGATCCTCGTCTCGGCAAACTCCATCCGCCCGAGTTCCTCGGCGTCCTCGATTGCGATCCGACGGATGTGGGCGATCGCCCGGCGGCGGCCGTCCATCCCGAGACACTCCAGTTCGTGGAATGCCGTCGTGGCAGCGGTTACGGCCTCGTTCACGGTGGCGAAGATCCCGTGGGCGGCTGTCGGCCTGGCGGGGCTGGATCTGGCGGATGGCTGCGTTGCCGCCAAACCATCCTGCCCGGGATGGTGCGGTGACGAGGCTGGGGCCGCGCGGGTGGCGGTGGTTCCCTGGTGTCCGGCGGTGATCTCGGCAACAACCCTGCGGACGATCGCGGCGATGTCGGGGGCGGTGGGGGTGCTCATGGTCGAGGTGATTTCCTGAAAGCGATCCTGGAACTGGAATTACGTCCGCTTGAAAACCTCACGGCCGTCCACGCGGACGTTGTCGATGAGGCCGATCACGACCGCGTCGATCGGCAGACTCTTGGTTTCGGGGGTGAGCCGGGCGCTCGAGCCCTGTGTGACGAGCACGAACTGGCCCTCGCCGGCCCCGAGCGTGTCGACCGCGATGAAGGTCCGGCCGGTCGAGACCAGGCTCGTGCGAGACTTCTCGTCGAGCCGGTAGGGCTCGACGACAAGCAGCTTGTGGCCGGTCATCGTGGCCGCCTTCTGCGTGGCCACCACGGATCCCGTCACCTGGGCGATGAACATCAGCCACCGGTCCTTTCTGGTTGTCTGCCTCTCGACGGTTGAACCATGATTTTCCCCAAGCCCGAAGCGGAATTGTTTGGAGCCAGGCCCATCTCCCCGCCGGCGAGCAGGTCGCGGGTCTGACGGGCCACGACGAGCTCCTCGTTGGTCGGAATGATCCAGACCGCCGTCTGTGAGCCGGATGCGGCGATCGACCGCTCCCCCTTGGCTGACGCCACATTGGCCTGGTTGTCGATCACGATCCCGAGGTCGCCGAGGCCCGCGAGCACCGCCTCGCGGGTGGCCGACGAGTTCTCGCCAATGCCGCCCGCGAAGCCGATCGCGTCGAGACCGCCGAGCTCCACGAGCCCAGCCCCAAGCCAGTGGCGGACCGCCGCCACATAGACCTCGATCGCCGTTTGAGCCCGGTCGCTGCCCGCGGCCATGGCTGTTTCGAGGTCCCGCATATCGCCGGAGGTGCCCGACATCCCGGCCAGGCCCGCCTTCGTGGAGAGCTCCGCGAGCAGCTCCTCAAACGACCGGCCCGTGGCCTTCGCCACATGGAGCACTGCGTAGGGGTCAAGGTCGCCAGCCCGGTTATTCTGGGGCAGCCCCGACTGCGGGCTCATCCCCATCGACGTTCCCACGCTCGCGCCGTCACGTAGCCAGCAGACGCTACTCGAGCCACCGAGATGACAGGAGATCGCCCGCAGCGGCCTCCCTGGTTTCGCCGGCACAAGCTTCAGGAGCCGCTCGCCGACAAACCGGTGGCTCGCCCCATGGAAGCCCCAGCGGCGGACGAGGTGATGCTCCGTCCACTCCGTCGGCACGGCATAGAGGCCGTTGCGGTCGGGGATCGTCGCGTGAAAGCCGGTCTCGAATGCGGCCACCAGCGGCACGCTTGGGAGCCGTTCGGCCACTAGCCGCATCGCCCGCACGTAGGGCGGGTTGTGGGCTGGTGCCACGGCCGCCATCTCCTCCATCGCCGCGAGCACCTCGGGCGTGACGCGGGCGACACCCCCCGCTCTGCCCCCGTGCACCGCCTTGAAGCCCACCGCCGCCACCTCCGCCACGCTCGCGAGCGGACCGTCCGCCCCCGTGAGCTGCTCGACCGCCGCCTGAAGTGCCACGGCGTGGTCGGGCACGGGCATCACCGTCTCAATCGCGGCATCTCCCACCACGGCGTAGACCCTGCTCTCCGCCGCGCCGATCCGCTCAACGCCGCCCCGCGCGAGCTCCACACCCCCCTCCTCGCCCGCCGTTTCCGGCAGGTCGAAGAGGCGGTACTTGAAGCTCGTGGAGCCCAGGTTGGCGACGAGGATTTTCATGCTCTGCATCGTTCTCAACTGCGGCCGCAGCGGGTAAAAATCAGCTGAAGAACGCGGTCACGAGGCTGTCGGCAGGCCGCGGAATGACGTGGCTGGCGACGAGCTCACCCACGTGCTGGGCCGAATTGGCACCCGCCTCGACGGCCGCTCGCACGCTCCCCACGTCTCCTTGCACAATCGTCGCCACGAAGGCGTTGCCGATGCTGATCCGCTTGAGGATCTTCACGTTGGCCGCCTTGGCCATCGCGTCGGTGGCCTCGACCAGGCCTACAAGTCCTTTGGTTTCCAGAATTCCGATCGCTGTGTTCATGGTTATTCCTGTGTGAAAAAGGTTTGAAGAAATTCCGCTCCCGCCCAAGTCTCAGCCTGCCGGAGGCAGGACGATCCCGATGTCCTCATGCGGGCGGGCGATCACCTGCACGCTCACCACATCGCCGATTCGGCCGGCCGCAGCCGCCCCGGCGTCGGTCGCCGCCTTCACTGCGGCCACGTCACCCGAGACGAACGCCGTCACGAGCCCGCTGCCGATCTTGTCCCAACCGACGAAGGTGACGTTTGCCGCCTTCATCATCGCGTCCACAGCCTCGACGAGCGTGGTGAACCCCTTCACCTCGATCATGCCGAGGGCTTCGACATTCTTCGCCATTTGTTGCACCGTTCCTGTCTGCTTCGGTCCACTCATCCCGCGGGGTTTGGGCCCCGCCGACCGCGCCGGCACACGCCGGCTCGACGGTCTTGTCTTGTCTCGAGTCGTTCCGCTTCGGCCCGCGGCCGGTCGCTTCGCCATCAGGTCTGCCTCACGAGTTCGACGCTCTCGGCATGGTCCAGATCGGCCGCATTCCCCTCGTCGGTGTCGATGTGCACCTCGAGTTTGCTCGTGGCATCGGCCCGCACGAGCAGGTCGCGAAACACGGTGCCGCAGCCGCCCCGGATGACGAGGCTCATGCGATCGCCATTCTTGACACCGAAGTGCTCGGCGTCGGCGAACTTCATGTGGACGTGCCGCTCGGCCCGGATCACGCCCTCGGCCAGTTCGACTGCGCCGGCCGGCCCCACGAGTACGCAACCGGGTGTGCCACGGATGTTGCCGCTGGCCCGGACGGGAAGGTCAATGCCCAGCGAGATCCCGTCGGTGAAGGCGAGTTCCACCTGCGAGGCCTTGCGGGTGGGGCCGAGCACGCGGACCGTGGGCAGCATCTTCCGCTTCGGCCCCACGAGCATCACCGTCTCTTCGGCCGCATAGAAGCCGTCCTGGAAGAGATTCTTCATCGGGGTGAGCGTGCGGCCGGGGCCAAACAGCTTCTCGACATGCTCGTCGGTGAGGTGGCAGTGGCGGGCGGAGATGCTCACCACGAGCGTGGGCTCCGATTGGGCCGCAGTCACCGCCTGCGAGGGAGGCGTGCCACGCGAGGTGAGCACGATCTCGCGGACGATTCGTTCCACGGCTGTGCGATCGAGTCCGGGGGCGGCGATCATGCGGTGCGGTTCCTGCGGGTGGCTTCGGGGCCGGCGGTTGGCTGCGGCTCTTCGACCGGCGTGACGACCAGCCGCGGCCCGGCCGCAGTGATCCGCTCACGCCATGCCTCGGAGAGTCCCTCGTCGGAGACGACCAGGTCGATGGCCTCGAGCGGAGCCACGAGCGTGAGGCTCTTGCGGCCGAACTTTGAGCTGTCGGCGACCACGATCACACGGCCTGCGGCCTTGAGCATCGCCTGCTCCGTCTCAGCGAGCAGCAGGTGGGCGTTGAAGAGTCCGTCGGCATCGATGCCAGCCGCTGAGAGGACGGTGGTGGTCACGTGCAGCCGGGCGAGGAGTTCGTTGGCGTAGGGACCGAGGCAGACGCCGGTCCGCGGGGAGACGTAGCCGCCGAGCAGCACGAGGTCGGTCCGCGACTCGGCGGCAAACAGGTTGGCGACGGGCAGGCTGTTGGTGACGACCTGCAGCGAGCGGCCCACGAGCAGCCGTGCCACCTCGTAGGTGGTTGTGCCACCGTCGAGCAGCACAGTCTCGCCATCGGCGATCTCGGTCGCGGCCTTGGTGGCGATCGCCCGCTTGGCCGCCCAATGGGCCGGTTGCCGCTCGCCAAACTCGGCCAGTCTGGGCAAGCCGCCGATGTAGAGCACTCCGCCATGAGTCCGCCGCGCGGAGCCCTGCTCTTCGAGCGCATCAAGATCCCGCCGCGCCGTTGACTCCGAAATGCTCAGTTCCCGCACGATCTCATCAATCGATGCAAATCCGCGAATGCGGATCAGGTCGAGCAGTCGGCTCCGTCGGTCTTGATTCTGCACGATTGGCGTCACCTCTATCACCATAGTGTGACTAGAACTTTTCATTGTGCAATATCTCAGTCACTGCGTTCAGCAATATTTGCGATCCATCCCTCATCAAGAAGCGGGAAGTCTCTCACGCCATTGACTGAATTCGGGCACACGCCGGATGCGGAACCTGTGCTACTTTTCGAGCCTAGGTCACGATTCGTGGCCGCTCTTCAGGCCGATGATGGCGATCATTCACCTTGTTTGTCGGACTCAAACCCCGTGGGCGGGCAGCCCGGTTGCGTTTTCCGACGTGGCCGACCGATTGCAGGGCGGCAGCGTGCCATCGTCGGCGGTTCCTGGATTCTGCGGCTCGAGCCTTGTTTCCCGCTCTGCCAGCGTGCCGTTATCACCGTCACTCCCGGCAGACGCGGTTCATCCAGGCATTGTGATCCGGTGCGTTGGCCTGGAAGGGGATGATGCGTTAGCCAGTGAATTGGCCAGGGCCGCTGCTGCCGCCCCCGGCAGCGGACCGCGTCTGACGGGTGCCGGGATTGTTGCCGAACTTGCCCAGCGGCCCGGCCGCGAAGTCGAGGCTTGGCTGGCGCTCACGGCCGATCAAGCCCCGCCCCGAGCGATCGGCCTTGTCACCCTCGTCAAGGCCGGGGCAACTCCGCATATTCGCTGGTCGATGGCCTGGTTGCTCGTGCACCCGGCGGCACGCAGGCAGGGTGTCGGCCGACGGCTGACGGTTGAGGCCTGCCGCCGAGCGCATCAGTTGGGGGCGGCAGCGATCTGGGTGGAGTGCCGGTCAGACTGGCGAGAAGCCTTAGGGTTCTGGCAGGCGTGCGGATTTGTACCCGCCGGGGCCCGGGTCCCGTCATAGAAGCCCCCAGCGCGAGCTGGGGGACTGCGACGTGGCGCACCAATTGAACAGAGCCAGGCTGAGCGGCGTTGTCTATCCCGGGGCGGAGTGGATAGCGGGGTGGCCTTTGTGCCCGCAGTCCCCGGGCTCGCGCCCGGGGCTTATATGGGCCAGGGGAAGGGGTTGCCCGTGCCAATCTCGCCGGCCTTGCAAGCGAGCGAGAGGCAGGATGCGATCCTGGTCGGCCCGGCGTGTGCTGCCATAGAAGCCCCCAGCGCAAGCTGGGGGACTGTGACGTGGCGCACCAATTGAACAGAGCCAGGCTGAGCGGCGTTGTCTATCCCGGGGCGGAGTGGATAGCGGGGTGGC
>JBBEEF010000169.1:0-16611 GCA_040880915.1 Pirellulales bacterium
CGGTCGGGCGACGGATGCGGTCAGACTGCTTGGTTTGGCGGAAATTGCGCCGAATAGGATTGCCGGGAATGACCCGGCGATTATGCTCACGGCCATGGGCAAAGGCGGCGGTTCTCCGATCGGTGAGGCGCTCGCATGGGCCAGCCGGGTCATGGCAGTAGGGCTCGCCATGTTCCTGCCCGCCGTGGCGGGGGGATGGGTCGATCGCTGGCTTGGCACCGCATGGATCGGGCTTGTCGGCCTGGTCGTCGGCTTCGTGGCCGGATTGACCTGGCTTGTGCGAATGACTCGCCGGGAGACGCCGACGTGAACAACCAGACTCCCCGTCAGGGAATCACAACCGCCTTTGGTGCGGCGGTGCTGCTGGTCGTGCTCGCCGTGGTCGTGGGCATCACGCTGGCGGGCGGCGGCGACGATCTTGCTCGTCGCCGGGCCGTCGCGTTCGCGGCCAGCGTTGCGGGGGGCGGAGCGCTCGCTGGCTGGTTTGCGAGCCGCCTGAGCAGGGGCCAGGCAGCCGCCACCGCCATGGCCGGCGGCCTGGGGGCCACCCTCTTGCGGCTTGGTCCGATGCTCGCGGCGCTTGGTTGGATAACCTCCCAAGGGGGGGAGTTCAAGGACGCGGGGGCCGGCGGGCTGCTCGTGGCTTTTTATCTTCCGCTTCTGGCCGCCGACATCCTGCTCACGCTGTTGACCGGGTCGGGAGGCCGTCGGAACGGCGGTGTGAACGGGGTGAATTGACGGGGGCCGTCCTGTTGGCCCACACTCTCGATCTTCCAGACGTGTTCCTCCGTCCTCTGAACAATGTCCGACCACAACCCGATCTACCATCTCAAGGACGCCTACTACTTCGAAGTGCCGAAGCCAATGTGGCGGCAGGGGTGGCAGAGGCTCGATGATGTGCCGGCGTTCCTCAAGACGCCGTTCGAGGCCGCCGGCTTAAAGATGCCGAGTGTGGCTGAATTTAACCAGGCGCTCGACGGGAAAATCCTCATCCCGCAGCCGTTCGGCGAACTCGACAGCCTGTATGAGAAGAAGTCGGGCTTCTGCATCTCGAAATACATGATCCTCGAGGTGCTGCTG
The DNA here is from genome assembly GCA_040880915.1 of Pirellulales bacterium. Lineage (GTDB taxonomy): Bacteria > Planctomycetota > Planctomycetia > Pirellulales > UBA1268 > QWPN01. The sequence continues at coordinate 1,081 of JBBEEF010000169.1, forward strand.
GCCGGCATCCTGTCGGTCGTGTTCATGCGGCTGGCGAGCCGGCTTCGCTCCGGAGCCGCTCCGAAGGGATGGTTCACAAACCTGTTCGAGATGGTCATCGTCTATATCCGCGACAACATCGCCCGACCATCGATCGACTCCCATGCCAACCATGACAACCATGCCAACCATGACTCCCACGGGCATAACGACCATTCCCATGGGCACGGCGGACAGGCCGCGGCGGTCGTTGTGCACGAGGGAGACCGGTTCGTCCCCCTGCTGCTCACGCTGTTTTTCTTCGTGCTCGGCTGCAACCTGCTGGGCATGCTCCCTTGGGCAGGATCCCCCACAGCCTCCTTCTCGGTGACGCTGGCGCTCGCCCTCGTCACGTTTGGCACGGTCGTGCTGGCCGGCATGATGAAGTTCGGCGTTGTCGGCTTCTTCACGAATCAGGTGCCGAGCATGGACCTGCCGTGGCCGCTGGCGATCTTCCTTAAGCCGATGATCTTCGCGATCGAGATGCTGGGCCTGTGCATCAAACACCTGATCCTCGCCGTTCGCCTTCTCGCCAACATGGTGGCCGGCCACCTCGTGCTGCTGGGCATCATGGGGATGATCACGGCGGCGGCGACCTACTCGCTGGGGATGTGGGCCACCGTGACCGGCATCAGCGTCGTATCGAGCACCCTGTTCAGCCTGCTCGAACTGTTCGTCGCGTTCCTCCAGGCCTACCTGTTCACGTTTCTTTCGGCCCTGTTCATTGGCGCTGCGGTGCACCAGCATTAGGCTCCTTGCCGCCGGCTCACACGCCGTTCAAGCATCCGTTTTCGTTTCTCTTTCAGCCCTTTCGACACCTCGTTTTCAGGAGTTTATTCACGCATGATCCGTTCGCTTCTCTCGGTTCGTATGCTCGCCGCCGCTGCCGCGGTCGCTCTTGTTGTTCTGTCTGCCGACGTCGCCTCTGCCCAGGAGGCCAGTGCGGCCGGCCGGCCGTTCATTGACCTCACCGCTTCGTTTGGCGTGGGCCTGACGGTAATCGGGGCGGCCTTTGGCATCAGCCGGCTCGCCACGGCCGCCTATGAGAGCATGGCCCGGCAGCCCGAGGTGGCCGGCACGATCCAGACGGCGATGATCATCGCGGCGGCCCTCATCGAAGGCTTTACGTTCTACGCGCTGTTTATCTGCTCCAGTAAGTGATTGAGCCCGGCGCAGGCCCGGGGCGGGACGGCTTCCAGAATTGGGGCCGTTCCGCCCCGTGCTGCGGCGGCTTGGCCTGGTCTGGATCCCACACACACCAAAAATCCCTTCCTCACGCGACTCATGAACCACGCACGCTCGATTGCGACCCGCTGTTTCTTGGCCATCGCCATGGCCTCGTTCTCGATGGTCGCTGCCACCCGGGCCGCAGCCGAAACCTATGCCGCCGAGACGGCGCCCGGCCAGGGCCATGACGACCATGGGCATGGGCCTGAGATCGGCCACAACCTGCCGGCGGGCGTCTCTCAGCAGGCGTTTGAAAGCCCGGCCTGGTTTCAGACCGACCTCGCCCTCTGGACGCTCGCCGTCTTCGCGCTCCTCTTGTTTCTGCTCACGAGGTTTGCCTGGAAGCCGATCATGGAGGGGCTCAAGAAGCGGGAGCAGGGCATCGCCGACTTGATCGCTGCCACTCGAGCGGCCAACGACGAGGCCAAGAGCATGCTCGCTTCTTACGAGCGGCGACTGGCCGAAGCCTCCGATGAGGTCCGGGGGATGCTCGAGGAAGCCCGCCGCGATTCGGAGGCGACCCGTCTGGCGATCGTCGCTGAGGCCCGCAAGGCTGCCGACGACGAGCAGGCCCGGGCCAAACGGGAGATCGGTCTGGCCCGTGACGAGGCCCTCTCGCAGATCGCCGAGCGGGCCGGCCAGTTGGCCGTCGACGTGGCCGGTAAATTCCTCCGCGACAAGCTTTCCACCGACGACCACGCCCGGCTGGTCCGGGATTCGGTGGCCTCGGTTCGCTCCGCTCCCAGTATCAACTAGCCCCCCGCACCGACGCGTTCGCTCCCGCATGCCCCACGCTGCCCCCACCGCCGACCATCAGGCCCGCCTCGATCCCGCCGCCGAGCGGATCGCCCGTGTCTATGCCCAGGCAATTCTGGAAGCGGCCGACGCGGCTGGCTGCCGTGGCCAGGTGATCGACGAAGTGGCCGCATTCGTCGGTGATGTTCTGCCCAAGGTCGCTGGTGCTCTGGCTGTGTTCGCCTCGCCGCAGGTTGCCGCGGAGCAGAAGGAATCGCTTATCCGGCGGGTCGCCGGGGGCCGGCTTTTGCCCACGACGGTGCATGCCCTGTGCGTGCTGGCCCGGCATGACCGGCTCAATATTCTCGCCGAAGTGGCCTCCGCCATGCGGAAACTCGACGACGAGGCGGCCGGCCGACGCCAGGCCACCTTCACCACGGCCGTGCCCCTCGGCGACGACGAGCGGCGGCGGATCGTGGCCGAGGTCGAGGAGGCCGTTGGGGTCAAACTCGCCCCCGTTTTCACCATCAATGCTGATCTCATTGGCGGGCTCGTCGTCAGGATCGGCGACACCGTCTACGACCAATCCATCGCCAGCGGCCTCTCGCGGCTCGGCGGCAACCTGCACAGGAGGACCATTCATGAAATTCAATACCGACGAGATCGCCTCACTTCTGCGTGAGGAGATCACCCAGTTCGAATCGGGCATCGACGTCCGCGAGGTCGGGCGGGTGCTCGAGGTTGGCGACGGCATCGCCCGCGTCTGGGGTCTGTCCGGCGTGATGGCCGGAGAGATGGTCGAATTCCCCGGCGGGATCATCGGGCTCGCGTTTAACCTCGAGGAAAACTCGGTCGGCGTGATCATCCTCGGCGACTACCTCAAGGTGACCGAGGGCGACGAGGTGAAGAGCACCGGCCGGCTGCTCTCGGTGCCGGTGGGCGACGCGGTTATCGGCCGCGTGCTCGATCCGCTGGGCAATCCGCTCGACGGCAAGGGGCCGGTGGTGACCGAACTCCGGCGGCCGGTCGAGACGCTCGCTCCGGGCGTGGCCGATCGGCAGCCGGTCCGCGAGCCGCTCCAGACGGGCATCAAGGCGATCGACGCCATGACGCCGATCGGCCGCGGGCAGCGGGAGCTCATCATCGGCGACCGCAAGACCGGCAAGACCGCGATCGGCATCGACGCGATCATCAACCAGAAGAATAGCGGCGTGAAGTGCTTCTATGTCGCTGTCGGCCAGAAGGACTCTTCAGTAGCCGTGGCGATCGACACGCTGCGGAAGTATGGCGCGATGGACTACACGACCGTGATCATGTCGGGCGCCTCCACGGCCGCCCCGCTCCAGTACATCGCCCCCTACTCGGGCACCGCCATGGCCGAACACTTCATGTACAACGGCCAGCACTCGCTGATCGTCTACGACGACCTCTCGAAACAGGCCACCGCCTACCGTCAGCTCTCACTCTTGATGCGGCGGCCGCCGGGCCGCGAGGCGTATCCTGGCGACGTGTTCTACGCCCACAGCCGGCTGCTCGAGCGGTCGGCCAAGCTCTCGGCGGAGAAGGGGGGCGGGTCGCTCACGGGCCTGCCGATCATCGAGACGCTCGAAGGGGAGGTGTCTGCCTACATCCCCACGAATGTGATTTCGATCACCGACGGCCAGATCTACCTTCAGCCCGACCTCTTCTTCGCCGGCCAGCGGCCCGCCATGAACGTGGGCATCTCCGTCTCCCGCGTCGGTGGCGCTGCCCAGATCAAGGCCATGAAGAAGGTGTCGGGCGGCCTGCGGCTCGATCTCGCGAGCTTTCGCGAGCTCGAGGCCTTCGCCCAACTCGGCACCGACCTCGATGCCGCCACCCAGCAGCGGCTCGATCGCGGCTACCGGATGGTCGAGCTCCTCAAGCAGGGGCAGTATGCCCCGCTCGACGTGGTCGACCAGGTGATGAGCATCTACGCGGGCACTCGTGGCCACCTCGACGACGTCAAGCGGGATGAGGTGGCCGATTGGGAGAAGGGCTTCCTCACGTTTGTTCGTGATCAAGTGCCCGAACTGCGGGCTCGGATCGAGGGGTCAAAAGACCTCGATGCGGAGAGCGAGCGGCAACTCGAGGCGGCGATCGCGGAATTCAAGCGGCAGCGGGCCGGGAAGGGGGCTGCCCAGGCCCGCCAGCCCGTCGGCGTCGGTCGCTGAGTATTTTCTAGACACACCCCAGCAGGATCAGCGGCGATGGCGAAGGCCCGGGCACTCGATCGACGGCGGAAGTCGGTGCGGAACATCCGCAAGATCACCCGCACGATGGAACTCATTGCGACGGCGCGGTTCAAAAAAGCGATGGATCGCTCGGTCGCCGCGCGTGACTACACGAACCAGCTCACCAAGATTCTGGAAAACATCGCCGCTGTCGGGGCCGAGGTGTCCCATCCGCTCCTCGAGGTCCGCCCCACGCAACGAACCGCGGTGCTTCTGCTCACCGGCAATCGTGGCCTGTGCGGCGGCTACAACTCAAATGTGATCCGCCAGGGCGTGGCCCTGCTCGGCCAGTGGACGAGCGAACGGGTCGAGACAAGCGTGGCCGTGTCGGGCAAGCGAGGCATCGCGGCCCTCAAGTTCCGTGGCATCGAGATGGCCGAGCGGTACACTTCGTTTGAGGACAAGCCGGAGTTTGCAGCCGTCGCCCCGCTCGGCCGGGCCTACCTCGAGGCCTACGCTGCCGGTGAGATCGACCGGCTCGACGTCGTGTACACGAAGTTCCACGGAATCGCGAAGCAGGAGGCGGTCGCCGATATGCTCCTGCCGCTATCGCCCCCGCAGGCGGCCGGGGGAAACACGAAGCTGGCCAGCGACGACTACGACTTCTACCCCGCGGCCGAGAGCATTCTGGCCGAGATCCTGCCGGCGAGCTTCATGGCGCGGCTGTTCAAGTGCTTCCTCGATGCGGCAGTGAGCGAGCAGGTGGCCCGGATGGTGGCCATGAAGGCGGCCACTGAGAACGCCGGCGGCCTGATCAAGAGCCTGTCGCGGCAATACAACCGGGCCCGCCAGTCGCAGATCACCGGCGAGATCATGGAAATCCTCGGCGGCGTGGAGGCCCTCAAGCAGTAGACCCCAGAGCAGTAGACCCCAGAGCAGTAGACCCCAGAGCAGTAGACCCCAGAGCAGGAAACGCTTCGTCAAGAGCCACTCGACCAATACAACAGTCCATCCCCACGGGTGGGCAGCAGACTTCCGGCGGTCCCGCGGGCCTCAAGCCCCATTCCGCCGGTACCCGATCAGGCAACCGTACGTCACAGGCAGGAGAGATAGAAACCGACCATGGCAACCGCAACTTCCACCGGCCGCATCACCCAGGTCATCGGGTCGACGTTCGACGTCGAGTTTCCCGAGGACGCGATCCCCGGAATCTACAACGCCGTCCGCATCGACAGTGACAAGAAGGGGTTCGCGCTTCATCTTGTGGGCGAGGTGCAGCAGCACCTCGGCGGCGGCAAGGTTCGCTGCGTGGCCCTCGGCTCGACCGACGGCCTGATCCGCGGTGAGGAAGTGGTCGATACCGGGGCCCCGGTGTCGGTGCCGGTCGGCCCGGCCACGCTCGGCCGCGTGTTCAACCTGCTCGGTGAGCCGATCGACAAGCGAGGCGTGGTCGAGACCGAGGAACGGTGGCCGATCCACCGCGACCCTCCGCCGTTGACCGACCTGTCAACGAAGACCGAGCTCTTCGAGACTGGCATCAAGGTGATCGACCTGCTCACGCCGTTTGTCCGGGGCGGCAAGGCGGGCCTGTTCGGCGGTGCCGGCCTCGGCAAAACAGTGATCCTCACCGAACTCATCGCCCGAATCGCGAGTGCCCACGGCGGCTACTCGGTGTTCGCGGGCGTCGGCGAGCGGACCCGAGAGGGCACCGACCTCTGGCTCGAGATGCAGGAGGCCAAGATCGGCGACACCGGCCGGAGCGTCATCGAGCAGACCTGCATGGTGTTCGGCCAGATGAACGAGCCGCCGGGAGCCCGGCTGCGGGTCGCCCTGACGGCCCTGACGATGGCCGAGTATTTCCGGGACACGACCGGTACCGACACGCTGCTCTTCGTCGACAACATCTTCCGCTTCTCGCAGGCGGGCAGCGAGGTGAGCGCACTGTTGGGCCGGATGCCGAGCGCCGTGGGCTACCAGCCCACGCTCGCCACGGAGATGGGCGCGCTGCAGGAGCGGATCACCTCGACCTCGAAGGGGGCGATCACGTCCGTGCAGGCGGTCTACGTGCCAGCCGACGACCCGACCGACCCGGCTCCAGCCACCGCCTTCGGCAACCTCGACGCATTTCTCTACCTCGAGCGGTCGATCTCGGAAAAGGGCATCTATCCGGCCGTTGATCCACTCGCCTCGTCGAGCCGCATTCTCGACCCCCAGTATGTCGGCGAGCGGCACTACCAGATCGCCCGGCGGGTGCAGCGGACGCTCCAGCGATACCGGGAACTGCAGGACATCATTGCGATCCTCGGCGTGGACGAGCTTTCTGAAGAGGACAAGCTTGTCGTGCACCGGGCCCGCCGCATGGAGCGGTTCTTGTCGCAGCCGTTTCTCGTGGCTGAGGTTTTCACCGGCAAGCCGGGTGAGATCACGAGCCTCGCCGACACAATCCGCTCCTTCGAGGAGATCGCCGACGGCACGTGGGACCATCTCCCCGAGCAGGCTTTCATGTACGTCGGGTCGATCGAGCAGGCCGAAGAGCAGGCCAAGAAGATGGCCGCCAAGGCCTGACCTTTCCCGTCCCGCACCCGTCGAGCCCAACACCATGGCCGAAACGAAACGCTCCGCTGGTATTCGCTGCCTCATCGTGACGCCCGAGACCACCCTGCTCGACGCGTCTGCGGGATCGGTGATCCTGCCGCTCCGGGATGGCCAGCGGGGTGTGGGCCGGGGTCATGCCCCGTTCATCGCCCAGCTCGGCGCAGGGGAGGTGCGGCTGACGATGGCCGAGGGAAGAGAGTCAGTCCACCGGGTATTCATCGAGGGAGGCTTCGTGGAGGTCGGGCATGACGTGGTTACCGTGATCACGCAGCGGGCCGTGCTGGCCGAGAAGCTCGACCTCGTCCGAGCGCGGGCTGATCTGGCGGAGGTGACGGGCCGCGCGGCCGCGGGAGACGAAGCAATCGACGCCAAGCTGCTGGCTCAGGAGTCTGCCCGCGCGATCGTGCGGATCGCGAGCCGCGGCCGGTAGGGCAGGTTTGCCGGGCCCTGGTCTCTGGCCCCATCTTTTCTTTGGTCACTGCCGCCGGGCCGTCGCCGCGATGATCGCCGCGGCCATCTCGGGCAGAGGCACGATGCGGTCCACGACACCGAGGTCGATCGCGGACCGCGGCATGCCGTAGACGATGCAGCTCGACTCGTGCTCCGCCAGGGTCGTGCCGCCGGCAGCCTGGATCGCCTGGAGTCCGAGAGCGCCGTCGCTGCCCATGCCGGTCAGGAGGGCGGCCACCACGTGCGGGCCAGCCGCCTCCGCCGCTGACCGGAACAGCACATCCACCGCCGGCCGGCAGTGGTGCAGGGGCGGCGAGCGGACCAGCCGAGTGCGGAAGCCCCCACCGCGATGCTCGACCGCGAGGTGGACGTCGCCCGGGGCCACCGCACACTCGCCCGGCCGCAGCGGCTCGTCGTCTCCCGCCTCGCGGACTTTGAGCCCGGAGAGCGTGTCGAGTCGCTCCGCCACGGCGCGGGAGAACGAGGGGGAGATGTGCTGGACAACCGCGATCGGCGGCATCTCGGCGGGAAACAGCGGGATCAGCCGCCGCAGGGCCTCGACGCCGCCGGTGGAGGCACCGATCACGATGATCTGCCGCTCGTGAATCGATCGCGAACCGGCCGGGATCAGAGCGGGCGGTACCGCTGCCGCCGGCCGACTCGTCTCCGTTCGCCTCCGCAGGCGATTGCCCGCCTCGGCGGCCGCCTTCACGTGCCAGGCGAGCTTGTCGGCGACGGCCCCGAGCGACATCGTGCCGTCGGGTTTGGCCAGCACGTCGACCGCGCCAGCCTCGATCGCCTCGAGGGCGGCCTGGGAGCCGGCCTGGGCAAGCGAGCTGACGACCACCACCGGCAGCGGATGATGCTTCATGAGGATCCGCAGGAAGGTGAGGCCGTCCATCCGTGGCATCTCGAGATCGAGCGTGATCACGTCGGGGTCGAGGCGGGCGATCTTCTCGCGGGCCACGTAGGGGTCGGGCGCCGTGCCCACCACCTCGAGTTCTGGATCACGGGCCAGGGCGTCGCCGATCGCCTTGCGGACGAGCGCTGAATCGTCGACGACGAGCACGCGAATCCTGCGTTTAGCGTTGCTCATGGCTGCACCTCACTCGCCCGCCTCATGCCGGCCGCTCGTAGACCGCTGGCCGCACCTGGCGGAGGCGGTGGGTCAGCCCCAGGAGGCTCTCGGCGTGGCCCACGAAAAGGTGGCCGCCAGGGGCGAGCTGTTCCGAGAGCCGCTCGACAAGGGTCTGCCGGGAGGCCTCGTCGAAGTAGATCATCACGTTGCGGCAGAAGATCACGTCCTGGCCGGCCGGCAGCGGGTAGCTCGGCTGGAAGAGGTTGATCGCGGTCACCTGGACCCGCTGCCGGAGTTCGGGCCTCACGCGGTAGAACCCTTCCCGCTCGCCGAACCCGCGGCGGAAATACCGCTTGAGCCAGGCCGGATCGGGCAGCTGGACGCGGTCGGCCTCGTAGACACCCAGCCGGCAGCGGTCGAGCATCCGGCGGGAGATGTCGGAGGCATCGACGCCCCAGCCCGACAAGCCGCCGGTGCGGGCGTGCTCGGCGACCACGATCGCCAGCGAATAGGCCTCTTCGCCGGAGGCTGCGGCGGCGCACCACACCCGCAGCGGACGGCCCTCGGCAGCGGCTCGCCGGCAGGCTGTTGGCAGCAGGTCCCGGGCCAGGAACTCGAAGTGGGCCGGTTCCCGGAAGAAGCAGGTGTGGTTGGTCGAGATGAGGTCGACAAGCTGCTCGGCCTCCTCGTCGTTGCCCGGGCTCAGAAGCCGGCAGTAGTCGTCGTAGCTCGTGAGCCCGAGGCTGCGGAGCCTGCCGGCGAGACGTCCGGCCACGAATGTCCGCTTGTCGGGCCCGAGGCGGATCCGGCTGCGGCGGTAGACGAGGTCCGCGAGAAACGCGTAGGCCCGCTCGTCTGGCTCGGGATCGGGGGAAAGCATGAGCGGATGCCAGGGGATTCGGTTTAGGTATCGTATGCCGCCGGGCCGGTTCAGAAATCGGTGAAGTGACGATCCTCGGCATCATGGGCGGCCGGCTGGCGGCCACCGTCGCCCGGCATCGGGATCCGGGGGAGGGCGGTCGGCCTGCCGCTGGCGGTCGGCCGGAAACGGACCGCGGCTGCGGCTTTCCGCGAAAGTGGCGGCGTGTGGCCCGCCACGACAAGGGCCCGCAGCCGATCAACGCTCCCCCGCACGGCGGCAGCTTGGCCGGAGAGATCCGCCGCGGCGGCCGCTCCCTCGCCGGCCCGGGCGGCGTTTTCCTGCGTGACGTGGTCGAGCTGCGTCATGGCGGTGCCGATCTGGCGGATGCCCTGCGACTGTTCCTGGGCCGCGGTGGCGATCTCGGCCACGAGCTTGTCGGCAGCGGTGACCCGTTCGGCGATCTCACGGAGCGACAAACCGACCCGCTCGCAGCTGGCCGCACCCAGGCGGCTGCTCTCGATGGCCGCCTCGATCCGTTCGGAGGTTTCCCGAGCGGCCGCGGCGCTCCGCTGGGCCAGCGATCGCACCTCGTCGGCAACCACGGCAAAGCCCGCTCCTGCCTCACCCGCGCGGGCCGCCTCGACCGCGGCGTTCAGGGCCAGGATGTTGGTCTGGAAGGCGATCTCGTCGATCTGCTTGACGATCTTGGCGACCTCCGCGCTCGTCGTGCTGATTGACCGCATCGCCGCGTCCATCGCGGCCATCGTATTGGCACCGGTGGTCGCCGCCGCCCGGGCCTGTCCGGCAAGTGTTTTGGCCTGGCCGGCGTTGTCGGCGGTGCAGCGGATCATCACCGACATCTGCTCGAGCGCGGCCCCGGTCTCGGCCACGGAGGCGCCCTGCTCGGTGCAGCCGGCAGCCACGGTGCTGTTGACGGCGGCAAGCTGGCCGGCAGCCTCGGCCGTCTTCACCGCCCCCGTCTCGAGCGTGTCGGAGATCCCGAGCAACGCACGGCTCAGCGAGCGGATGATGCCGAGGGCCAGGAGCGTCCCGATCACGGCCGCCGTACCGAGCATGATGGCGGCGACGAGGAAGCCGGTCCGCAGTTGTGAGCGGGCGGCCTCGGCCTCCCGCTCGGTCAGAGCAATGTTGTGGGCGATCACCCGCGCGAAGGTCGCCTGGCAGCGGTCGGCCACCTGCTCGATGTCGCCGAGCGCTGCGGCCCGGGCTTCGGCCACCTGCCCCCCGGCCGCGAGAGCTTCCGCCCGGCGAACCTGGACGAGCAGCGCGGCCCGGCCCTCGACGGCCGCGTCGAAGAGCCGCTGGTCCTCGGTGTCACTAATCAGGGCACGGTAGGCGGCGATGTCACGGTCACCGCGTGCGATCGCGTCTTGCAGGCTCCGCTTGCCGTCCTCGATTCGGTCGGGTTCGGTGTCGAGCACGGTGCTGCGGACGGCGAGGAGCATCTCGAGGTTGGCCTCGATGATCCGGCTGAGTGTGTGCACGGAGGGGATCGTGTTGCCGGAGAGGGTGGTGACGTGGCCGCCGACCGCCCGCAGCCTGACCAGCGATGTGGCCCCGACGGCGACTGCCGCCAGGAGGAGAATCGCGAAGCCGGCGGCGACCCGGCGGGGGATAGTCCAATTCATCATGGGAGACGGTGTCCGAGGGTTAGGGCGAGTGTGAGGAGGTGGCGGGCTTTTCGGACGGGCCGTCGGCGGCGGCCACGGCCTCGAGGTCGATGAGCGTTGATACGCCGACGTCGCGGCGGGCCAGGCCCGTGATGAAGCGGGTGTCGACGGCCCCGCCAAAGTCGGGAGCGGGAGCGATGTCGGCGACGGCCAGGATTACGACCTCCTCGACACCGTCGACGACCACGGCGTAGGGCCGGACGCCACCGGCCGTCGCGGCCACCTGGGCGACGACGATGCAGGTGCGGTCGTGGTCCGGACCAACGAACAGCCCGAACTGCACCCGCAGATCGACGACCGGGATCACCCTGCCACGGAGGTTGATCACGCCCCGGACGTGCGGCGGCATGTTGGCCACCGGTGTGATGGGGCAGAGGCGGATGATTTCCCGCACGGCGAGGACGGGGACGCCGTATACCTGGCCGCTGAGGACGAAGGTCAGATATTTGCCGGGCTGGGCCGAGGCCGGGCCGTCAGCGGGCGGAATCGTCGGTGCGATTGCGGTCATTGCTCTGGGGCGGTCTAGGCCGCCGTCTCCGTGTGGGACCTTCTGCTGAGCCGGACGAGCGCGATCGTGTCGAGGATCAACCCCACGCGGCCGTCGCCGAGGATCGCCGCGCCGGCAAAGGGGGTGCGGCCGGTAAACATCTCACCGAGCGGCTTGATCACCACCTCCTGCTTGCCGACAAGCTCATCGACCAAGATGCAGCGGCGGTCGTTGCCCGCCTCGAGCACGACCACGATTCCACGGGTGGGATCGACTTGGGCCCCTTCGATGCCAAGATGCTGGCCGAGCCGCATCATGGGTAGCCGTTGGCCGCGGACAGCCACGAGCTCGCCCCGGCCGTGGACGGTGGCCAGGGCCTCGGCCTTGGGGCGGAACGATTCGCGGACGGCGAGCGTGGGGATGACAAACCGCTGGCCGCCGACCGAGACGACGAGCCCCTCGATGATCGCCAGCGTCAGCGGCATGAAGATCGTGAACATCGTGCCGGCACCGGGTGCCGATTCCACCTCGACCTTGCCCCGGATGCGTTCCACGTTTCGCCGCACCACGTCGAGGCCGACACCCCGGCCAGAGAGGTCGCTGATCTGCTCGGCCGTCGAGAAGCCGGGGGCGAAGATGAGCTCGAGTGTGTCGCGGGTGTCGAGCACTGCGTCGGCCGGAACGATGCCCCGCTCCACGGCCTTCGCCCGGATACGGGCGGGATCGAGGCCACGGCCGTCATCGGATACCTGCACGATCACGAAGCCCCCCTGGTGGAACGCCCGGAGGGTGATGGTGCCGGTCCGCGGCTTACCGGCGGCTTCCCGCACGTCGGGCGGCTCGATGGCATGGTCGGCAGCGTTGCGGACCATGTGGACGAGCGGGTCGCTGATCTCCTCGATCACGGTCCGGTCGAGCTCGGTCTCCTCCCCCTCGACGATGAGGCGGATCTCCTTGCCGAGCTGGACGGCCACGTCCCGGACGAGCCGGCCCATCTTCTGGAAGGCACCGCGGATCGGCACCATCCGCATGGCCATGGCCGTCCGCTGGAGGTCGGTTGTGATGCCGCGGAGTTGGGCGAGCGAACGGGTGAGGTGCTCGTCGCCGCCGGCGGCGGCCTGAACGACCATCGACTGGGCGATCACGAGTTCACCCACGAGGTCGAGCAGGCCGTCGAGCCTGGTGGTGTCGACGCGGACCGAGCCGGTCGATACGGCGGCTGGACGGGTAGGGGCGGCAGGCACAGAAGCGGCGGCCGCAGCGGCGGGCGCAGGAGCGGCGGCCGCAGATGGTTCTGGCAGGGAAAGTTTGCTGCCAGAGTCTGGGCCGGTGTTCACCGGGGCGGGTGATGAGGCGGGTGGCGGGAGAACAGCGACGCTGGCCCGGGGCGTGGTCGCCGGCAGGGGAACGGTACCCGGTGGTGGGGCCAGCGGGGCAACGCTTGCCGCAGGGCTCGACAAGATCGCATGGACGCGGTCGATGACGGCGGGCAATGCCAGCGGAATAGTTCGGCCGGTCTCACGGCCGTCGAGCTGACTGTTAGCTTCAGCGACGTATTGGGCCACTATGTCGGCGCCGGAGAGCACGGCATCGATGGCGTCACGGTCGAGTAACCGGCTGCCGCGGCGGGCCGCATCGAGCAGCGACTCAAGCTCATGCGTGAGCCGCTGGAGCACGACGAGCTTCATGACCGCGGCGTTGCCCTTGAGCGTGTGGAAGGCGCGGAACACCGTGGCCAGTGTTTCGGTATCGGTCGGCGCCGTCTCGAGCACGAGCACGCCCTGCTCGATGTCTTGCAGAAGCTCTGCGGCCTCGGCACAGAAGAGCCGCATGAGTTCGGGTTCCCAGCCGGCAGGCAGAACGGTCACGTCCTGAGTGGGCAGCTCGCGGGTGGGTAGCGTGCGGCCGGTGGTCACAAGCGATCCAGCAGCCGGTGGCGATGGACTCGTCCGGGCGAGGAGCGGAGCCAGACCAGCCGGCCAATCGGGCAGGACACCGCTTCGCTCCCAGGCAGTCACCGCCTCTTCCATCCAGGGGTGCCACTGGCCGAGTCGGCTTGCGATCTCGGCGGAGGGCAGGGCCAGCCAGGAGCGGGCGGTAGCTACGGCGGCGATGAGGTCGGCCGGTGCAGACGCTCCGGCGAACGTCTCGTCGAGGCTGGGGAGCAGCTCGGCCAGGGTGCCGGCGGCCCCGGGTGCCGTGGCGTCAAGAAACGCCAGTTCAAGGCCGATCCTGCGCAGCAGGCTGCGGACGGCGGCGCTGGCTGGTTCGGGTGGTGGGGGCATGCGGGAAGCAGAACCGGGGGCTATTCTGGCGGGGTGTGCCGGGCGGCTGGCGGCGAGACCTCGAGAAAATCCTAGCTCGGGATGGTCGGGCGGGCGAAAAAGGGCCGTTCGGGCCGCTCAGAGGGGGATCTGCACGGTGATTTCCGCCCCATCGGCAGAGGATCGCAAACCGCGAACTAGACTTTCGAGCCGCGGTGAGTGAGCCGGCGGCACGGTCTCCCGGAGTGGCTCCATGAACACCCTGCAACGCCTCACGCTCACCACGATCGGTCCGGTCGTGGGGCTGCTCGTCCTCTCCCTCCTGGCCTTCTGGAACCAGCGGGAGCTCAACCGTGCCCAGGAAAATCGCTATGCCTCGTATCGGCTGGCCAACGAGCTGCGGCGGAGCTCCGACGACCTGACGCGGTTGGCCCGCACCTACGTGGTCACCGGCGACGAGGAGTACGAGCAGAACTATTGGAGCATTCTCGCCGTCCGCAACGGCGAGGCGAGCCGTCCCGACGGCAGCACCGTGCCGCTGCGGACCCTGATGGAGCGGCAGGGATTCACGGTGGCCGAGTTCGCCAAGCTCGAGGAGGCCGAGGACAACTCCAACGCTCTGGTCACCACGGAGACGATCGCGATGAACGCGGTCAAGGGACGCTTCGCTGACGGGCAGGGGGGCTACACGAAGGCGGGTGAACCCGATCAGGAACTGGCTCGGCGGATCATGTTCGACCGGCAGTATCACGCAGACAAGGCGATCATCATGAATCCGATCGCTGAGTTTGAAGAGCTGATCGACGCCCGCACCAAGGCCGCGGTGGGGGTGATCCGGTGGCGAAACGACATGCTGGTGCTCGTCCTCTTGTCGCTCGCGGCGGTGGCGACGGTCACGACCTGGTTGAGCATCAGGCGGCACGGCCAGGAGCTGCGGCAGGCCATCGGGCAGTTGGCGTCCACCGCCGAGAACGTAGGCAGCGGTGCGACGGAGGTTGCGGCTGCGAGCCATTCGCTCGCCCAGGGTGCCTCCGAGCAGGTGGCGGCCGTGGAAGACATTTCCGCTTCGGCTCGGCAGACAAGCAGCATGGCGACCGACAACGCCCGTCGGACCCAACAGGCAACTGAGTTGGTGGGCCAAGAGCGGGAGCAGTTTGGGGAGGCCGCGGCCCGGCTAGCGGAGATGGTGCAGGCCATGGAGGCGATCGACCAAGCGGGCGGCCGGATCTCGAAGATCAACAAAGTGATCGACGAGATCGCCTTCCAGACAAACATCCTCGCACTCAACGCCGCGGTCGAGGCGGCCCGGGCCGGTGAGGCCGGCCTGGGATTTGCGGTCGTGGCCGACGAGGTAAGGAGCCTCGCCCAGCGGTCGGCCCAAGCGGCCCGCGAGACGGCGAGCCTCATCGAGGAGTCGATCGCCCGGGCCCACTCGGGCCGGTCAAAGGTGGCGGAGGTCTCGACGGCGATCGACGCGCTGGCCGGGCAGTCGGCCCAGGTGCGGACGCTGGTGGAAGAGGTCCGTGCGGGCAGCCGTGAGCAGCACCGTGCCGTGGAGCGGATCGGCGATGCCCTGGAGCAGATCGAGCAGGTCAGCCAGAGTGCCGCCGCTGGCGCCGAGCAGGGCTCGGCCTCGGCCGAGGAGCTAAGCGCCCAAGCCGCCGGGCTGCTCGACGTGGTGCGAATCCTCGGCCGCATGGTGGGCCGCTAACGGCTAGGCTGGCTCGAGATAGCAATGGGCAACGTTCTCGAGTGGGTCGGGGTTGCCCGTGCCATCTCGCCGGACGTTCGCTCCGGGCATCCTGCCCTTCGCTCACTCCGTGCAAGCTTTGCTTCGGCATCCTGCCTCTCGCTCGCTTGCAAGGCCGTCGAGATAACAATGGGCAACCCCTCCCTCCCGCATAAAAGCCCCGGGCGCGAGCCCGGGGACTG
>JBBEEF010000170.1:0-2205 GCA_040880915.1 Pirellulales bacterium
ACCCCGCGAACTCCGCTGGGCCTGGAAGACGACCGCGCTCTCGATGTCGGCGATCCGGTCACGAAGCTGGAGAAACTGCGGGTCACGCAGGACCATCGCGTCGATCATCTCCTCTGGCACCGACTGCTCGAGGGTGATTTCACCCCGTGCTTTGGCGTCCATCACGGCCAGTTCCGCATCGATCAGGGCGAGGTCCCGCTGCACCTGGGTCTGCTGGGCTCGGAGCGTGCCCAGGTGGTCGAGCAGCAACGCCCGCTGAGTCGACACCTCGGTGCTGTCGGTCGTTCCGAGCGACCGGGCGAGATTGTTGTAGGTGTCGAGCTGGCTGCGAACCTCCGACATGTTCTCCTTGTATTTCTTCTCGAGCGTGTCTCGCCGCCGCAGGCGCTCGGCCTTTTCCTTGTTGACGACGTCGGTGAGGTAGGCATTGGTGACGGCATTGGCGATCTGAGTGATTTCAGCGGCGTTCTCTCCGCGGAGCCGCACCTGCAGCACTTCCGACTCCATCGGCGCCGAGACCTGGACGTTTCGCATCAGCCAGCCGACTTTGTCTTCGTCTCCCTTGAGCATGGCCAGCTGGTCGATGCCAGGCCGCCGCAGGGCCGCCATGAGCACCAGCGGGCTCTTGATGAGTTGCACCTGCGTCTTGCGGTAGGCCTCGTACTCGGCGTTGTCGCGTCCCATGCCGGCCCCGAACATGCCCGACCGGTCACGGACACGCAGCCAGGCCACCGCCTCGAAGCCGCGGGGCAGGAAGAGGAACGTCAGCACCCCGGCGATGCTGCCCAGGGTGAGCGCCAGCACCAGGGCGGCAACCCAGCGTCGCCGGAAGGCGTGCCACACCCGCTGGTAATCGATCCCACCGGCGAGCGGATCAGCAGCCGAGGGAAAGCCGGGCAGGCCGAGAGGACCGGGGCTGGGAATGAGTGTGGTGTCACGGATCGGCGCGAGCATGCCGGCTCGCGGGTCGGCCGCAGGTGTGGCCGTTGCCGCACTTCCAGTGCCGTCCGAGGGTATACTTGAGTCGCTCATGATTCGCCGCTGCTGGCCCGTTTGTGACCGCCACCTGTCAGGTGCGTCAGGCAGGAAACGGATTCCGGCTGCCTTGCCCGGAAGTCTTTAGTCTAGCTCACGCCACCACCCGGGTCTGCCCGCCGTGGGCCGGAGCCGGGTACCTGAATCGCTGAAAACCCAGAATTCCTCGCCGCCGGGGCTGCTGCTGGCTTGGGAATCACCGCTGCCGGTGAGAATTCCTCCGACACGATCACGTAGGAAAGCAGCTTCATTTCGAGCAGGATAAACCCAATGGCCAGCCCCATCATGAGCAGGGCTGCCGGCGTGCTGTCGTGGAAGCCCTCGGCCCAGGTCGGGGAAACGCTGTACAGCATGCCCGCGGCTGTGATCCGCAGGGCGTTTGCCATGATGGCGATCGGAATCGCGCTGATGGCGATCACCAGGTTCTCCCACCACTGCAGGCCGGCGACAACGATCACCAGGGCGCAGAGCCAGACGAAGATCGTGAGCATCTTGAGGCCGGCGCAGGCGTCGACCACGTTCATCACGTGTTCCTGTCCCAGCCGGATGAGGTTGCCTTCCTGAATGGCGTCGAAGCCCAGGGTCTGGAGAATGAAGGCGGCCACCGTGGTGTTGAAGGTTTGCAGCGGGCCGGTGATGTACCGCTGGGCCTCGTCGGGCAGCGGAAACATGAAGATCGTGAGCGCGACCGGAGCCCACGCCCACCGGAACATGCCCCAGCCCCCGGCCAGCAGGAACACGCCCGCCAGGGCCGGCACAAACGTGTACATGTCAACCGTGACGATCCGATAGTTGGCAGCGATGATCCGCAGCACAAGGCTTCCCGCCAGAAGTGCAAATCCTGTCAGCCGCGCGGAGGTGGTCACCGTGGAAACTGGCTGCCGCCGCCAGAGCAAGAGCAGCAGGTTGATCACCGGCACGACCCAGCCGTGCTGATACTGTGGATTCGACCAGCTCGAGTGGGCGTTGAGCATCCCCGGCCAATAGCTATAGATCAGCAATCCCGTCACCATGGCGATCGTTGCCCACGCGGTCGCCTCTCGAGGATCCCGCAGGTCGACGACGAATTCCTGGAGCCTGCGCCGAAAGCCCGCAACGAACCCTTCGTCCGCAGGACCTTGGCGGACCGGCAACTCAGTCGGCGTCGCGGCAGCCGACCGCGCGGCCGGC
>JBBEEF010000170.1:2305-7173 GCA_040880915.1 Pirellulales bacterium
ACCTTGGCGGACCGGCAACTCAGTCGGCGTCGCGGCAGCCGACCGCGCGGCCGGCCCCCGGGGACCGATCGGCAGGATCGGAGATGGAAGTTGCATGCTCGTTCGCGGTCCTAGGCGTGTGTATCCATCATACCGGCGGGACGTTCGGATTTCATGAAAAACTGATGAATCCGCAGCCCTCTCGCAGACACCTCCCGGCATAATCAGACCCGGCCGGGCCTACGGCTGCGCATCGTCCCCGCTTTGTCCCGCCTCAGGGAGCCGGTTCGGCCACGAGCAGGCTCATGATTCCGCGGGTGAGCGGCCCGGAAAAAGCAAGCCACAGCGTCGTTGCTGCGGCGATCCAGAAGCCCTTGCCCGCGGCCCCTGAGCGGGCCAGACCCCCCGCGACTGCCGCCGCAACCGCCACCATCGTCACCCCTTGCCAGCCGAGGACACTGCCCACGAGTGGCAGCCCCCACCGCACGCCCTGCCCGTGGCCCGCCCGGCCGGCGAGCCAGCCTGCCAGCACGCCGACGAGCGCCGCAGCCAGCCGCCCCGCCGCCGGCGGCCACGTGGCCGAGCCAGGCCAGATTTCGGGCGGCGCGGCCTGCGGCACCGCGGCGACCGCCGTCACGGCTGCGACGAGAGTCGCCCCGAGCCATGCCGGTGGCAGGCGATGACCCGCCCCGTCGAGCAGGCTCCAGGCCACCACCGTGAGCACCGCCGCCGAATGGACGAACAAGACCACAAGCAGCGTCCAATCGCCCCGCAGGAGCCGGTCGATGCCCTGCGGTGGTTCGGCGGCACATGCAGGCAGCCAGCGGCCACCTCCGACGAGTTCGGCGGCGGCCAGCAGCATCACGATGCCCCCGCACGCCGCCTCCACAAGGGGGTAGCTCGCCGCGATCGGTGCGGCACAGTCACGGCACCGCCCCCGCAGCCAGAGCCAGCCCAGAACCGGAACGTTGTCTCGCGGGCGGATGGCCGAGCCGCATCGCGGGCAACGGGAACGGGCCGTCACCACCGACTCCCCCCGCGGCAGGCGGTGCACGACGACATTGATAAAACTGCCGAGCATCGCCCCCCAGGCAAAGCCGAACAGGACCGTGACCCCCTCGGCCCACGGCCAGGTGGCGATCCGCTCGAGGAAACTGGGAGTCGGCATGTCGGCATGTCGGCTGGGAGCGGAACGGTGATTCCGTTAGGGTACCGACCGAACGACCCTCGTGCCCGCAGCCGAACCGAACTCCCATGAACGACGCTCCCGAGCCGCCGCCGGCCCGCCGCCGGATTCCCGCGTGGCTCGGGGTGACGGCCCGCGTGGCGGCCACCGTGGGCCTGATGGCTTACGCCTTTCGCGACATCGACTGGAACGGCCTCGGGAATCTGCTCGCTGCTGCTCATTGGGGTTGGTGGCTGGCCGCTTTGGCCACGACGCTCTTGGTGCAGGTGGTGGCGGGAATCCGCTGGGCGGCGCTTGCCCGCCCCCTGGGCTTTGACTTCCCCCGCCGGTTCTTCGTGCGGCGGTTTTTCGAGGGCATGTTCTTCAGCCTCTGCCTGCCGTCGAGCATCGGGGGTGACGTCGTCAAGGCGGTGCGGATCGGCAGTACGACGCCGCTGCGACTGCTGGCGGCCTGCTCGGTGCTGGCCGACCGGCTCACCGGCCTGGCCGCCCTCGGTGTGCTCGTGGGGACGGCAATCATCACGCGAAAATACACCCTCGGCACAGCGGCGGCGGTCGCGGTGTTTGCTGGCCTGCTGGCGGCGGCGGTGGCCGGCTTCCGAATCGTGCTGGGTTTGCTCGACCGGATTCACGCGATCCTGCCGGAGGGGTCGCCGGGCCGCGACTTTGTCACGCGGCTGCTCCCCTACCGGCAGCGGCCGAGTCTTGTGCTGGGGGCGATCGGCTGGAGCTTTGTCGTGCAGATCGGGGGCGCGGTGGCGGTGGGGTTTGTGGCGCGGGCCCTCGGCGTGGTCGAGCCGCTGGCCACGTGGTTCATCGTTGTGCCCCTCGTTGCCCTGCTGATGGTCCTGCCGATCAGCATCGGCGGCTTCGGCGTGCGGGAGAACGCGCTGGGCTTCCTGCTCCGCGGCTACGGGGTGCCCACTGAAACCGGTGTGGCGATCGCGCTGTTGTGGGGGCTCTGCACGATCATCGCCGGGCTTGTGGGGGGCGGGCTGTTTCTGCTCGAGCGGCGGCCGCTCGAGGTGGCGGCCGCCCGGGCCGCCGCCGCCGGCCACTAACCACGGAATCCGCGGTCATGCCCGGGGCACCCGCCGGCGGGCGTTGATCGCGAGGATGCCGGCCACGCTCTTGGCGTCGTCGATCCGGCCATCGAGACACATCTCCACGGCCTCATCCCAGAGCACGACCCGCGGCCGGATGAGTTCCCCCGGCTCAAGCGCCTGCTCACCGGCGACGAGGTCGTGGGCCACGAAGAGATGCATCCGCTCCCGGAGGATCCCCGGCGACATCCAGAACGAACCGGCCGGCTCGATCCGGCCGGCCTGGAAGCCGGTTTCTTCGGCCAGTTCGCGGGCAGCCGTCGCGATCGGCGGCTCGTCGCGATCAAGGGTGCCGGCCGGCAGTTCGAGCAGCGTCTTGCCGACGGCAACGCGGACAACCTCCACCAGGCACACCGTGGCGGGCGTGACAAACGGCACGACCACGACGCTGCCCGGATGCACGACGACCTCGCGGTCACGAACACTGCCGTCAGCACAGGGCTGCGGCACCCGCTCGACACGAAACCTTCGGCCGCTGAAGAGAACCTCGCCGGTGGGCCCTGGGCTCGGTGTCGTCATGGCGTCGCTCCGGCCGGCGGCATGGAAACCACCCGCGCCGTGGCCAGGCCGACGGTGAGAGACTCTCCCGCGAGGGCCCGCATGCGCACCAGCGCCAGGCCTGCGGGCATACCATAGTCCGGCGACACACAGCTGCTCGTGAGCGTGCCCACAACGTCGTCGCCGTGACGGACGTCGGCCGGGCAGGTGGGCGGGTGCGGGGCCGCAATCGCCAGGAGCACAAGCCGGCGGTTCACATGGCCAAGCGCGTCGAGGCGGGCGACCGTCTCCTGGCCGAGGTAGCAGCCTTTCGTGAACGAGATCGCGCTGGTGTCGCGGCCAAGTTCCTGGGGCAGTGTCTTCTCGGGGATATCGCCCGGCGCGGGAAACACCGCCTCGATCCGCGCCGCCTCGAGGGCGGCCGGATCGGCCTCGGGCACGCCGCCGACGGCGAACTGGCGTGCGACCGCGTCGATCGCGGCACGGCCACCGCGGATCCAGAACCCGTCGGCCCCCTGACCGCTCACCCGCACGATCCGCACGTCGTGTCCGGCGAGCGTTGCTGAAACATGCTCGAGGCATGCCGTGGGGAGCGCGGCGGCGGGCGGGGGGAGCGCGGCGGCGAGCGTCAGCGGTGCGGCCGGGCCGGCCAGGATGAGCGTCTGGGTGTCGGCTGAGGCGTCGGTGAGATCGACCGCCTCACGGATGTGGTAATGCTCGAGGTGGTCCCGCAGCCGCTGCCCCAGGCCCGCCGCCGTCACGATCTCGAGCCCGGCATCGGTCCGCAGGATCGTGGCGAGGGCGATCACCCACCCCCGCCCATCGGTGAAGAAGGCTTCGGTGCCACGCCCGTTCGCCACTGCCCCGACCGAGGCGGTCACGAAGTTGTCGACGAAGCGGACGGCGTCGGTGCCCCGGGCCGTGACGGTCGCCTGGGCGAGGTGAGCCCAGGCAACTCCCATGCGGAGCGGACTGGCGAGGACGGGACTGGGGGAATCGGCGTTCATGCTTGCCTTCAAGTCGTGGGTGAAGGGGCAGGCTACCAACTGACCGAAGGGCGACCGAAAAATTTTCGAACGAGCGCGAACGAACCGCAGGCCGCCCGCGTATTGCTTCTCACCGCGGCGAAAAGCCGTCGCTTAGCCCAGTGCCGGATGGCGAGGGCAAGGGACGACTCTGGCCGCGGCCCATATGCTTGCACGTGCTGGCGGCCTGGCAAGGCGTCGCCCGCGGCGACAGGCGCATCACGCGATTCGACCACCGTCTCTCCGGTCCGCGTTCCCATCTTGAAGTCTTCGTGCACGAGCGTGCGCGCCGACCAAGAAGGAGACGCTTGCTGGGGGCGGCAAGACCGCCGAGGGAGAAAGCCAGCATGGCCACTGTGCACTATGACCGCGACTGCCACGACGGCTTCGACGATTCGGATGACCGATTCTCTGATCCGCTGGCCGTGGCCGACAGCGAACATTCCGACCTAGCTCGCGCGGCCCGTGAGGCAGATGACTCCGACCGGCTCGTCGCTCGGCGGGAGACCCCGCTCCACAGGATCGCCGATGTGCGGCGGCAGCAGGGCGTGACGCTCCGCAACGTGGCCCGCCGTCTGGGCGTGTCACTGCCGCTCGTGCGGCGTCAGGAGCAGCCCGACTGTGACCTGCGACTGAGCGACCTTCTGCGGTGGCAGCAGGTGCTCGAGGTGCCGGTGGCCGAACTGCTCGTCGAGGGGGAGGGTCAGCTCTCCGGACCCGTGCTCGAGCGGTCGCGGATGGTGAAGCTCATGAAGACTGCCGCCGCGATCCGGGAGCGGTCGCGGGAGCCGGCAATCGTGCGGATGGTCGAGATGCTCGTCGACCAGGTTTTGGAGATCATGCCCGAGCTTGCCGACGTGACGCCGTGGCACTCGGTCGGCCAGCGGCGGACCGGTGAGGAACTCGGCCGGGCCGCTCGGACGGTTGTCTCCGAGGAACTCTTGCGGCAGTCGAATCGGCCGTAGATGGCAAGCGAGCCGGCCGCCTCGGACTCTCCGGCGGAATGCCGGCAAAACGCTCGCTCGCCGCCGGCAAAACACCTTGTTCGCCGCCGGTCGGGCGTCTACCATCGGCCCT
>JBBEEF010000170.1:7273-14521 GCA_040880915.1 Pirellulales bacterium
TCGCCGCCGGCAAAACACCTTGTTCGCCGCCGGTCGGGCGTCTACCATCGGCCCTACCGCTGGCAGAAAAGCTCCGAGCTTCCGGCACTGCGCGGCTCGTGGTCTGCGTGTCTAGTTTTTGCTGCCTGTCTGGTTTTTCTGGGAGTGTGGCCCTTGTTCTCGCTCGTCAGCGTGCTCGCGATCACGCTCGTGCTGTTCTTCGTTGTCGCCGTCAGCGCCCGGGCGCTGCTGGGTCGTTGACCCGCCAGGTGCCGGCTGCCCCCAGCGCGAGCAGGCCCAAGAATCCGCCCAAAACTCCCACGAGCACGACCCAGGCCGTGACGGCAAGCGGGAAGTAGTCTCGCAGCCAGACGAGTTCCGGTGGCTCCAGGCTCTTGGGCACCTTTCTCTGCACAGGGCCATCCCGGCCCGATTCCCGCCGCATGGCCTCCCGGAAGGTGTCCCACTCGGCCTGCACGGCCGGCTGGGAGAGCACTTCGAGCCAGCTCGCCCGCCAGCGGGAGATCGCCAGCGGAGGTCCGGCCGTGGCCGCGATCCAGACGACAACAACAAGCATGATCGCGGGCAGGGAGGCTTGGCGGCGGTGCAACATTGGTGGCCAGACTTCTCCGGCTTCTCCAGCTTGTGAGGCCCTCGCTCGCCAGCCTGGCTTACGCTGGCCTCCGGGGCGGTGATCAGTCTGGCATCGGCACGGGGCTATCGCTACCGTCCCGGCCCTGCCAGCCGTCATCCCCTGATTCTCTGGAGCGTCCACCGTGAGCTGTTTGTCAGCCCCTTCCGCACGCCGTCTGCTGGCGGTGATCGTGGTGCTGGCTGCCGCGGCGGCGGCAACGCCCGTGGCAGCCCAAGGATGGCTGCCCGCGTCGTGGTTTTCCACTGCGGAGGTCGACCCCCAGGCCATGCACCCGCTGGCTGAGCGGGACGGCCCGTGGCTGGTCTTGGCGACAACCTTCCGTGGGGAGGATGCCCGAGAGGCTGCGAAAAAGCTCGTCTACGAGCTGCGCTCGCGACACAAACTGCGGGCCTACACCCACGAGAAGGCCTTCGACTACACCGGCGAACAGCGGGGCATCGGCCTCAATCCAGACGGCACTCCGAAGCGGATGCGGTATGCCAACGCGGCCGAGGTGATCGAGGTGGCGGTGCTCGTGGGCGAATTCGCCTCGTTTGAGGATCCGCGCGGGCAAAAAGCCCTCCAGCAAGTCAAGCAGCTCCGACCGGAGGCACTCGGCGGCGGCCATTCGAAGTCGCGTCTGCTCGCCGACTTTATCCAGGCCAATCGGCAACATGCCGCGACGGCGGCGGAGAAGCCGCCGATGCATGCCGCCATGCTCATTCCGAACCCGCTTTTACCCGCCGACTACTTCGCCCGGCACGAGGTAGACGACTTTGTGATCGCAATGAACGCAGACGTTTCCCATGGCCTGCTCGACTGCCCAGGGCGGTATACGGTGCGCGTGGCGACCTTCACCGGCGCGGGCACGTTTGACACCGCCGCCGGAGAGCCAGAAGCTCCCAGCGGATTCGTGGACGTCAATCGGTTTCTCGCGGCCCTCAAGGGAAGCGGGTGGCGGGATCCACAAGTCCGGGGCGTCGAGCAGGAGAGCCGGCTCGTTGAGGCGGCTGCACAGGCCCACCGGCTCACCGAGGCCCTGCGGCGGGCCGGCTGGCAGGCCTGGGAGTTTCACGACCGGGATTCAAGCATCGTCTGCGTGGGCAGCTTCGACCAGGTGGCGTTGCCCGGCGAAGACGGCCGTGCCGTGCCGCATCCGGAGATCGCGAGGATCGCCGCCGGCCTCGGGCCCGACCAGGCGGCGCTTGCCCGCGGCCAGATCATGCCCCGCTCGTTCGACGGTATCATGCTCGACATGCAGCCGAAGCCGATCGACGTGCCCCGCCGTCCCGCCGGCCGGCGATAGCCGGTGCGTTCCATGCCAGTGTCGCTCGTTCTCGGTACCACTAGCGCAGGCAAACTCCGCGAACTCGTGCCGCTTTTGGAGCCACACGGCGTTGCCTGCGAGTCGCTCGCCGGCCTCGCGGCCGCCGTGGAAGTGGAGGAGACCGGCAACACCTTCGCCGACAACGCAGCCCTCAAGGCGACGGCGCAGGCCCGGGCCCTGGGCCGCTGGGTCTTGGCCGAAGACAGCGGCCTCGTGGTGCCCGCCCTGGGGGGCGCTCCCGGCGTTCACTCGGCGAGATTTTCTGGCCCGGCTCCGCCGGGGGAACGGCAGGCGACCGACGCCCGCAACAACCTGCTTCTGCTCGAGCGGCTCGCTGGCCGCCGGGGAGGTGAGCGGGCGGCCTTCTACGCCTGCCACGCCGCTCTGGCCGACCCCACCGGCGTCATCGTGGCGGTGGCCGCGGGCGTCTGCGGCGGCGTCATCGCCGAGGAACCGGCCGGTGCGGGGGGCTTTGGCTACGACCCGCTGTTTATCGTGCCGGAATATCACCGCACCTTCGGCGAGCTGGCCCTGGCCGTCAAGGGAGTGATCAGCCACCGCGGCCGCGCGTTGCGGGCGATTCTGCCGGCGGTGCTCCGCGGGGTCGCAGGCTAGGCCGTCGCGGCGGCGGCCCGTCGCTGTGCGAGGCGGTGCTCGATGACCCGCAGCACGTCGTCGGTGCCATCCATCCGGCCGCGGACCGCCGCCAGCGCTGGGGCGAACCGGTCGAGCCCAGCCAGGAACGACCGCACGCGGTCGCCATCGGTTTCCTCGAGGAGCGTAAACCCGCCGCAGCCCATCGCGTCGAGGAAGTGGCTGTTCATGAGTTGCTCGGAGTGGGCTCGTTCCGGCAGCACGAGCAGCGGCTTGCCGAGGTGGAGGGCCTCGCCGATGAGCTGGTTGCCGGCCGCGGCCACGAGGCAGCGGCAGGCGGCAAGATCGGCGACGAAGCGGGCGTCGTCGATTGCATGGAAGGAGCAGCCCCCGACATGCTCGCGGTGGCCGAGGCCGTAGACCCGGACGGGCAGCCCGCAGTCGGCGAGGGCCTCGATCACCGAAAAGGGGGTGTGTCGCCGAAGGTAGCTCAGCACGAAGCCCTCGTCGCGGGGATGGGCCGCGAGGATTTCCTGCCGCAGAAGCGGACCCACCTGCACGACATGCTCCCAACCCCGGCGGAGCGGCGGCCGGAAGAAGGCCGAGACAACTGTGTCGGCCGACTCGCTGACATACATCCAGACCGCGTGGCTCATAAACCAGGCGTTCCACTGGAGCGACCAGGGCAGGGCGTCGAGGTCGTAGGCGAGGAGGAAGTGCTGATGATCGACGCTCACGAGGGGAATGCCGAGCCGGCTGGCCGCCCGCGGCAGGGCCGGCTCGAAGTCGGTGATCGCGAGGTCGGCACCGAAGGTGTCGAGTTCCTGGATGAGACGGTCGACGAGCGGCCCGAGCTGCCGCGCCTGATAATCGAGCCCGGCGGCAATCGACCGCATCACGTCGAGCCGCCCGCCGGTGTACTCGAAGACAACCCCGGGAATCTCCTCGAGCCGCACCCGCGGATGGCGGTCGGCGAGATGCTCCCGGAGAAAGGCCAACGCGTCGGCCGAGGTGTAGACGACGATCTCGTGGTCACGGTCGAGCCGCTCGACGAGCGTGCTGATCCGGGTGGCATGTCCCCGGCCCTCGCCGCAGAGGCTGATCGCAAGCTTTGCCATGGAGCGCTTCAGGGCGTGTTTGGGGGCGTGTTTGGGGGCGTGTTTGGGGGGCGTACCTGAGCCGGCCGCCGCACAACGATCGTTTGCGGAGTCCGACGAGACTCGAACCAGTTACATCTTGCCCGCCACAGGGCTCGTCCGCCAACCGCTCCGGCGGTGGCCCCCGGGCTTCTGCGGCCCGTCCACCGCGGCTATGATTCGCGAGTGCTCATTTTCCAAGCGGCCAAGGGTGGCATTTGTATGCGGCCAACCGCGTTTTCGTTCGGTGAGTTTCTCGGTTGCGGTCTCATGTTCTTGGGTATGGTGGCCGGGGCGGCAGTCGCAGCGGCCGATCAGGACGAGGTCATTGCCCGCTGCGGCACGGAGACGATCCGCCGGGCGGATGTCGACATGGTCCTGGGGCGTCTTGGCCTCAGCGAACTGCCGGAGGGTGAGCAGCGGCAGCGGGCGGCGGCGGCGGTCCTTGAGCAGATCATCGACGAGCGGGTTCTGCGGGCGGAGGTGGCCCGCGCGGGCGTCGTGGTCAACGCGAGTGAAATTGAAGCCGCCCTTGTGCGGCTTGAGGAACAGGTAGCGGTCCGAGGACAGGATTTCGCGACCTTCCTGGCACAGACCGGCCGGACCCCCAAATCGATCCGCGAGCAGGTGTCGCTCGAGATCGGCCTCGACAAGATCGTGCGGCCGCTGATCACTGCCGACGCCATCGCTCGCGTGTTCGAAGAAAACCGTCGCGAACTCGACGGCACACGGCTGCGGGTCAGCCACATCATCCTGCGGCCGGCAGCCGGAGGCGACGGCGATCTCGGCAGCGGCCTCATCGAGCGGGCCGGGGTGATCCGCCGCGAGATCATTCAAGGCCGGGTGTCGTTCGGCGAGGCGGCTGGCCGCCACTCCGCGGGGCCGAGCCGACGGCAGGGGGGTGATCTGGGGTGGATTGCCCGCGAGGGGCCGATGATCGACGCCTTCACGAGCGAGGCTTTTACGCTGTCCAAGGGAGCCGTTTCGGAACCGTTCCTGACGCCCTTCGGCGTCCACCTCGTCACCGTCACCGCCGTGGAGCCGGGCAGGGTCGGTCTCGACGCGGTGCGAAGCCGGCTTGAAAAAATGCTCGCCAATCAGGTGGTTCGTGGCCTGGTCACCCAGGGCCGTGGCAGGATGCCCGTGGCCGTTGCCGCCGGTGTGCCACACTTCGACCCCACGACGTTCCAGAGCCCGGTGGCCCGGCGGGCCGTGATTGTGGCTCAGCCGGCCGACGAGCCGGCACCGCCGGCACCGCCGGAACCGGCACCGCCGGAATAAGGGCCGCCCATTTCGCAGTGGTTGGCAATGGTTGGCGGTGGTTTGCGGCACAGGATCTGCCGGGCAGCCCCTGGGCCTAGGCCGGCGGAAATCCGGTCGATCTCCGGCCCAGCTCGCGCTTCCCCCCGGTTAGCGCTTCCCCCCAGCTTATGCCCCGGGCTTGCTGAAATCGTGGCCCTGGTCCCTTGGGCGCCCTGAGCTTGAATCCGCGATTGTGGCCCCCGGGCCCGCCCGCTAGCCTGCGGCGCTTGTCTTCTTCCAGGAATCCGTGCAGCGATGAAGGTCCGTACCTGCCTGATCTTTGCCTGCATGACCGTGGTGCCGGCCCTGGCACTCTTTTCGCATCGCGTGCCGGGTGAGTTTCGTGACGCGGTGCGGTGTCGCCTGTGGGAACCGATTGAGGCGTGGGTTGCCGGGCTGTCCCGGCCCGACACGAGTACCGTCGCCATCCTTCCCCTTGACGATTTGCCGGAACCGCCCCCGGTGGCGACAACCCCCGCTGCGTCGCTGCCAACGGTATCGATCGGAGGCCCGCCGCCTGCGCAGGACTCGCTGGCGGCACTCGGTGCGACGGCGATCGACTGCCGCCCGCTCGACGGCGTCGCCGGTACCCATGTGGCCGCGT
Organism: Pirellulales bacterium; assembly: GCA_040880915.1. Classification (GTDB taxonomy): domain Bacteria; phylum Planctomycetota; class Planctomycetia; order Pirellulales; family UBA1268; genus QWPN01. Next base: position 12,850 of record JBBEEF010000170.1, read on the forward strand.
GTCGGGTTGCCGTCGACGAGTCAGGCCAGCTGCACCGCGTCTTCCAGGCTTCGGGTCAGAGCCCCGAGGAGGCTGTTGCGGCACTCGTCGAGGTGGTCCGCGGGTGGCGGCAGCGGCTGGCGGCCGGTGGTTTCGCCCCAGACGCATCGCCCCGCCGGTTCTGATCCGGCGGCAATCGTCTCGCCTTCCCGATCGGTGTCGTGATGCTTCCCCGATCCCTTCGCCACCGAACGCTTGCCGAATGCCTGGCGGCGGTCCGAGCCGATATCCATCCCGCGGCTCCGCCGTTGGCGAAGAGCCGCCGCCGGCCGCGGGTGCTCGGCGAACCGGCCAAATCCGCACCCGGCAACGCAGAGCGGCGGCCGGCGGCCGGGGCCCATGTTCGTTCAGACGAACTGGCCCGCCTCGAGGCGGCCCTGTTTCTCGCCCGCGAGCCGCTCCCGACCCGCCGCCTGGCAAAACTCGCCCGGCTCCCGGACGGTACCCGGGCCCGGGCCCTGCTGCGGGAACTCCGCCATCTTCAGGAGGCCTCCGGCTCGGCCGTCAGGGTGGAGCCAATCGCGGGCGGATTCCAACTCCTTTCGCGGGCGGCCTTCGGGCCCTGGATTCGCAGGTTGGCCGACCATCCGGCGGCCGGAAAAATCTCGCCTGGGGGCCTTGAGACCCTCGCGATCGTAGCGTATCGCCAGCCGGTGACGCGGGCCGAAATCGAGGCGATTCGCGGGGTGGGCAGCGAAGAGATGCTGCGGCAGCTCCTGGAACGCGACCTCGTGGGCATTGGAGGGCGGGCCGACGATTTGGGCCGTCCCAACGTCTACGTGACAACCCGGCGGTTTCTGGCGGCCTTCGGCCTGGCCCGGATTGAAGACCTGCCGCCATTTGAAACCTTCGCCCCGTCCGGGGCTCCCCCGTTCCCTGATCCCAATGTTGCCGAATCCGCTCTGGGGGAACCCGCGGAAGACTAGTTTTCCGTCGCCCGACCCTTGCAACCTCCGGGTCCACCCGACACACTTTCGCTCCCCGGCTTTCCAGAATTCCGGGGGCCGGCGGCAGGCAGGTTTTTTTTGCTGGGCCGATTGGACGATGATTGCCGGATAGGGTAGAGAATCTGGCCGTCAGAACATGAGCGTCGACCCGTTTCCTAGGAGGTTTTTGCCGTGACGATTGCCGAGCGTGGCCGGGATGAGGAAGAGCTGTCGTCAGCCGTGGTGTTTTCGTGGAGCGAGTTGCCCGACCTCCTCGCAGCAGAGGATCTGTTTGAGGTCGTCTCTGCGACCGGTTCGGTAAGGGCCGACCTCGCGGTCGAGCCGTTCATCACGGGCGAAGATGAAGATGACCTCGATGACGCCGACGAAGATGATGACGACGATGACGATGACGATGATGACGACCTCGACGACGACGAAGAGGACGATGACGAAGAAGACGACGAAGACGACGAGGAGTGGGAAGAAGTCGAAGACGACGATGACGAGGAGGAAGACGAGGAGGAAGAGGACGACGAAGAAGACGATGAGGATGATGACTGGGAAGACGACGACGATGACGAGGACGACGACGAGGACGAGGACGAGGAGGAGGTCTGAAAAGACGACCAGGGTTGAGCCCGCCTCGACAATGATTCCTCTGGTGTCCTGCCAGACTGCTGGCTGGGCTGCCGGCCGGGCCGCCT
>JBBEEF010000170.1:14621-16530 GCA_040880915.1 Pirellulales bacterium
GCCTGGCGGGTGCCTGGCGGGGCCATGATCAGTCGCCGTCGTCTCGCAGTGTCACGGTCGACACGACACCGCGACGATCGATCGTAAGCTGGCAGCCTGCAGGGCTGCTCCGCAGCCTCGCCACCATCGCCGCTTGATCGGCGAAGCATTCGCCTTCGATGGCGATCAGCCGGTCGCCCGCCCGCAGGCCGGCCTTGGCGGCGGGCGAATCGCGGAAGACGTCGACCACGACCGGACAGGCGGGCTCCCCCGGATCGGCCCGCGAAACGATTCCCCAGCGTCCTTGGGATGGGCTTTGGGATGGGCTTTGGGGGGGCCGCGACTCTTCGAGCCGTCGCTTCGTGGCGTTCGATTCCGATCGCGACTCCGGCCGGAACAACAGGCGTTCGTCGTCATCCGCGATTGCCAGCGTGAGGGCGAGTGTGAGCCGTGACACCTGCGGAATTCCATCGAAGTTCACAAATTCCACGTCATCGCTCGGCCGGTGGTACTGATCGTGGAGACCGGTGTGGAGCATCACGGTCGGGATGCGGCGGGCGATGAACGAATAGTGGTCGGAATCCTCGAAGATGTCCCAGTCGAAGGCGAGTTCGAGTCCGGCACCGCCCGGGGCATTATTGATCCCGACGAGCCGTGATCGCAGGCCGGAACTTGTGCGGCCGCCGAAGATGATCAGCCGCCGATCCCGGAGCCGGCCGATCATGTCGAGATTGACGGAGAAGACGAGGTCGTAGCCGGCGAGGGCCTGCGGGCGAACGCGGAGGAAGTGTTGCGAGCCAAGCAGGTCCTTCTCCTCGCCGTCCCAGAAGGCAACGAGAATCGACCGGCGTGGCCGTTCAGGGAGCCGCTGGAGGGCCGCCATGATCTCGATCAGCCCAGCCACGCCCGAAGCGTTGTCGTCGGCTCCGTTGTGCACGCGGCCGAAGGGACCAAAACTGTTTTGGGGATTGCCATAGCCGACGTGGTCGTAGTGGGCGCCTACCACGACCACCTCGCGGGCCAGGACAGGATCCCGGCCCGGGAGGAGAGCGAGGATGTTTCGCATCCCAGCCCCGAACGGCTGGTAGTAGGTGCCGCCGTCGCCGGCCGGCTCGAAGCCGAGTGGCCCGATCTGCTCGACGATGTAGGCGGCAGCCGCGCGGCCTCCCCGCTTGCCGGCCTCCCGGCCCTCGAAAGAGTCATCGGCCAAGGCGCGAACGTGACGGGCGGCCCCCTCGGCGGTCAGGCCCGCGGCGACCCGGGCCAGCACCTCGCTGCCCTGGCTGCCGGACGCTGCCAGCGCGGCCGCAGCGACGAGCATGGCCCCGCCGACGAGACCCGTACGGCGGTGACGGTGGACGAAAGCAATCGAGTTGGCCATGTGGGGCGGCCTGCTTGCGGGATGATGCACTGCTGATCAGAATAGCGGCCAGCGGTGTCCCCCCGTCCACGGGGATTTCGCCCGGTTCGTCGTCCCCTTGTCACGCCGTCGTCTTTGCCCCTGCGGGGCCGAGCCTGACGGCTCGCCAAGCCCTGGTGCCGCGGCCGATTCGGAGAGGTGGCAGAGTGGTCGAATGCGCGTCTTTGCTAAAGACGTGTCCGGTCAAAAGCTGGACCGCGGGTTCGAATCCCGCCCTCTCCGTTGGTTGGATATCGGTTGATTGGACATCGAAGGATGGCCCCGTCAGTGGCACTCACGCAACGATCTCCCGGCTGACGAGCGACTCGTGAGCCTCGGGGGGAGCGGCCCAGGCGTCCGGTGGCGGTTCCCCGAAACGCGACTCACCCCCTGCGACGGTGATGTTCTCGCCTCGGCGCAGACCGGCTCCCAGTCCGCCGGTCCTGGGGCTTCGGTGCCTTGCGTCCGACACGGGTCAGAGGCTGTGGATGTCGCCGCCACAACCAAGGGCATTGCAGCGGAAACTCCTCC
>JBBEEF010000171.1:0-2518 GCA_040880915.1 Pirellulales bacterium
CCCTTCCTCGCCCCCATAAAAGCCCCAGGGCGCGAGCCCGGGGACTGCGGGCACATAGGCCAACCCCGGTTGGCGAAAAAACGTTACCCTTGCGATCGAATAACCTCCCCAGGAGCCCCTCATGCCGCTGCTCGTCGTCGGAAGCGTCGCCCTCGATTGCGTCGAGACCCCCACCGCCAGCCGGAACGATGTGCTCGGTGGCTCGGCTGTGTTCTTCTCCTATGCGGCGAGTTTCTTCTCGCCCGTGAAGATGATCGGCACGGTCGGCGAAGACTGGCCACGCGAGCACACCCGGTTTCTCGAGGCCCGGGGCATCGACACCTCCGGCATCGAGACGATCCCCGGCGGCAAGACCTTTCGCTGGCGGGGCCGGTATGCCCCAAACATGAACGACCGCGAGACGCTCGAGGTGCATCTCAATGTGTTCGGGGAGTTCAAGCCCAAGCTCAACGGCGACCATCGCGGCTCGAAGTTTGTGTTTCTGGGCAACGCGTCGCCGGTCACCCAGCTCTCGGTGCTTGACCAGGTGCCGGAGGCGAGCCTTACCGTGGCCGACACGATGGACCTGTGGATCAATATCCAGCGGGACGAGCTCGAGGAACTGCTCCGCCGTGTGGACGGGCTCGTCTTGAACGATGCCGAGGCCAAGCTCCTCGCGGAGGACGAGAACCTCGTCCGCGCCGGCCACGCCGTGCGGGCGATGGGGCCGAAGTTTGTCGTCATCAAGAAGGGGGAGCACGGGGCGATGTTCTTCAGCGAGCATGAGATGTATGTCATGCCCGCCTACCCGACGTCGCAGGTGCTCGACCCGACCGGTGCCGGCGACAGCTTCGCGGGCGGCATGATGGGGCACCTGGCGGCCCTGGGCCGCTTCGACCCCCAGGCCCTCAAGGAGGCTCTCGCCTACGGCGTGGTCACGGCCAGCTACACGGTGGAGGATTTCAGCCTCGACCGGCTGGCGGGGATCGAGCGGGCCGACCTTGATCGTCGGATCGCCGAATATCGGCAGATGCTCATGTTTTAGGCATGTACGGCCGTTCAGAAAATCTGCTTGCCTTGCTAGCACGAAGCCGATACTATACCCAGGTTCAGTATTCGGTTCCGCGTCAAGTCGCTCGATTCATGGTGGCGAAGCAACCACCCCGACGACGTGCCGGGACCGCTGGGAGGCAGTCGCCATGGTGACGGCAACGGTAGGAGTCAACGGTCGAATGGCTAAGGAAAAGAAGAGCGAGAAGAAGCGAAGCGGCGCCGAGGGCAAGGCCGGGCTCGAGTTTCTGGAACGGAATTCCGAACTCCGGCACACGCTTGCGCAGATCGAGAAGACCTTCGGCGAGGGGTCGATCATGCCGCTCGGGGCCGATCGACAGGCGCCGATCGAGGGCATCTCTTCTGGGAGTCTCTCGGTCGACCTCGCCCTTGGCGGGAGGGGTTTTCCACGGGGTCGGATCATCGAGGTCTACGGGCCCGAGTCGAGTGGCAAGACGACGATCGCCCTGCACTCGGTGGCCGCGGCCCAGCGGGCCGGTGGGATCGCCGCCTTCATCGACGCCGAGCACGCCCTCGACCCGAGCTGGGCCAAGAAGCTCGGGATTTCGCTTGAGCAGTTGCTCGTCAGCCAGCCGACCAGCGGCGAGGAGGCGCTCCAGATCGTGGAGATGCTCGTGAAGAGCAACGCGGTCGACATTATCGTGATCGATTCGGTGGCGGCGCTTGTGCCGCAGAAGGAGCTCGACGGCGAGATGGGTGACGCGATGGTGGGCGTGCAGGCCCGGCTCATGAGCCAGGCGATGCGGAAGCTCACCGGCGCCATCGCCAAAAGCAAGACGACCGTGATCTTCATCAACCAGTTGCGAGAGAAGATCGGCGTGATGTTCGGCAGTCCCGAGACCACGCCGGGCGGCAAGGCGCTCAAGTTTTACGCGTCGTGCCGGGTCGACGTCCGCCGGATCGGCTCACTCAAGGACGGTGAGGAGGTGGTTGGCCAGCGGGTGAAGGTGAAGATCGTCAAGAACAAGGTGGCTCCGCCGTTTCGGGTGGCCGAGTTTGACATGATGCATGCCGACGGGATCAGCATTGAGGGAGACGTCCTCGATCTGGCGACGGCGGCCAAGCTCGTGGAGAAGTCGGGCACGTGGCTGCGGTATGGTGAGACCCACCTCGGCCAAGGCCGCGAGCGGGCCAGACAGTTCCTCAAGGACAATCCCGCCGTGACCGCCGAGCTCCGCGAGAAGATCCTGGCGGCCAAGGATGAAGTGATCGCCATCGACAAGACGATCGCCGGCGAGGCGGAAGCTGAAGCCGACGGTGATAGCAGCGACGAGTGAGTCCAGCCCCCCTGGCTCGTGTAAACCCAACGCCCCTCCGGCCCGCGCCGGGGGGGCGTTTTGCTTGGTTCGTGCGACAGTCGCCCAGTGCGACAGTCGCCGAGACCGCAGCTGCTGTCGCGGCGTCGCCGATCCGCATACAAGCCCCGGGCGCGAGCCCGGGGACTGCGGGAACAAAAGCCACCCCGCCT
>JBBEEF010000172.1:0-7810 GCA_040880915.1 Pirellulales bacterium
AACCCGGCCTACCGACCGACTCGGCCAGGCTGAAGGGTGTTGTGCATCCGGGGCGTCGATTGCCGAGCAGGATTGCGAGCCTGGGTCTGTGCAGATGCGGAGCGACGGCAGACGCCGGAATTGCGTCGCTTCCTACCGTACCGGCACGAGGGCCTCGGTTTCGAGCATGCCTGAAGGCATCGCCGTTTGAACGTGGAGGCGGACGTGGTCGCCGGCTGGAAGCGTCCCCTGCCAGGGCAGATCGAGCGGGATCCCACGGCGACGGCCCGTGGGGCGGAACCGGGCCACGGCATCGGCGGCCGGAATCACCCAGCGGCCCAGCGGCGGGGAGCCCGGAGCGGCGGCGGTGTCGAAGGCCGTCACGATCACGTCACCGGCGAGGCCCGCGACCAGCCGTTCGGTTGAGTCACGGGGTTCAACCGCGAGAAAAAGTCCACTTGGCGTGCCCGGTTCGCCGCCGGTCTTGACGACCAGCCGCGTGGGGGCGGCCTGGCCGGCCGGCTCCTCGTACGACAGCCGCACCAGCGCCGGCGGGTCGGCCTCAGCCAGACCGATTGGTGTGGCCGCTGGGAGAATGGCGGCGGCGGCCGGCGGCAGCGACAGGGAGTCACGCGTGGCCGGGGGCACAACCGGCTCGGCGGGCAGGGCCGGCACGCCCTCGAGCGTCGGCGGGCTCAGATCGATCGGCGGGCCGCCTCCTCGCGGCGCGGCGTCGGGCACTCGGATCGCCGACGGAATCGGTGCAGCCGCCGGCACCCGGGGTGATCGTGGCCGCCCCCCCCGTGCCGGAGTCGCGTCGTCGCTATCGCCGACGCCCAACTGCCGCCGCAGGCTCGTGTTCTCGCCGGCCACCTGGGCCAACCGGGACTGCTTCTCCTCGAGCTCGTCCTGGAGGTAATAGATCTGGTCTTCCTGGTAGCGGAGTTCCCGCTCCAGGAGTTGCTGATTGAGGTCGCTCTTGCAGCCGGCAGCAACAGCGACGAGGGCCACGACGAGCCCCGCGGCTGCCCCCGACGGCCAACCGGCCGGGCGGATCCTCTCGAACGGGTTTGTATCGCGACGATCCATGACCCGCCTCCTTGCGTGCCACTCAGCCCCGCGGGGCTGTCCAACCGTGCTTGTCAGGAACCCGCCGACGCGGGCCCGGTGACTGGTTCAGCCTGCTCCCTTGCTCGTGGGCATGTGTTCGATCACCTCGTCGAGCAGCTTGTAGTCGAGCGCCTCCTGCGCTGACATGAAGCGATCACGGTCGGTGTCTTCCTCGATCTTTTCGAGCGGATGGCCCGTGTGCTTGAGGAGGATGGTGTTGAGCTTGTGCTTGACGTTCTTGAATTCCTTGGCGTGGATCATGATCTCCTCTGCCGTGCCTTCCATTCCGGCCAGCGGCTGGTGGATCATGATCCGAGCGTTGGGCAGGGCCCGCCGCTTCCCCTTCGCGCCGGCGGCCAGGAGAACGGCCCCCATGCTTGCCGCCTGGCCGATGCAGTAGGTGGCCACGTCACAGGTCACGAACTGCATGGTGTCGTAGATCGCCAGGCCTGCGGTAACGCTGCCGCCGGGGGAGTTGATATAGAGATGGATGTCGGCCTTGGGATCATCCGACTGCAGGAACAGCATCTGGGCGACGATCGCGTTGGCCACCTCGTCGTTGACCTGGCTGCCGAGGAAGATGATCCGGTCCTTGAGCAGGCGGGAGTAGATGTCCATCGCCCGCTCTTCGCGGCCGCTCTTCTCAATGACGTAGGGGATGAGGGGCATGGCTCGTTCGGGTTTGGCGGGGCGGATGGGGCCCGCGGGTCAGGTGGACTCGTCCTCGGCAACAACCGGGGGTTTTACGATCACTTCGTCCACGAGGCCATATTCCTTGGCCTCAAACGCGGTCAGGTAGCGATCACGATCGGTGTCTTTGGCGATCCGCTCGATCTGCTGGCCGGTGTGAGAGGCCAGGATGTCGTTGAGCACGGCGCGGGTCTTGAGGATCTCGTCGGCCTGGATCTCGATGTCGCTCACCTGCCCGCCCACCTGGCCGTAGGGCTGGTGGATCATCACCTTGGCATGCGGGAGTGCGAACCGCTTGCCCTTGGAGCCGCCGGCGAGCAGCACGGCCCCGCCGCTGGCTGCCAGCCCCACGCAGTAGGTGGCCACCGGGCAGGAGAGAATCTGCATCGTGTCGTAGACGGCCATCGTGGATGTCACGCTGCCGCCGGGAGAATTGATGTAAAAATGAATGTCTTTCCGCCGGTTTTCGCTCTGCAGATAGAGCAACTTCATCACTACTTCGTTGGCGTTGCCGTCGTAGATCTCTCCCTGGAGAAACACGATCCGATTCTCGAGCAAGAGGTCGCCGAGCGTCATCGTCCGCTGCCGCTGGTAGTCGCGGTAGGCGGATGAGGCGCTGGGAAGCATGGGGCTGGAAAAGCTGGTCATCGTGTTCTCGGGCGGTGGAGTGGGTTCGCGACGGGGAACTCAGCCCCGTGGTCGTTCGGTCGACTCAGCCTGGGTGGCGACGGGAATTTCCTCGTCCCCGACGGCCACGCCGCAGACGGCATGATCGACCGCCTCGGTGTCGGGCTTGGGGAACTCGAAGGGCACATCCTTAAACGATGCGTGTGAAGTGACCAGGTCGATCGTCTTTCGCTCGATGATCTGGTTCCGCAAGACGTCCATCAATCCGCGGCGCTCGAGGCTGGCCCGCACCCGCCGGGGAGACTCGCCCGACTGAGCTGCGATGGCGCGGATCTCCTCCTCGTAGTCGGCCGGCGCGTCGGCGATTCCCGCATCCTCGGCGATCCGCTCGAGGATGAAGTGTTCCTTGAGGGCCCGGGCAGTCGAGGCCATCACCGTTTGCCGCAGTTCGTTGACGTGGCGGCGGATGGAGTCGTCGTCGAAGCCGCTGCGGCGAAGCTCGAGGATCGCTCGCTCGAGTTCACGCTGGGCCTGGCGGCGGAGGAGTTCGGGGGGCAGGTCCCACGAGGCGGATGCGGTCAGGGCCGCGGCCACCTGCTGCCGCACCTGCTTGCGGCGATGCCACTCGATCTGCCCGGCGAGCTGCTTGGTGACCGCCTCACGGAGGGCCTCCTCGCTCTCAAAGCCGCCGAGCTCCTCGAGCAGGGTTGGGGCGAGGGTCGGCAATTCGAGTTTCTTGACGTCGAGCAGTTCGAGGTCGAGAGCCACTTCCTTGCCACGCAGCGACTCCTCGGCGGCCTCGTCCGAGATCCGCACGGTTGTGGTGACGGTGTCGCCCGGCTTGGCGGTGGCCACGAGCAGGTCGAATCCGGCGAGTTCGCCGTCGGCGAAGGAGACCTTCGGCCGCACAACGATCTCCATTTCCTCGGCGTGGGAGAGCCGCAGGTCGCCGTCGCGGAACCTCAGGTTCGCCACGATCAAATCGCCGACACCGGCGGTTCCGGCGTGGGGCACGTAGCGGGCCCGCTCGCGGAGAATGTTGCCGAGGGCCTCGTCGACGTCGGCCGAGCCGATCTCGCGGGCGGGGCGGCTGATCGAGAGCCCCTTCCACTTCGGCAGTTCGAACTCGGGCCGCACTTCGATCGAAAACTCGAAGGTCAGCGGGCCGTCATCAGGGATCACCACGGCGGCGAGGTCGAGGTCGGGCTCGCTGATGGGGGCGAGCTTGCCCCCCTCCGAGACCTGGCTCATCGCGTTGGTGACGAGTTTCGAGCGGATCTGGTCGGCCAGTTCAGTCTTGAAGCGGTTGCTCACGAGCCGCCGGGGCGCCCTCCCAGGACGGAATCCCGGTAGCAAAGCCGAGGGCATCATTTCGCCGATGCAGTCATCGCGGTAGCGATCGATGTCGGCGCGGGGGATTGTGACCTTCACCCGCCGCTGGCAGGTGGACACCTCGTCGATCGAGATCTCGAGGTCGAGGGGCCGGGGACCATCAGCCTCCTCGGCCGCGGTGGCGACACCGGAGGAAGCATCGGGGGAGCTTGACGACATCGGCACTTCCGGGGGACAGGGCGGGAACGGAGCAAAGCCTGCACGAGGAGCGGGTGATGGGATTCGAACCCACGACAACCACGTTGGCAACGTGGTGCTCTACCAACTGAGCTACACCCGCGTGAAATTCTCGGAAACGGCTTCGTCTCCCGAGGGCATCACCAAGGGAGACGAGCAGGACCGTTCCGCGGGAACCCCGCGATTATAGGGTGGATCCGATGCCCTGCAAGGTCACCGGGCTGGGGAGCCCGCGGTTTCTGGGGTGGCTGGGCAAGAGACGTTTCGGAGGCCGGTCAGGCTGCTTAGAATCCAGATTCGGGTGGACAGTCGGTCCGATTCGGACCGGGTTGCGTTCCACAGAGCCACTTCTCACATCCGAGCTTCCCCGCCCGTCGCCGGTGCGGCAAATAGTCTGATGGAACTCCGCTTCCTCTTCAAGTCGTCGTCGGGCAAGCCACGGGTGCACACCAAGCGGCTGCCCGTGGTGGTGGGTCGTTCCGATGCGGAGGATGTCAAACTCCGCATTCCGACCGATAGTGTGAGCCGACGACACTGCGAGTTTTTCCTCGACGAGGCGGGTTCGGTCTGCCTCCGTGATCTCGGGTCGACCAATGGCACGACCGTCAACGGCACAAAATTAGATGCCACCGCGGTGGTGCCGATCCGCTCGGGGAGCGTGGTGAAACTGGGGACGGTGGGCTTCCGCGTGGAGTTCCAGAAGACGAGCAGCCAAGGGGATCATGACAGCGACACGATTCCCATCGAGAATGCCGAACTGCCACCGCGGCCGGACATGATCGCTCCCACCGAGCCGATGCCTCCCGCCAGCGAAGAGCAGGACTTCGAAGAGCTTGCGGCTGCTGAGGCAGACCCCGCTGATGGGGCGACCGGCAGTGATTTCGCATTCCTGGGGGAAGCCACCGCGGCAGACGAACCGCCGGCGTGGCCAACGGCCGACGAGCCGCCGGCCGCAGACGACGAGAAGCTCGGCGACTTCTTCAAGGGGTTCTCATGACTCTCAGCCGGGAAGAGGGCCGTGGCGGCGAGCCTGCCCCTCCGGCGGCGGTGCGTCGCGTCACCGTTCACGACGTGGCGGCGGCCCCGGCCGCCGGCCGGCCGCTCTCGATGGTGACCGCCTACGACTGGCCCACGGCCCGGCTTGCCGAGGAGTCAGGCGTTGATTGTGTGCTCGTTGGCGACAGCGTGGCGATGGTGGTGGCGGGCCGCGACTCGACGATTCCGGCCACGCTTCGGCAGATGATCTACCACGGCGAGATCGTGGGTCGGGCGGTGGCCCGGGCGATGGTGATCGTCGACATGCCGTTCCCCCTCCAGCACCTCGGCGTTCGCCCGGCAATCAGGGCGGCCGCCCGGATCCTCAAGGAGACCGGCTGCCAGGGGGTGAAGCTCGAGGGCACCGCCGGGCAGGCAGACGTGATCGCCGGGCTGGTGGCGGCGGGCATTCCAGTCATGGGACACGTCGGCCTGCGGCCGCAGGCCGTGCACCAGCTCGGTGGCTACCGGATGCAACGGGATGGCGAACGGCTGCTGGCCGACGCGACGGCGGCTGCTGCGGCGGGGGCCTTTGCCGTTGTACTTGAATGCATCCCGCGGCAGGTGGCCGCGGCGATCACCGCGGCGATCCCAGTGCCCACGATCGGGATCGGCTCCGGCCCCGACTGCGGCGGGCAGGTGCTCGTGATGCATGACTTGGTCGGGCTATCCTCGGGCCGGGTTCCCCGGTTCGTCCGCCGCTACGCCGACGCTGCAGGCACTATCGCCACGGCCCTGTCTGCCTGGAAGGCGGACGTCGAGGCCCGAACATTCCCGGGCGAGGCCGAGACGCTCGGGTGACGGGAGCGAGTGATTCTGGGGACCGGCCACGATTCCGGCGATCGGCCACAAGCGGCTACGGCACGACGAGCTCGTCGGAGATGACTACCGGCCGGCCGGCGGTGACGCCAGCCGGAACCGGTCCGCCCGGCCCGGGCCCAGGGCCGGACATGCCGATCGGCATGCCGCCACCTTCACCGCCACCCGCGAAGCCGTGGCCACCGCCACTGCCGCAGTCGTCGCAGCCCATCGGCCGGCCGCACGGGGCACCCTGCCCACACACGCGGCCCGGAGTGCCGCCCGCGGCAGCGCCTGGCGGGACGAATCCCGGGGGCAGGTGACCGAAGCACCGCTCGTACTTCCAGACCTCAAGCGCGATATACCGCTCGCTCATGGTCTTACAGCCACTCGCACCACCGGCCACGACGACCGCGGCCGCCGCCAGGGCCCAGCCACTCCATCCACTCGCACGCATCGCTCCGTCTCCTGACAAGCTTTTGCCGCTCTCGCACCAAACGCTTCGCGTGCCGCGACCTGCGGGCAACGCTGGCGAAAGCCAGGCAACCCTACCCCACGCCATACGCGCGGCAACCAAATCCGAGCCTCGTGTCGCTCGGACGCCGCCGCAGCGGGAACGCGTGTGACGGTCGTGCCGACAGAAGCGGGTCGGGGTGCGATTGGGAACGGAAACCACCCGGTGGCCAGGTATGGCCGGGACGGCTCAGCCCTTGCGGTGGCGAATTTTGGCCCGCATCCGCCGCTTCTTCTGGCCGAGCTTGCGGCGGCCCTTGCCGGTCTTCTTGACGCCCATCGATACCTCCGGGAAAGCGGCGTTTCTGCCGCTCATGCGGTCCGCCTGCGAAAGAGGTTGTAAGATGACGGCGGTCAGATTTCAAGCGAACCCGCCGCATTTCGGCTGCATGATCGCATTCTTTCCCACCTACGCCCGGCGCACCGCGGGGGGCTGGCGAGCCTCGGTAGCGGGTATGGTGTCCCGTCCGCTGCCGGAAACGAGCCGCCGCCGGACCCTCGCGGTGGCCGTTCTCAAGCGGCTTCTCGAACTCGGGGAGGACGAACTCGCCACGGAAGTCTTCAGGCGGCGGGCGGAATCCTTCCTCTTCCAGCGGGTGGCGGGCCGCCGGATCGTGCTCGCCCTTGGCCCGCATCGCCTGGAGGCGGGCACGAGCGATCGCAGCGGCCACTTCGAGGCGAGTTTCGACCTCGACGCCGACTTCGTGGCTGCTCTGGCCCAGGGAGGCCCGGAATGCCGGTGGCTCTCGTACGAGGTCGTCGCCGATGAGGAAGCCGACGACTTCCCGCCGGCCACCGGCCGGATCCACCTCGTCGACGAGCAGGGCGTGTCCGTGATCTCCGACATCGACGACACCGTGAAAGTCAGCAACGTCGCCGACCGGCGAGAACTCCTGCGAAACACGCTGTTGCGGGAATTCATCCCCGTGGCTGGCATGCCGGAGGCCTACTGCCGCTGGCAGCAGGCCGGGGCCGCGTTCCACTACGTCTCGGCGAGCCCCTGGCAGCTCTCAAATTGCTTGTGCGCCTTCCTGGGGGCGGCGGGTCTGCCCTCGGGCTCGATGCACCTCAAGCTCTTCCGCCTCAAGGACACGACACCGCTGGGACGGCTGACGGCCCGCAAGCGGTCGAAGCGACGGGCTATCGAGCAGATCATGGACGACTTCCCCGGCCGACGGTTCGTGCTTGTGGGCGACTCAGGGGAGCGGGACCCGGAGGTCTACGCTGCGGTCGCCCGTCGCCGTCCGGAGCAGGTGTCTGGAGTCCTCATTCGTCGGGTGGCGGACCGCACGGCGGCCAGCCAGGCGAGCCTGCGGTTCGACAAGCTCGCCCGCCGGCTGCCCGAGGGGGCACTCAGGACGTTCACCTCCGCCGAGGAACTCGCCCGCCTTCCCTGACGCCGGCCGTTCCCGCGGTCGCTAAGCCCGGCTCGGAATAGCACGGGGCAACCTCTCCCCCTGACCCATACAAGCCCCAGGGCGCAAGCCCG
>JBBEEF010000172.1:7910-9630 GCA_040880915.1 Pirellulales bacterium
GGGCAACCCCGAGCGTCGGGAACGCCTGCGGGTCCCGCTGCAGGCGTGTTACCAGGGGCTGTCAAAGGCGTTCTGGTAGTGCTCCACGACCGGCTGCCCATCGGGTCCGGCCGGAAACGTCACCGCGACCACGTCGATCCGCACGCTCTGGTCTTCGAGGCGATGCCGGCGGATATAGACGGCAGCCAGTTCAGCGATCCGCCGCTGCTTTGCCGGCCCGACCGTCTCGGCCGGGTGGCCATGCTCGGTGTCCGAACGGCTTCGCACTTCAACAAACACCACGGTTCGGCCGTCGAGGGCCACGATGTCGATGTCGCCGCGGAGCACCCGCTCGCGGCGGCCAAGGATCCGGTACCCGAGCGACTTGAGATGCCGGGCCGCCTCGTCCTCGCCCCGGCGTCCGAGTTGATCGCGGGCCGAGGGCATCAGGGTCGCCTCCGTCAGGTCTTGGCGGCCGAGGCCTTCTTCTTCGTCTTGCCCTTGGCGCCCTGGCCGTCGGCAGTTGCGACCGTGTCATCCCGCTTCTCGCGAAGGCGGGTCGCCTTGCCCGAGCGGTCGCGGAGATAGTAGAGCTTCGCCCGTCGGGCCACGCCCGACCGCTTCACCTGGATCGTGGAGATCTTGGGGGAGTGCAGCGGAAACTTCCGTTCCACCCCCTCGCCCGCCACGATCCGCCGGACGGTGAAGGTCTCGCGGCTACCGAAGCCGGCCTTGGCGATCACCACGCCGTTGAAGATCTGGATGCGTTCCTTGTCGCCCTCGAGGATCCGCGTGTGGACGTCGACGGTGTCGCCGATCGCGAAGGCGGGCACCTCGGGCTTGAGGCTCGAGGCTTCGACAAGGGTGAGGATCGTTCGATTCATGCTGGTCATCGGTCGCTCCTCCGGGCGGGGCCCGGCGTGGGGGTGGCGGTGGTCCGCCGACGGGTCGCAGCGACGGCCTGCTCCCGCCGCCAGGCCTCGATCCGCCGGTGGTCGCCCGAGAGCAGCACCTCGGGCACGTGCAGGCCGCGAAACTCGCGCGGCCGGGTGTATTGGGGGCCTTCCACGAGCCGCTCTGGGCCGGAGAAGGAATCCTGTTGGGCACTCTCGGCGTCGCCGAGCACGCCCGGCACAAGCCGGGCCACCGCATCAACGACGACCATCGCCGCCACTTCGCCGCCGGAAAGCACATAGTCGCCGACCGAGATCTCCTCGGCCCCGACCGCCTCAGCAACCCGGGCGTCAAAGCCCTCGTAGCGGCCGCAAACGAGCACGAGCCGCTCGCGGGCGGCGAGTTGTTCTACGAGCGGCTGGTCGAGCCGCCGCCCGCCCGGTGCGAGCAAGACAACATGACCCACCGCAGCCGACTGGGCCTGAACCGACTCGATAGAGGCGACCACCGGACCGGGCATCAGGAGCATGCCAGGACCGCCACCAAAGGGACGGTCATCCACATTTCGATGCGGCCCCTCGGCAAAGTCTCGGATGTCGGTGAGGCGGATATCAAGGATCCCGGCGGTATGGGCTGCGCCCAGCAGGCTTCCCGCGAGAAAGCCCGAAAACATGTCGGGGAAGAGCGTGAGGATGTCGATGCGCATGGCTAGGAACACAGGGCCTACGGCATCCCTCAGGCGGAGCCGCCTACCTGACGGACATGAGTGGTGCGGCTACTCGGGCTTCGCGTCTTCGGGTGCGGAAAGAGCGGCGGCTTGTTCGACTTGAACCTCGGCAGGCACTTC
>JBBEEF010000172.1:9730-16337 GCA_040880915.1 Pirellulales bacterium
AGGCACTTCGACGGCCACCGCTTCGACAAGCGTCGCGGCGACGGCCTCCGGGGCTGGCTCCGCCGCCGCTGCGGCCGGTGTTTCGGCTGGTGCGGCCACGGGCTCCGGCTGCTTGACCTCGGGCACAAAGGCCGGCGGACCTGGATCAGGAACGATCTTCGGCAGCTTGAGGCGGGCCCGCGCGTTCTGCATCGCCTCGAGGTGCGTGCCGCTGGTGCCATACTTCTTGATGAGCACGCGGACGTTGTCGCTGGGCTGGGCGCCGACACTCAGCCAGTAGTCAACCCGGGTGCCGTTGAGCGTGCAGCGGGCGTCTGTCTCAGGCACGTGAGGATCGTAGGTGCCGAGTTCCTCGATCACGCGGCCGTCCCGCGGGCTGCGGCGGTCGGTTGCGCAGATCCTGTAATACTCACGGTTTTTGCGGCCCATCCGCTTCATTCGAATCGCCACTGCCACGGTCGGAATCCTCGCGTCTGTCGAACTGGGTTCGAACTTGGGTTCGGTCTGTAAACGTAGCCTCGTAGCGTACCCGACCCGGGCCAAAACCCAAGGGGATGCGGGGAAAGGCGTTTTTCCGGGAAAAAACCCGCTACTCGCGGCCGGTCCGCTTTTTGCGGCGAACTTCTTTATCCCGCTGCTTCTTGAGTTTCCGCCGCTCGTCAGCGGTCAACCGCTTGCCGGTGTCCCCCTTGGGCTTGGCGAGGCGGGCGGAGGGATTGGTCATTTGGGCCTGGAGTTTCTGGACCTGCTGCATCCGCTCCCGCATGCCGAGGCCCGCCATACCCTTCATCATCCCAGCCATGCCGTCGAACTGCTTGACGAGGTCGCTCACTTCGTGGGGCTCGACCCCGGCTCCGGCAGCGATCCGGCGGCGGCGAGATTGGTCGACGATCCGGGAGGGGTTACGCCGCTCGTCGAGGGTCATCGAGTCGATGATTCCGAACAGGCGGTTCATGTCCTTCTCGAGATCCGCCCCGCCGAGCATCTCCTGCATGCCCCCCATCCCGGGAATCATGCCGAGCACCTTCCCCAGGGGGCCGAGCCGCCGGGTCTGGGAGAGCATCGACTTGAAGTCGTCGAGCGTGAACTCGCCGGCCTTGAGCCGCTCTTCCTGGCGGCGCATCTCGTCCTGGTCAAACTTCTGCTGGGCTTCTTCCACGAGCGAAATGACGTCGCCCATCCCCAGGATCCGGCCGGCCATCCGCTCGGGATGAAACTCCTCGAGAGCCTCGATCTGCTCACCGGTGCCGATGAACTTGATCGGCACACCGGTGACGCTCTTGACCGACAGCGCGGCTCCGCCGCGGGCGTCGCCGTCGAGCTTCGTCATGATCACGCCGTCGAGTTCGAGGGCGTCGTGAAAGGCCTTTGCGCTTGTAACCGCGTCCTGCCCGGTCATCGCGTCGACGACGAGGTAGGCCTGGTCAGGGCCGACGGTGCGGTCGATCCGGGCGAGTTCCCGCATCAGCTCCTCGTCGATCGCCAGCCGGCCGGCGGTGTCGAGGATCACGGCCGATATCCCCTCCTTCCGTGCCCGGGCCACGCCGGCTGAGCAGACGGCCACCGGGTCGGTGGCGGCTCCGGCCGGCATGTCGGCCGGCCCGTGGACCGGCACGCCGAGCTGCCGCCCGAGCACGCCGAGCTGCTCGATCGCCGCCGGTCGCTGGAGGTCGGCCGCCACGAGCATGACGCCCCGCCCGGCTGCGAGGATCCGCTTGGCGAGCTTTGCACAGGAGGTCGTCTTGCCCGATCCCTGCAGGCCGCACAGCATGAGCACGGTCGTGCGGCCGGCCTCGAGGTGAAGGGAATGGTCCACCGGCCCCATCAGGTTGACCAGTTCGCGGTGGACGATGCCGATGAGCTGCTGGGCCGGATCGAGCGACCCAAGCACCTGCTCGCCAACGGCGTCGACGCTTACCCGCTCGAGAAACTCGTCTGCCACGTCGTAGGCGACGTCGGCCTCGAGGAGCGCTGTGCGGACCTGCTCGAGACCCTCCCGCATGTTGGCGGCGGTGAGCCTGCCGCGGCCGCGGAGGGAATTGATCGCGGAGGAGAGCGACGCAGACAGGGATTCGAACATGGCGGCTCCGGGGTCAGGCAGGAGCCCCGAAGTATATCGCCCTGGAAGGCGGATTCCCCCTGCCCGCCGAGCACCGCTCCCCCCGGTGACGGGCCGCCCGGATCGGGAGGCGGCACACACTGTGCCGCACAGGCCCGACGCGTGGCCGGCGAAGGCGGCGCGTCACCGGAGGGAGCGGGATGGCATCAGGAATCAGCTGAAGGTGCCGGGGGCGTCGGTGGCCCGGGGGGCCGCCGGCATACCCATGCCACCCTGCATCATCCCCTCATCGCAGCACGGCGCGGGGCCCATCATCGGACCGGCGCCGGGACCGCAGGGATCGCAGACCGGGCCACAGGGGGCGCCCATGACCGGACCCGGAGCAGCCCGCTGCCCACAGGGGGAACGGAACTCCATGAACGACGGCCGGCGGCAGTTGTTGCCACCACCGAAACAACTGCTGCACCCCGGTGCCGCCGTCAGGGCGGACAGGGCCAGTGCCAGACAGATAAACCGCGACATGACGAAAACCTCCAGGCAGGGACGGCGGTCAGGTTGCCGCCGCGGGCCGACTTCGTGCGAGATGAGAGCGTCGTCGGCGACGACGCCACTGGAAAAGTACCTCATGATTTGGGCGCGGCGGAGCGTGTCGCCGGTCTGAGTGGCAAGGCTGGCAGCCGGCGACGACCTGTGGTGACGGTTGTGCGGACCGTTCGGGCTACCCGCCCCGCGGCCGCACGTGTTTGGTGTTGCGGGAGGGCACGTCCCGCAGGCGTGGGCTATCGTTCGATGCGATCGGTCCAATTCATGACTCCGCTCCCGATCCGAACCACCGCCGCCGATACCGAGAACAATGTCTTCCCGCATCCTGCACCGCCGTGTCACAAAGCGAGCCTCCCTTGTCCTGGGTCTGGTTGCGTTGGCCCTCTGCCCGGCCAGTGCCGATGAGCAGGCTGCCGTTCAACGAACTGCCGTCGAACTGGCTGGAATTGAGCCCGGCGGTGTTCCCGGCGTGGAGGACTGTCCGGGTGAACTCGATCTCTGGGTCGTGAGCACCCGGGGGCTCCCGGGCGTCTGCGGGATGCCGGTCAAGGCAAGCCCGGCCGTCGAACGGCTCGCAGGGCATACGACCTGCCGCCGCTGGGAGCGGGCCGGTGTCGCCGGGCTCCTCGCCGACTCATCCCGACCGCTGGTGGTCTTTATCCACGGTAATCGCTACGAGCCGGCCGATGCCAAGGATCAGGGTCTGCGGCTGGCCCGGCGGCTGGCCGACCACGCGGCCGGCGGCGTGTCTCCCAGGGTCGTGATCTTCTCCTGGCCGAGCGAGAAGCAGGGCCTGCTCCTCAAGGACGGCCGCCGCAAATACGAGCGGGCCTATGCCGACGGGCATTACCTGGCCTGGCTGCTCGGGCAGGTGCCGGGGGAACAGCCGGTGGCGGTGGTGGGCTACTCCTTCGGAGCGCTTGTGGCTGCCGAGGCGCTCGAGGATTTGTCGCGGCGAACGTCCCCGGGCCTCCCCTGGGCCGACCGGCCCGGCCGCACCCACCTCGTGTTCGTGGCCCCCGCTCTGCGGTGCGACGCCTTCGCCCCCCGCGGGCCGTTCCGCGGCGGACTCGAGGGGGTTGACCGGTTCACGCTCCTGGTCAACTCCCAGGACAACGCGCTGCGGTTCTTCCCGCTCCTCGAACCGGCAGTCCGGATCGACGCCATGGGCTATGTCGGCATGCGGCGGCAGTGGCTGCCCGCCGAGGTCGAGTATGCAGCTACCGATACGGCCGAGATCGTCGGCAAGCTCCACACCATGCGCCGCTATCTCGACAACCGGCTGTTGGGCGAGCGGATCGCGACCGGCACGCTCGCAGGCCTCGAGGAGTGAGCAATCGCCTTAGGCGGCGCGGCGGGTCGTGCCGCCTGAGTCATGGGCCAGCCGGGCCTCGACCATCATGCCGACCACGTCGGGCATGGCATGGCGTGCGGTCCAGCCGAGCCGCGCGGTAGCCCGGCCGGTATCCGCCCGTCCGCAGGCGATTTCGCTCGGCCGGACGAGGGCAGGATCACGGATGACGTGCCGCCGCCAGTCGAGGCCGACCGCGGCGAAGGCCGCCGCCACGAATTCCTCGAGGCTCGTTGTCACGCCGGTGGCGATCACGAAATCCTCGAGCACCTCCTGCTGAAGCATGCGGTGCATCGCCACGACATATTCCGGGGCCCAGCCCCAGTCGCGGCGGATAGACAGGTCGCCGATGGAGAGCACGTCCTGCTCGCCCCGGGCGATCCGGCAGGCGGCCGCCACGATCTTCTGGGTGACGAACCGCTCCGGCCGCAGGGGGCTCTCGTGATTGAAGAGAATTCCGGTCGCCGCCGGGATTCCATAGGCCTCGCGATACTGCGCGATCTGCCAGAAGGCGGTGGCCTTGGCGATGCCGTAAGGGCTCCGCGGCCGGAGCACGGTCTCCTCGCAGGCAGGCTCCTCGCCGGTGGTGCCGAACATCTCGGAACTGCCGGCGTTGTAGAGTCGCACTGGCCGGCCCAGCAGGCGGATCGCCTCGAGCAGGTTGAGCGTGCCGACGACCACGCTCTCGAAGGTCTCGACGGGCTGCTCAAACGACAGGCCCACGCTCGATTGGCCAGCGAGGTTATAGATCTCGTCGGGTTCCGCCTGGGTGAGCGTCCGGAGGGTCGAGCGGAAGTCGACCGGCGACATCGACACAAGCGTCACCTGGTCGCGGATGCCGAGCCTTGCGAGCCCCTCGAAGCGGCCGCCCTGGGCGTCGCGGCTGGTGCCGACAACGCGGTAACCAAGGCCGAGCAGGTGGGCGGCGAGGTACGCACCATCCTGGCCGCCAACGCCGCAGATCACGGCGGTGCGACCGTTGGAGTGAATGGCGGGTTCGTGGGGCTGATAGACCATGCTGGCGGGAGGGTAGCAGCCCGCCTGAACAGGAAAAACCCGAATTTCACGGCCCATCAGGGATTTTCGGAGGTCCCGTCGAGTGGGTCGGGGTTGCCCGTGCCATCTCGCCGGACGTTCGCTACAGCATCCTGCCCCTGACCCATAAAAGCCCCCGGCGCGAGCCCAGTGACTGCGGGAACGAAGGCCACCCCGCTATCCATGCCGCTTGAGCCTGGCTCTTGGCCAATGGGTGCGCCACGTCACAGTCCCCCAGCTTGCGCTCGGGGCTTGTATGCTGCACACTCCGCGCCGAACAGGATTGCAATCCTCACGTGCGCTCGCTTGCGAGGCCGTCGAGATAGCACGGGCAACCCCTCCCCGCCCCAATAAAAAGCCCCGGGCGCGAGCCCGGGGACTGCGGGAACAAACTCCACCCCGCTATCCATGCTGGCCCGCCGCAAACCACTCTGCCGTGAGGGTGAGCCCAGCATTGAGGGGCACCGTGGGTTTCCAGTCGAGGAGTTCAGCGGCCCGGCTTGCGTCGACGAGGTTACTTCGCAGATCGCCGGCGCGGGCCGGGCCGTGCGCCGGAGGGGGCAGGGCGGTCGGACGGCCCCTGGCCGCGAGGACCTGTTCGAGCGATGTTCGCACGAGCGCCTCGAGGTCGTTGACGTCGGTGCCGGTGCCGGTGCCGATGTTGAGGCTCGTGAGCGTGCCGGGGCGAATCAGGTCGGCCCCCGCGGTCAGGGCCGCGAGATTGGCCCGGGCGACGTCGCCGCCAAAGACGTAGTCCCGTACGTAGCGGCCGTCGCCATTGATGGTTGCGGGCTCGCCGGCCAGAAACCGCTTGCAGAAGATCGCGACCACGCCCGCCTCGCCGTGCGGATTCTGCCGGGGCCCGTAGACGTTTGAATACCGTAACGCCACGGTCGCCAGGCCGTGCTCACGGGCGTAAAACCCGAGGTATCGCTCGCCGACCCACTTCGTAATCCCGTAGGGGCTCACCGGGTCGGGGGGCGTTGTCTCCGGGGCGGCCGAGGTTACGTCACCGTAGAGCACGCCGCCGCTCGAGGCGAACACGAATCGTCCCGCCCCGTGGCGGACGGCCGCGTCGAGGACGTTGACGAGCCCGAGCACGTTGATCCGGGCGTCGTAAGCCGGGTCGCGGACCGAGCGGCTCACCGACATCTGCGCCGCCTGGTGGCAGACGGCGTCTGGCTTCTCGGCGCCGAAGATGCGGTCCACTGCGGCCGGGTCGGCGATGTCGGCCACGTGGAGCGGCACGCCGGCCGGAAGATTGTCGCGGGAGCCACTCGAGAGATCGTCGAGGACCGTCGCCTCATGGCCGGCCGCGAGCACCGCGTCCACCACGTGGCTGCCGATAAAGCCAGCGCCGCCGGTGACGAGAATCTTCATGGCTCAAGAGTCTCAAGGAGAACGGGGCGGGGCCGAGCAGAATTGCCTTGAGGGCTGTTGAGCAACGGCGATAGCATACTGCGACAACCTTCTATAGAGAAGCTATTTCTGCCACGCGATTCGAGATGATCCTATTTCACGAGCTATAACCGAAAGCTGTGTTCGTAGGGGAAAAGAAAATCGTAAAGGCATCTCTACGGGCGACGACACGGAGGCTCTTGAGGCCCTGCTTGGCCGGG
>JBBEEF010000173.1:0-16242 GCA_040880915.1 Pirellulales bacterium
TTATGCGAGAGAGGGTCAGGGGGAGGGGTTGCCCGTGCCATCTCGCCGGCCTCGCTGGCTGAGCGGAAGTGAGGATCGCGATCCGGTTCGGCCCGGGTGCGTGCGGCATAGAAGCCCCCAGCGCGAGCTGGGGGACTGTGACGTGGCGCACCAATTGGAGAAGATAGTCGCGAAGGGTGGCAGCCATTTTGATGCGGGTTACGCGTAGTGGCATGGATGGCGGGGTGGCCCAACCACCCGCAGTCCCCGGGCTCGCGCCCGGGGTTTTTATGCGAGAGAGGGTCAGGGGGAGGGGTTGCCCGTGCCATCTCGCCGGCCTCGCAAGCAAACGCAGGCAGGATGCCGAAGCGCAGCTTGCGCGGAGTGAGCGCAGGCAGGATACCGAAGCGAACGTCCGGCGAGATGGCACGGGCAACCCCGACCCACTCGAGGAGGTTGCATCAAGTGCCATCTCAAGCCGGCCTTAAACACGAGTTGTCTGGTCGGTCCAACTCAGCGCGGTATCGGGGCCGGGAACGACGCGGTGCGAACCGCGGGGATCGACCGGGCCCGCAGCTGGTCGATGGCCGTGACGAGCCGGGCGTAGGCCGCCTCGTCGGGTTGGCCTGCGATCACGCTCGAGGCCGCGCCCTCCGCGTCGAGCAGGAGCACGTTGGGCTCATCGGGAACGATGCCGAATCCCTGCCGCATCACGTCCTCGAAGTCGAGCCACACCGGCACGACCGGTGAACCCTTGCGGAGCTGGGAGCGGGCCAGGCCGCGAAGTATCTTGGGCACTTCCGGCACACAGGCCACCGGAACCACGCGGACATCGGGCACCGGGATGCTCGCCGGCCAGCCGGCCACTCCGATCGCGGGCTGCTGCGACCAGGCGTCGGGATCGGCCCCGTCGGCGGACGGGTGATAGTGGGTGTGCAGTCGCCGCCCAAGTTCCACCGCGGCTTCCGCCCCGCGGCGACCCGCGTAGACGAGCACGACCACGTCCCCCCGCATCGCTGCGGTCTCGCAGTGGTTCTGGAACTGATCCTCCATGACGAGGTTCACGGGTCGATCCTCTGCCGCCGCGGGGGCGGCAGTGACGGCAACCAGGACGAGGACGAGCAGGAATCGGCACGTTACGTTCATCGGCGCACCAGTGGTGTGGGGCGGGGATCAGAGCTGCGATCCCGAGGAGGTACCGCGCAAGTGACAGGCGACACAAGGCGGATTTCAAGGCCGTCTCAGCCTGGTTTCCCCCGTGGTTTGCGGCGTGTGTCTGGCAACTGTATGAGCGCTGCCGATGCGGACCCGACCTGCATGCCCGATTCCGCGTCAGGCTGCCAGTCGGGCCGGGGGCTCGGCGGCGGTGGGTTCCCGATCCTGGTCGGCGTCCTCGTCGGCCGAGTTGTCAGCGGTGTTCGGCCGCAGCCAGGTGAGCAGCGCGGGCAAAACGACCAGCGATGAGAAACCGCAGCAGGTCACTCCCAGGGTCAGGAGCCGTCCGAGGCTTTCGAGCCCCTTGTGGCTGGCGACCATCAGAGCCCCGAAACCGAGGATCGTCGTCAGGGCACCAACGAGCACGGCGTTGGCTGTTGAGGCGCTGATCCGGTAGGGGCCCGGCCGCTCGAGGAAGTCGTGGACAACGTGCACGCCGTAGTCGACCGCGATGCCCAAGACGAGCGGGATGCCGATCAGGTTGGCCGGGTTGAGGTCGAGGCCCACCAGTCCCATGAGCGCGAGCATCTGGAGGATGCCGATGACCAGCGGCACCACCGCAAGCAGTGCGTGGCGGATACTGCGGAAGTCGATCCACAGAACAATCAAGATTATCAGGAGCGCGGACACCCCCGCCTGCTCGTAGCTCTGCTTCATCTCGAGCGATGCCTCGTAGGCCTGAAGCGGGTTGCCCGTGGCCCGCGGGTCGACGGTCCGGACCTCCCGCACGAATCGCTCGAGCGCCTCGAAGTGCCAGATGTCGCCGCGGCCGTAGATCTTGAGGAGGTGGCGGCCGCTTGAGCCCACGAACCGTTCCACGAGGCTCGGCGGCAGGTCGTCGAGCGCTGGCGGCTCCGGATCGGAAACGGCGGCCAACGCATGCAGCCGGCTGAGCAGCTCGCCGGCAGACCGCTGCTGGAAGGTGGCGAGAGCCTGGTAGCAAGACTCCGGCCCTCTCGTCCGCAGGCTCTCACGGGCTCGCTCCAGGTGCCAGGCTGTCCGCAGGCCACCGGGCCGCTTCGAGACCTCGACCTGCGCCCAGGCAAGCGTCTCGCCCAGGGCATCGAGTCGGTCGACAGGAATTTCCGGAGGCCGCTCCGGCAGATCGGCGAGCCGCTGGTGAATCCGGGTGATGATGGGCCGCTTGAGCTCCTCGTCGATCGGCAGCAGCGATGCGATCTCGTCAACGCGGTCTACGCTCGGCAGGGCGACCAGCTCCGCCTTCCGCTCGAGCAGCTGCTCCCGCGAATCGGCGATCGAGAGGGCGTACCAGACGCTCTGGTCGCACTCCGTAAGCAGCTTCTTTTCGACCGCGACGCTCTCGAGCCCTTCGGCCTGGAGGTTGAGGAGGTTGTGGTCGTAGTCGAGCTCGTGGAGGCCTCCGGCCAGGGCGAGCGAGCAGGCTAGGGCTGCGAGGGTTACGAACCGGGGGTGCCGCATGAGCGGTGCCAGCCAGGAGTGGACCGGCACCGGCTCGGGAATCCGGCGTCCGAGGAAGCCGCGGTCGACGATCGCCACCACGGCCGGCAGCACGAGCAATTCGGCGGCGGCGCAGAGCAGGATCCCACCGCCGGCGATCAGCCCCAGTTCGGCCACGCCCACGAAGCTCGTGAGCGCGGCAGAAAAGAAGGCGACGCTCGTCGTGACGGCGCCGGTGAGAATCCCGGGCCCGACGGTGCCGCTGGTCGCGAGCAGGGCCTGTTCGCAGTCCTGGCCCCGGCGGCGGAACTCGAGATACCGGCCCACATAGTAGGTGCCGTAGTCGATGCCCACGCCGATCATCGTCACGGCGAAGGTCACGCTCAGGATGTTGAGGTGGCCAACGCTCAGAGTGGCCCAGCCGAAGGCCCAGGCCATGCCGATCACGAGCACACCATTGGCCATCAGGGCGTGCCGCATTCCGCCGAATCCGGTCACGATCACGAGGGCCACAGCCGCCAGCGAGAGGCAGCTCGCGAAGATCATCGACTCCTGGCTGGTCCGCATCTCGTCGTCCTCCATCACCGGCAGGCCGGTGAGCCCGATCGAGATGCCGGGATGACGCTGGCCGATGGCGGCGATGATCCGCCGCAATTCGTCGGTGGCCCGCGAGGCGCCAGCAAAGCCCCCTTCCTGCTTCACCAACCGCAGGAGCACAAACCCCAGCCGGCCCTCCTTGGCGAGGAGGTGCTCGCTGGAAAGATCGCGGAGCGTGGAGAGCGACTCCGGCATGCTCGGCCAGGGGGAGACATGCTCCGGTTGGCGGCCGGACTGCGGGGCGGCGACCTCCAGTCCGGCGAGCAGGCTCTCGCTGAGTCGCTCGAGGGAGGCCGCCGGCGGCTCGGACGGGACGTCACCGGGAATCGCCGTGCCGGCCACCATCTGGCCCGCCAGACCGGCGACCATCGTGCCCACCCGCAGTTGTGACCAGCCGCCGTCGAGGATCGGCTGCGTCTGCTCGATGAAGCGGTCGAGCAACGTGAGGTCGGCGGGGGAAAGGTAGTGCAGGCCCTTGGAGCGGATCCGGGAGAGGTCGACCTCGTGGAGCACCGAGCGGAACAGGTCCTTTTCTCGTGCCACCGCCCGCGACAGGTCGCCGAGCACGGCGATCACCTGCTCACGGGATTCCCCCTCCACCACGATCACGGCATCGTCGTCTTCGCCGAACTCGCGGATGTAGTCGATCCAGAGCTTGTTGTAGTCGCTCTCGGGATCGAGGAGATCGATGCGGCTCACCTTGTAGCCGAGGTTGCCGGCCGTCCACGTCGCGGCCGCGACGGCCGTGAGGATGGCGACGAAGAACACCGTCCAGGGCCGGGCCAGGCAGAACCGGGTCCAGGCGACAAGACCGCGGCCCAGCAGGCTCTCGGCATGTCCCGCAGACGGCCCGGTCGTCGGGGTGGTATGCGGGGCGGAATCGTGAATCGAGAGCATCGAAGGGCCGCAGCGGAGGAGGGGCGGGAGCGGGAGCCTAGGGAACCAAAGCCGCCGGGCCAAGAGACGATCCACCGCCCGGTGGCAGACTAGGCAAGCGGGGGCGAGTTGCCGAATCGTGCCGAAAATTCATTGGCTCTCGAGGCGGCTGGCGGCCGAAAACCAAGGACGGGAGTGGTGCCGGGGCGGCACCCTGCGGGGAGGCTTGACCAGGGGGAACGAGCATGGCCGTGCGGATCGCAGTCGCGATCGTGGCGGGGATCGTCTGCACCGTGGCCGCGGCGGCAATGGCCGCTGAGCGGTCGCCTGCCGGGGGCCTCGCCACCGCCCTGGCCGACGCCGGGTTCGCCGGCCGCGAGTCCTGTCGCCGGTCGCTCGAGGCGTTACCGACCGACCTGATGTCGGCAGACGATCGCCACGTCGTCGAGCACTTTCACCGATCGACCACGCTGCACCGCCGGCTCCCGGCCGAGACCATCCAGTGCGAGGCGACGCTCCTTGAGTTCGTGCTCACCAAACCGGAGACACTCGTTGACATCTGGCGGGTGCTGGGCATCAGCCGCGTGTCACTCGACCCGGCCGGTCCGGGTCGCTGGCGGCTGGCGGATGGCTACGGCACCGTGGGGATAATTCGCCTGCTCCACCACGACCGCCGACCGACGGGTGGCATGCTCGTGTTCCACGGCCGGGGAGGCTACACGGGATCCCTGGCACCCAAGCCCCTGACCGGGGGCTGTCTGCTGGTGGTTCGGTACGAGCAGCTCGTCGGTCGTCATGGTCGTGAGGCGCAGCGTGTCGACGTGGAGGCCTTCCTGGAAGTCGACGGCCTCGGTCTCGAGGTTGTGACCCGCACGCTCCAGCCGCTGATCGTCCGGAGCGTAGCCGCCAACGTGCATGAAATCTGCCTGTTCGTCGGCCAGTTTGCCACCGCCGCCGGCCGCAACCCGGCCGGTATGGCTCGTCTCGCCGAGCAGTTGCCGCGGACCGGACCGGCGGACCGGCGGATGCTCGTCGCCTTGGCGGCCGGCGGCACGGGCACGCCCCCGGACGAGCCCGCGTTGGACAAAGATGTGGGCGAAGAACTCGCCGCCCGCTGGCTCACGGCCGACGACCTCGACACGATCCGGCGGTAATTCTTCCGCCCGCCCGGCTAGTAGCCGTTCCAGGGACCGCGGACGGCGCTGACACCAAACTGCACGGTGTCGCTCGGCTGGTTTGGCGTGGGCATGAATCCGCCGCCACCACCCCCCACGGCGCCCGGGCCGGGATACGGTCGGCGAAACTGGTGATAGATCGGTGCTACCCGCGAACTCGGTACGCCCCAGCCGTACTCCGCCTGGAACTCCGCCGTCGGCGGCACCACCAGCGCGATCGGACGGCCTTCGGCGGGGTCATACCAGGCGCTGTGCCAGCTCTTACCCTGGCTGCGGAGGAAGTACCGCTTTTCGATCGTGTCGTGATTGATCCAGTGCCCACTGAGGCCCTGGCCATGGTGGCCATGGTTCAGCAGGCCCGCGCCCTGATGGTTGCACAGCCGGCACTGACAGCCGTGGTGGCAGTGGCCGTGACCGCATGACCCCGGCGAAGAGCCGGCGCAGCCAGTCTGCCTGTGATGCGGATGGTGCCCCCGATGCGGTTGACCACCAAAGCCCGTTCGTGGGCCGCCGATCAGGCAGATGGCGACTCCGGCCGCAGCCGCGAGAACGTGTTTTGCACCCAAGATCCGCTGCATGTTGTCGCTCCTCACCACCAG
This sequence comes from Pirellulales bacterium, assembly GCA_040880915.1. Taxonomy (GTDB): domain Bacteria; phylum Planctomycetota; class Planctomycetia; order Pirellulales; family UBA1268; genus QWPN01. The sequence continues at coordinate 5,861 of JBBEEF010000173.1, forward strand.
TAGCCGTGGACGGTCGTTCGCATGCCGGTCGCCCCCGCGGGCCGGACATATTTTCGGCGATGCTTGTACAGGAACTCGTGCGGCATGAAGGGGGGATAGGTGTTCCAAGTGTGGCCGACCCGCGGCGGCACCGGCCGCGGTGACACATAGAGCTGAGCGCCCATGGCGGGAGATGGCCCCACCGGAACAGGCGGCGTATAGAAATTGTAAAACACGTCGGGGACGGGACCCTCGACGCCCCCGCCGATCGGGAGGGCGACACAGGTGCCGCCAGTCAGCATTCCGCAGGTGGCCACCGTGGCCGCCAGCCAGCGGCGAACCGTCATCGTGCGTGGCATCGCTCGGCTCCTCGTGCTTGCTGGCGGGTTGTTCCGGAAGGACCTCCGCCAAGGGCAACTTCGGCGGAACGCCGCGTCGCGCATCACCCGGCCCCGCTGGCTAGGGCTGGCTCTGCCCGACAGGCACACCTTTCCGCGGCGACGGGCCGCCTGCCGCGGCCCGCAGAGTCCTCCGTCAGGGGCTCGCCAACCCGCAAACTCATCCCCTCTTGCCAACTCTGCCCGCGGCGATCAAAGTCATGGGTTTCCAGCATTTTTCCCGTGGAACCGCCATGGCCAGCCCCTCCGCCAACGCGAAGAAGTCCCGAACTGCGAAGCCGGGTCGGGTCAGGGCCGAGGTGTCACCACCCGACGAGCCAGCGGCCGAGCCGCCAAACGGCGGGTCTGTTCCGGCCCGGAAGGCAGCCCCCACAAAGCGGCGGGCCACCGCCCAGACCCTCGCCGCCGGCCAGCGGGACATCTCCGTGAGCGAGTTCTTTGCCAAGAACCGGCACCTCCTCGGCTTCGACTCCCCGCGGAAGGCCCTGCTGACGAGCGTCAAGGAGGCCGTCGACAACTCGCTCGACGCCTGCGAGGAGGCTGGAATCCTGCCCGAGATCTGGGTGCACATTGAGCAGGTCGGGGAGAGCGGGGCCCGATACCGGATGGGCGTCCAGGACAACGGCCCCGGCATCATCCGCAAGCAGATCCCGCTCATCTTCGGCAAGCTTCTCTACGGCTCAAAGTTTCATCGCCTGCGGATGAGCCGTGGCCAGCAGGGCATCGGTATCTCGGCGGCTGGCATGTACGGCGTGCTGACCACCGGCAAGCCGGTGAAGATCATCTCCAAGATCGACCGCAAGCAGCCGGCCCACTATTACGAGCTGCGGATCGACACGAAGACCAACCAGCCGGAGATCCTCAACGGCCGCGGGGAAGGGGTCGATATCCCGGCCGGCAAGGGGGGTGACGAGCTGATGAAGAAATACTCGATCGCGTGGGTGGCCGAGAACGATCGGGCCGAGCCGATCGACCACGGCACCCGCGTCACGATCGAGATGGAGGCGAAGTTCCAGCGGGGCCGGGGGAGCGTCGAGGAGTATCTCGAGCAGACGGCGATCTCAAATCCGCACGCTCGCATCCACTTCATCGGCCCCGATGGCCAGGAGCGGATTCTCGAGCGGGTGAGCGAGGAGCTGCCGCCGGAGCCGAAGGAGATCAAGCCGCATCCCTACGGCGTCGAACTCGGCCGGCTCGTGACGATGCTTCAGGAGCATCCCAAGCTCACGGTCGCCCAGTTCCTCACGCAGTCGTTCTCCCGCGTCTCGCATGGCACGGCCAGAAAGCTCTGCGACATGGCGAAGCTTTCAGCGCGGGTGACGACGGGCAAGCTCGGCCGGGGCGAGGCCGACGCCCTGTACAAGGCGATTCAGGAGACGAAGATCCCGCCGCCGGCGACCGACTGCGTCGTGCCGATCGGCGAGCAGCGGCTCCTGGCCGGGCTGCGGCAGGTGGTGCCGGGGGAATTCTTCACAGCGGCGACCAGGCCTCCCAGCGTCTACCGTGGCAATCCGTTTGTCATCGAGGCGGCGCTTGCCTTCGGCGGGGGCGTGGCGACCCAGAAGGTGACCCGCGACGCCCTCGGCGAGCTCGCCGGCGAGAGCGACGCCCGCAGCCTGCGGCAGTTTCTCACGACCACCTTTGCCGGCGTCGGGTCTGAAGGGGCCGACAAGATCCTCGCCGAGGCCCAGCTCGCCCCACGGCAATCTCCGTCCAAGCTCAAGAAGCAGGAACTCGACTCCCTCCACAGGGCGATGCAGCACGTGAGCGTCGAGGAGGGACAGAGCATGTCGGTGCTGCGGTATGCCAACCGCGTGCCACTCCAGTTCCAGCACGCCGCCTGTGCGGTGACGCAGACGATCCTCTCGACGAACTGGCGGTCTTACGGACTCTCCCAGTCCCGTGGCAGCCTGCCCTCGGGGCCGGTCACGGTGATGGTGCACGTGGCAAGTGTGTGGGTGCCGTTCACGAGCGAGTCGAAGGAGGCGATTGCCCACTATCCCGAGATCCAGAAGGAGATCCGCCTGGCGCTGCAGGCGGTGGGCCGCAAGCTCGGGATGTATCTCCGGCGGCGGCTCCGCGTGGCTCAGGAGGGGCAGCGGCGGAGCATCTTCCTGCGGTATCTCGGCGAGGTCGCCACGGCCGTCTCCCAGATCAACGGAACGGACAGGGCGAAGCTCTACGAGCAGCTCCTCGCGGTGGCCAGGCGGAAGACGGCCGAGGCTGATGTGAAGCTTGACGACCGCGGCCGGGCGATCGAGGAGGAGGAGGCTCTCGACCTCGGCGAGAACTGCATCATCGTGTCCCAGGCATCGACGGCCCCGGCGGACGAGCCCGCCGCGCCGACCGCGAAGAAAAAGCCCCGCGGCCGCAAGCGTTCACGGTGAGCTTGGCTGGCGGCCCGGGATTGTGTGCGGGTTCTGCGAGGGGTTGCCCGTGCTATCTCGACGGCGTTGGAAACCGTCTATACGCCCGGCGGGGCATCCCTGCCCCCGGCGGGCTTCGCGGCCCTCCGGCCGCCGGCCGCACCTCCGGGCGGCCGTGCTTTGCGCATCTTGCGGTGTGGATCGTTAACCCGCGGTTCTCAGAAATCCGGGTCGCGGGAGGGGCTGCCCGTGCCAATCGAGCCTGCGTTACCAGTCAACTCAGGATCCCGTGTACCACCTCTCCGTGCACGTCCGTGAGCCGGAAATCACGGCCTTGGTAGGGGAAGGTGAGGCGGAGGTGGTCGATACCCATGAGGTGGAGGATCGTGGCGTTCAGATCGTGGACATGCACCTTCTGCTCCGGCGTCACGATGTTGTAGGAATAGTCGTCGGTCGCGCCCCAGGTGAGGCCACCCTGCACGCCCGCCCCCGCCATGAGCATCGTGAAGCATCGCGGATGGTGGTCACGGCCGTAGTTCGTGGCCGTGAGTGAACCCTGGGAGTAGATCGTGCGGCCGAACTCGCCCCCCCAGACGATAAGCGTCTCGTCGAGCAGGCCTCGCTTCGCGAGGTCGTCGAGCAGGGCGGCCGTGGCCTGATCGGTGTCGTGGCATTGCCCCTTGATCGCCGCCGGCAGGCCACCATGGTGGTCCCAGCCCATGTGGAAGAGCTGGACAAACCGCACGCCTCGCTCCGAGAGCCGGCGGGCGAGGAGGCAGTTGAAGGCGTAGCTGCCGGGCCGCTTGATGTCGGGCCCGTAGGAATCGAGCACGTGTCGCGGCTCGTCGGAGAAGTCGATGATCTCCGGCACGCTCGCCTGCATCCGGAAGGCCATCTCGTATTGGGCCGTGCGGGCGGCGATGTCGGGATCGCCGACGAGGCTCCCGCGGGCCGAGTTGAGGGCCGCGATCCGATCGAGAGTGGACCGGCGGCGGTCACGGGCAACACCCGGCGGATCGGCGAGGTAGAGCACTGGGTCGCCGGTGTTTCGGAACCGCACCCCTTGGTTCTCCGTCGGCAGAAATCCCGCCCCCCAAAGCCGGTCGTAGAGGGGCTGGTCGTCCCTGCGGCCGCTGCCGAAGCTCGTCAACACGATGTAGGCCGGCAGGTCGGCATTGTCGCTGCCGAGGCCGTAGTTCACCCACGAGCCGATGCTTGGCCGGCCGGCGAGCTGGTGGCCGGTCTGGCAGAAGGTGATCGCCGGGTCGTGATTGATCTGTTCGGTGACCATCGAGCGGATCATGCACCAGCGGTCGGCATGTCGGGCCATGTTGGGCACGAGATCGCTGAACCACATCCCGCTCTCACCATGCTGAGCAAACCTGAAGATCGAGGGGGCGACCGGAAAGTTCTTCTGGCCGCTGGTCATCGTGGTGAGCCGCTGACCCTGGCGGATCGACTCGGGCAGGTTCTCGCCCCGCCGCTTCTCCATCTCGGGCTTGGGATCGAACAGATCCATCTGCGAGGGAGCACCCGACTGGAAGAGGTAGATGATTCGCTTCGCCTTGGCGGGGAAGCTGGGGAATGTCTGCCCGGCAAACCCCGTGACCGCGGCGGCCCCGGCCGGCGTTGGCGCAAGCAAACTCGCGAGTGCCGTGGCCCCGAGCGCCCCGGCTGTGCTCCCCAGGAACACGCGACGGTTGAGTGCGTCCTGGACGCGGAGAATTTCAGTGTTCGGCATGGTCGGCATGTTTGGCATGGTCGGCCCCTGGTCACTCACGCATCACGAATTCGTCAAGATTGATGATCACGTTGGCGGCCAGCGAGTAGGCAGCGAACTCCTCAGGCGGGATGCCTTCGGGCGGCTTCACGAGGCCATAGCCGGCGTACTTCCCGGCGGCATCTGGGTCGGCGGCAAACGCTTCCCGGTCGGCACCAAACCCCACCACGAGGGTGACTAGTTCGGAGTCTGATGGTGGCCGGCCGATCGCCAGCCGGAATCCGTGGGAGATTCGCGTGGCCGGTGTGTCGCCCCCCTCGCCGAGCATCCGTCGGGCGAGGCCGTGGGCCGCCTCGATGAAGGTCGTCTCATTCAGGAGCGCGAGGGCCTGCAGTGGCGTGTTGGTCCGCGACCGCTTGACCTGGCAGGTCTCACGATTCGGGGCGTCGAAGAGGAGCATCGTCGGAGGCGCAGCTGTCCGCTTCCAGATCGTATACATGGTGCGGCGGTAACGGCCGGGGCCGGTGTCAGGCTTGTAGCCCCGCAGGTCTCCGTACTTGCTCGTCTCGTCCCAGACGCCGTCGGGCATCCAGGGGCGGACGCTCGGGCCGCCGATCGTGGGCACAAGCAGCCCCGCCGCGGCGACCGCCTGGTCACGGACGACCTCGCCAGGAAGCCGGATTCGCGGGGCCCGGGCGAGGAGCCGGTTGGCCGGATCGCGAGCGAGTTTCTCGGGAGTCACAACCGCGCTCTGCCGGTAGACGGCACTGCTCACCAGCAGTTTGACAAAGGCCTTTGTGTCCCAGGGACCGGCGGGCTTGCCCCCCACGGCCGGTAGCGACGAGCCCTCCATAAACTCTGCCGCCATCCAGTCGAGGAGTTCCGGGTGGCTGGGATACTCCGCCTGGCTACCGAGGTTCTCGCTCGTCTTGACGATCCCCGTGCCGAAGAATCGCTCCCACAGGCGATTCACCTGAACACGGGCAGTGAGCGGGTTGTCGCGGGAAACAATCCAGCGGGCGAGTCCCAGCCGGTCGGCCTTCATGCCCTCGGGCACCGCAGGCAGAAAGGCCGGCAGGCCCGGCGGAACCTTTTCGCCCCGCTTGTCGTACTCGCCGCGGACGAGCAGAAACGCGTCGCGTGCCGGCCCTTCATTCATCACCATCGCCGTGGGCAGTGTGTTGCGGAAGTCGGCGAGGCTCTTCTTGGCCGCGTCGCGGGCCGCCTCGGCCCGCTTGATCGGCCCGTCCACCTTCTCCCGGTAGAACTTCCGCAGGTCGTCTTGCTGCTGTGGAGACCGCGTGTCGCGATCGACGGCCAGTGCCGCCGCAACCACGTCTGGCAGGTTCGGGCCTGCAATGCCGATCAGGGTCGGGTCGGGAATGACCTCGAGCCGCACGCCCCCAAACGACTGCCCGGGGAGGAGCGCCTCAAACTCGTAGGTGTCGAAGGGCGGATTCGCCCCCTCCACGAGCCACGAACCGTCCTCGATCCGGCGGAATGTGGCCCCGCCTGCGCTCCTGAGTTCGAGTGGCTCAAACGAGTCCCAGACCTTCTCCGCCCCGCCGAGTAGAGGGCCGAGCGACGCTTCCCACTCTCGGACGAGCGGGTCGATGTTGGCTCCCTCTGCCTTGACCGCCGCCTCGGCGTCGGCCACCACCTCGTTCAGCCTGGCGAGTTCCCCTTCCTGCTCCGGGGAGGGGATCTCGAAGAGCGGATCGGAATTGCCGCCGGCCCGGTTCTGCGAGCCCATGATCGAACCGGTTTCCGGCACGTTATTGAAGAGCGCGAACAGCGCATAGAACTCCCGCTGCGAGAGCGGGTCGTACTTGTGGTCGTGGCAGCGACTGCAGCCCACGGTCAGTCCCAGCCAGGTCTGGCCGGTCGTCTCTACCCGGTCGATCACCGTCTCCACCCGCCACTCCTCGGCGATGATGCCCCCTTCGCCGTTGATCCGATGGTTGCGGTTGAAGCCGGTTGCCACGATCTGATCACGCGTCGGGTTTTCGAGCATGTCGCCGGCGAGCTGGTCGACCGTGAACTGGTCGAAGGAAAGATTCTCGTTGAAGGCCCGGATGAGCCAGTCTCGCCATGGCCAGTTGGAGCGGCTGGAGTCGGTCTGGTAGCCGTGGCTGTCGGCGTAGCGGGCGGCGTCAAGCCACTCGATCGCCATCCGCTCGCCGAAGTGCGGGCTCGCAAGCAGTGAGTCGACATACCGCTCATAGGCGTCGGGTGCAGTGTCGGCGAGAAAACTGCCGACGGCTTCCGGCGCGGGCGGTAAGCCCGTGAGGTCAAGGGCGAGCCTGCGGGCCAGCGTGACCCGGTCGGCCTCAGGAGCAGGGGCAATCCCCTCGGCCTCGAGTCGGGCCAGGATAAATCGGTCGAGCGGCGTCTTTGCCCACGAGCCGTCCCGCACCTCCGGCAGCGCCGGTTGCTCAACCCGCTCGAAGGCCCAGTGGCCGCGGTACTCGGCCCCAGCGGCGATCCAGCGCTCGAGGATCCGGGCCTCCGCGGGAGTGATCGGCTTACCAACGTGCGGTGGGGGCATGACGAGGTCCGGATCGGTGCTTGTGATCCGGGCGAAGAGTTCGCTGGCGGCGGCGTTCGCCGGGACCACGGCTACGGCCCCGCTCTCGAGCGCGGCGGTGGCGGTCTCCCTGAGGTCGAGCCGCAGTCCAGCATGGCGGTCCTCGCCATCGGGGCCGTGGCAAGCGAAGCAGCGGTCAGAGAGCAGCGGCCGGACGTCGCGATTGAAGTCGAGTGGCGGCTCGGCCCCATGAACCAGAGCCGACAACGAAACGGTAACCGCGGTCAGCCAGACCACGCTGCTACGGGCGGTGCGACCCATCAGTTCCGATTCTCTGGAGAGAACCGCTCCTCGGGGACACCCACGTCGCCGTCGTACCTTGAGGCACGACGCGGACCCCAAGCTCCCCGGGGTCGATCAGCGGGAGGGAGGTAACGACAAGCCGTTACCTCCCTATCAAAGACCGTTATTCCCGGGGTGTCAAGTTCCAGGGTCGACCCGCTGGGGCCAGCACGGGCCTGGAAACCGATCATCCGGCGGAAAAATCCTCAAAACTCCTCGTCGGTGGATTGCTTGTCCTTCATCCGCTCAAGTTCGGCCTCGAGCCTCTTGACGCGGTTTCCCATCTCGGCGGCCCGCTTGCGGGCCTCATCGACCATCCGCCGCGCCTCCTCCATCTTTTTCCGCACCTCCTCGGGCATCTGCGGCCCCTCGCCCCCCTCAGGCCCCGGCTGCTCTGTCTTCTCGCGGTTCTCGCGGCCCTCTCTCATGCGGCCCTGCCACTCCTGCCTCATCTTTTCCCGCTCTTCGGGCGAGGCATTCTCCCACTTCTCGCGGGCGGCCTGCATCTTCTCGCGGCCTTCCTTCATGCGAGCTTCCCACTTGCTCTTCATCTCCTCCCGCTCTTCAGGCGGGGCATTCTCCCACTTCGCGCGGGCTTCCTTCATCTTCTCGCGGCCCTCCTTCATGCGGGCTTCCCACTGCTGCTTCATCTCGGGAGAGATTTCAGACCGGCCGGGGCCGCGGCCCATCATGGGCCCCCGCTCGCCGAGCATCTGCTCGATCCGTGACAGGCGGGCCATGATCTCGTTCATCATGGCCTGGGCATCGCCCCGACCCGCCTCGCCGCGCTCGCCACGGCTCGACTCACGGCTTCGCCGACCCTCGCTGCGATCACCCTCGCGGTCCGCGTCGTCGGCCAGCAGCGCCGTTGTGCCAACGAGGGCCTGGATGACGGGAGCCTGGATAATGGGGGCGGCAGCGGCCTCTTGAGCATCGGCGCCGTGGGCGCCGGGGATCGCAGCGAGCAGGCCCAGGAGGCCGGCGGCTGGCGTGCCGAATCGAAGCGTGAGGTTCATGGCTGAATTCCTAGGGAGAGGGGAAGCGTGTCAAGAAGGAGTCTTAAAAAAAGTGCCTGCGGCAGTGGTCGATACCGACCCTACCTCTTGAACGGCCGAGGCTCGTTCAGGTTTCGCACGGGACCCCACCCGGGTGAATTCCCCGTCTGGGGTGAGCCTCCGGCCCGCTGGCCGGCGTGGTTGCAGGCCTGCTCCGAGCCCGGGTTCGGGGCTGCTTGAAGGTGTTATGATTGCGAAAAGAATGATTCTAGCCGCCAATCGATCCATGCTCCCCCCAGGGAGTAATTCCATGCTGCCGATGCGTTCGATCCCCGGCTCCTCCACACACACAATCTCCCGGCGCCGGCTCCTGGGCGGAGCGGCCGCGGCAGGTGGCTTCGCCATCGTCCTGCCCGCTGCAGGACGATCGCTGGCCGCGGCTGCCGATCGCCCCTTGTTCGCCACGATCGGCCTCCGCAATCAGGGCTGGACGATCACGCAAAAATCGTTTCCATATGCCGACTTCGCGGCGCTCGTCGATATTGATTCGGGCGTGCTCACCGAGAACGTGGACCGGGTCGAGAAGGCCACCGGCCGCAGGCCCGACGCCTATGCCGACTACCGGAAGGTGCTCGACCGCAAGGACATCGACGCGGTGATGATCGCGACGCCCGACCACTGGCACACCAAGATCGCGATCGAGGCGATGGCTGCCGGCAAGGATGTCTATTGCGAAAAGCCGCTCACGCTCACGATCGACGAGGGCAAGCTGATCGAGCAGGCCGTCAAGCAGACCGGCCGGGTCTTCCAGGTCGGTACCATGCAGCGGACTGAGTGCGACGGGCGGTTTCTCCAAGCGATCGCGCTCGTGCGGGCCGGCCGGATCGGCGCGGTGAAAAAAGTGACGTGCGGCATCAACGGGATGGAGTCGTCGCCGGTGATCCCCGAGGCGGCCGTGCCGGGGGGCCTCGACTGGGATGCCTGGCTCGGACCGGCCCCCGCGGTGGCCTACCGCGCCCTGCCGGAAATCCGCCAGGGCTATGGCGGGGGCGTGCCCCTGTACAGCAATTGCCACTATTCATTTCGCAATTGGCACGAGTACTCCGGCGGCAAGCTCACCGACTGGGGTGCCCACCACGTCGACATCGCCTGTTGGGCACTCGGCTGCACCGACACCGGCCCCAGCCTCGTCACGCCGCTCGAATACACTTTGCCAGTGGACTACAAAGACGGCCAGCCGACCGTGGGCGACCGCTACAACGCGGCCACCGACTTCACGATCCGCGTTGCCATGCCGGACAAAGTGGAGATGATCATCACGAGCAAGGGAGACAACGGCATCCTGTTCGAGGGCACCGCGGGCCGATTTTTCGTCAACCGCGGCAAACTCACTGGCAAGCCGGCCGAGGATCTCGCCCACGACCCGCTGCCGGAAGGAGCGATCGAGGGGCTCTACGGCGGCCCGGTGAGCGGAAACCACACCGCTAACTTCGTGGCGGCGATGACGTCGCGGAAACAGCCGATCTCCGATGTCTGGTCGCACAACCGGATGCTCGAGATCTGCCACCTTGCCAACATCGCCATGCGGCTTGGCCGTGAGCTGCAATGGGATCCTCTCGCACGTGAGGTCGTGGGCGATGCCCAGGCCAACACCTTTCTGGCCCGCGAGAGCCGCAAGGGTTTTGAGATCGATGCCTGACGCCCGTCCGGGTGGCCATGTCCGTAAGCGTCGGGGTGAATCGACGTTGCCCGTGACGATCGAGCCGGAGCTTGTCCGCGGGTAACCAAGGGTTACGGCAGCCAAGGGTTTCGGCCTGGCAGTCGCCGGATGCGGCTCTGTGGCGAAGGGGATTGCATACAAGCCCCGGGCGCGAGCCCGGGGACTGCGGGTGATTGGGTCAGCTCGCCGCCCATGCCGCCCATGCCGCCCCGGATGCACGACACCGTTCAGCCTGGCCGCGTCAGACGGTGCGACACGTCACAGTCCGCCCGGCTGTCGTCCGGGGCTGTGCGATTGCGAGTGTATTGAATCAGCAGGGTGCAAGTCCCTGTCAG
>JBBEEF010000174.1:0-2453 GCA_040880915.1 Pirellulales bacterium
GTCCACCGGCCGAGGCTATCAGGGGCTGCAAGGGTGGTTGTGGTGTGCGCACACGAGCAATGGACTTTGAGATCGTCAGCGAGGTTGTGAACGTCGAGACGATCGCGATCAACCTGTCGATTCGGGAGCGCATCGACCTGAGTGCCCGCTCCGGCGGCAGGCGTTGGCGAAAGCGGAAAAGCGAAGCGGTGATCCGAGGGTGGAATGTTATACTCCGCAGGGTGGAGTTGCATTGGTACGAGGCTCATGGTGTCGGCAAGCGAAAGATCAAAATCAAACGCTTTGTGGAGTATTGCCATGGTCGCAGGAGCAGCCTTGCGGTTTGTCGTGTGCGTCAACGATGAGGGCGTCGAGGACATCTCGCTCGGATGAACAGGGACGGGGCCGGTTTTGCCACCCTGCCACCCGCCACCCTGCGCCGCCGACACAAGCCGCTGCGGTGCGGTATTCCTCGGCCTGACAGAGCACCATGGACCACCTCGCCCTCGACCACCTGCCCCCGCTGCCGGCCGATCGCACGGTCGGCATCGGCTGCATCGGGGCCGGCTTCATCATGGCCGACTGCCACCTCGTGGCCTACCGCGCGGCGGGGCTCAACCCCGTCGCGATCGCTGCCCGCCGGCCCGACGCGGCCGCCGCGGTCGCCGCCCGCCATTCGATCCCGCGGGCCTACACCGACTTCCGCCGGCTGCTCGACGATCCAGCCGTTGAGGTTGTCGACATCGCCGTGCCGCCCGACATGCAGCCGGCGGTGATCGAGGAGGTGCTCGAACGCCGCGATCGCATCCGGGGCATCCTCGCGCAGAAGCCGCTGGCCACGAACTACGCGGAGGCGAAGCGGATCGTGGAGCGGTGCCGCGCGGCGGGCGTGCGGCTCGTCGTCAACCAGAACATGCGGTACGACCATGCAGTGCGGGTGTGCGGCAGCCTGCTCGAGCGAGGCGTGCTCGGCGATCCCGTGCTGGCCACGATCGAGATGCGGGCGGTGCCCCACTGGATGCCGTGGCAGGAGCGGCTCGGCTGGGTGACGCTCCGGATCATGTCGATCCATCACCTCGACACGTTTCGCCACTGGTTCGGCACGCCGCGGCGGGTGATTGCGTCGGTACGGCCCGACCCGCGAACAGCCAGGCAGTTTGCCCACGAGGATGGCATCGTGCTCGTGATCCTCGAATACGACTCGGGGCTCCGCTGCCTGACGATCGACGACGTGTGGGCCGGCCCGGCTCGCGAGGGGGCCGAGGCCGACCTGGGTGTGCGGTTTCGCGTCGAGGGGACGGTGGGCCTGGCGGTCGGCGAGATCGGCTGGCCCGCCTGGCCGGAACGTTGCCCGAGCACGCTTGACTACACGACGACGGCAGGAGGCTGGCACCGTCCCCGCTGGCCGGAGGCCTGGTTTCCTGATGCGTTCGTGGGGCCGATGGCCGAGTTGCTCCGCGATCTTGAGGGCACCGCCCCGGCCGTCGCGACCGGCGACGACAACCTGCTCACGATCGCGGTCGTCGATGCCGCCTACCGCTCGGCCCGGGAGCACCGGGGCGTGGAGGTCACTGAGATCACGACCGCCCCGCATCATCAGCCCCAGGAGCCCCTCGCATGAAACTCGGCCTCATCAACTCGGCCTTCGCCCAGGCCGGCAAAGGCACCCGGTTCGGCCTCGAGAAAACGAAGGAACTTGGCTTCGATACGGTAGACATCTTCACCGATCCGCTCGACATCGACGCCGCCGAGCGGGCCCTGATCAAGGACACCTGCCGCGACCTCGACCTGCCGATCGTGAGCCTGTGCTGCGTCGCCCTCGGGCTCGTCGACTTCAATCCGGCGGTGCGTCGGTTCCATCTCGACCGCTGCCGGGCGTTCATTGATCTGGCGGAGGAGCTGGGCTGCTTGAATCTCCTGCTCGTGCTCGGTGAATACGTCTGGCAGCGGGAGGTGATTCCGCCGGCGGAGCAGTGGCGGGCGGGCGTCGAGGCCGTCCGCGAGCTCGGCCGCCTTGCCGCCGACCGCGGCGTGAAGATCGCGATCGAGCTCGAGCCCTTCACGCTGTCACTCGTCAACTCGATCGACACGATGCTGGCGTTTCTCCGGGAGGTCGGCCTGCCGGAGACGGTGCGGGCCAACTGCGACATCTCGCACCTCCACCTCGTCCACACGCCGCCGGCCGACGTGGCCCGCCTCGCCGGGTGGATCGAGCACGTTCACGTGAGCGACTGCGACGGCCGCGTGCATGGCGACCTGCCGCCGGGCCGGGGCGTGACGCCGATCGCCGCGTATCTCGCCGCGATCCGCGACACGGGCTACGACGGCGTCGTGAGCATCGAACTCGAATATTCGCCCGAGCCGGACCGGATCGTGGAGTGGGTGGCCGAAGCCCACGCCGCGACGGCCCGAATCATGCGCGAGACCGCCTGCCGCTGAGGCATGCGAGGTAAGACCATGAGCATCGCCCCCGC
>JBBEEF010000175.1:0-2448 GCA_040880915.1 Pirellulales bacterium
TGTCCACTTGGTGCGGCACGTCACAGTCCCCCAGCTCGCGCAGGGGGCTTTTATCTCGGCAGCTCCGGAACCGTACTCACTCGAACTCGTCGAGCCAGGCTCGGAGTTCGTTTTCGTATTCGCTCGCCAGCCCCCCCACGATGAGCTGGCGGTGGAAGCTCGCCGCGCCCCCCTTCGTGTGGTCGGCGTCCTCGGCACTGGGGAATCGCCGGGCCGGGTCGGGGGCGATCATGCCGCGGCAGAAGTCCATCAGCAGTTCGTTGCAAGACACCTCCGAGGGAAGCACCTGCGGGAGCCGGTGCACAAGCGACCGCTTCGCCTCGAGAAGATCCCGGAACGACTTGAGCCCCGCAAACGGCGGCTGGCCCGAGAGCATCTCGATCAACACATACCCAAGGCTCGCGAGGTCGCTGCGGGGCGAGTTGTCGCGGCCCTCGAGCACCTCCGGCGCCGCGTAGGCGGGAGTGCAGGTTCGGGTTGGGGGCATGTCGTCGACGGCATGAGCCGAGCCGATGTCGATGATCTTCGCGTTGCCGGTTCGCTTGACCATGATGTTGGCCGTCTTCACGTCGCCGTGCACGATCCCCTCGCGGTGGAGCGCGGCCAGAGCTGCCAGGCACTCCCGCACAATCGCGATCGCCACGCCCGGCTTGAGCCGCGACTGCTGCGGCCCGGCCGTCACGCACACGTTGTTGAGGTAGTCCCAGCGGTCGTCCGTGACATTCGCCCGGGTCTGCTCGAGCAGTTCGGGTGCGAGGAGCCGCGACAGGTCGTAGCCGTCGATCCACTCCATCTCCATGATCCGGATCCGCCGCTGCTCGACGAAGTTCTGCACGTCGAGCAGGTTGTCCTGCTGGATCTGGGCCACGCGGGCTGCCACGGAGGCGATCCGGTCCATCGCCTCCATGTAGAGGCTCTCGGTCTCGTACCGCTCGGGCGAGAAGATCTTGAGGGCCACCGGGAGCGTGAAGTTGCCGGCGCCCCGCCGCATGGTGAGATAGACAACGCCCTGGCCGCCGGCGCCGAGTCGCCGCGAGAGCGTGTGATATTCCGTCCAGTTGAGCCGGCCCGAGCCCAGGATCTCCGTGTAGCGGGAGAGGAGTTCTTCGGGGCACTGGCTGCCCACGTCACCCGCGGCGGGAATTGTCGGCCGCTCTTCGCGGAGAATGGTCGTGCTCATCGTGTCGCCCCGTCGCTGCCCGTGCTCTCACAGACCGGCGGCTGCAGTGTCGTCTCCTGAAGAACGGGCAGCGGCTCGGGAAACCCCAGCCGCTTGTCGACAAGGTTTCGCAGCGGCTCCCCGCGAAGATACCTTCGGAGATTGTTGCAGAAAAATTCGGTCATCGCATCGATTCGGCGGCCGCTCTGGCCGGCGACGTGGGGGGTGATGATGAGGTGGGGAGCCGTCCAGAGCGGGCTCGAGGCTGCCGGGGGCTCGTCCGGCGTGACGTCGAGGGCAGCCGAATCGAGGTGGCCGCTCGCAAGGGCGGCGGCGAGGGCCCCCTCGTCCACGAGTTGACCCCGGGCCGCGTTGACGAGGATCGCCCCTGGCTTCATCCGGGCCAGGGCCGCCGCGTCGATCAGGCCGCGGGTGTGCTCGGTGAGCGGGGCGCAAAGAAAGAGCACGTCTGCGGCCGCGAGCAGGTCGGGGAGCGTCGCCGGGCCACCGAGAAACTCAATGCCCGGCGGCCGGCACACGGGAAACCAGTCAGTCGCCAGGATTTTCACGCGGAACGGGGCGAGCACCTCGGCCAGCCGCCGGCCCACGCCGCCGAAACCGACGATCCCAACGGTGGCGCCGGTGAGGTCCCGGGTGGGACGGCGGACAAACTCCCGGCGGGCCTGCTGATCGAGAAATAGCGGCAGTCGCCGCGTGCAGGCAATCGCCAGGCCGAGGGCATGCTCGGCCACCTGGTCGGCGAGCACCCCGGAGGCGCTCGTCACGATGATCTCCGAATCGACGACCACGGGCACGAGGCAGTGGTCAAGCCCCGCGGCCGACGACTGGATCCAGCGGAGGCGGCCCGCGGCCACCACCTCGTTCCAGGGCACGGGCACCTTGGGGTGGCCGCAGAACACATCGGCCGCGGGCAGTTCGGCGGCCACGCGTTCCTGGCCGGCATCAACGACTTCGGCCCCCGGAGCGGCCGCCGCGATCTCGGCGAGGTGACGGGGCTCGGCGGGATAGCAGAGAACGATCCGCATGCGACCCCGGTTTTCGCAGGCCGGAGCCCGGACTGGCAAGGGGGCCGTGCGGAGGTGCGGCCGGGCTGGCCCAGGCCATTCATGCTGCCCCGGGTAGACGGCATCGCTCAGCGTGGCTGTGTTCAAATTGGTACGCCACGTCACAGTCCCCCAGCTCGCGCAGGGGGCTTCTATGGCCGCAGGGCCGGCCCCGCACCGGCCGGCCCCGCACCGGCCGGCCCCGCACCGGCCGGCCCCGCACCG
>JBBEEF010000176.1:0-15767 GCA_040880915.1 Pirellulales bacterium
CGGTTCCTCCGGAACCGGGCCAGCGTGAGGTCGCCTCAACTCTGATCCGGTCACGGCGTGACCGGACTACGGCGGCACGTCCTTGGGGAAGATCACCCCTTGCGGCTCCTGTGGCGGCGGCAGCTGAGGCGGATTGGCGGCCGAGTCGAGCAGGGCCTTGAACCGGTTGGGCTGCGGCAACGCGGGCTCCTCGGCCGCGACCTGCCGGACCGCTGGATCAAAGACGCGTCGCTCCGTGGCCCGCACGGAGGCGAGCCAACGGTCGAGCGTGGTGCGTTCCTGGGGCGTGAGCGGCGCTGCCACGAGCGTTTGGGTGGCCGCCGAGGCCGGGTGTCGCGAGGCGAGCAGCAGCGCGACCTTCGACGGATCCCGCTGCGGACCTACGGCATCGAGCACTGCCCGCATGTTGGCCAGCGTGCTGCGGCGGTCGATGCCGCCCCGGGGGTCGCGGCGGAGGAGCCGGGGCTCGGGGCTCTCGGGGCCGCCGTGGCAGGCGCCCGCGGCGCAGCGGTTGAGCACGAGCGGTTGCACCCGGCGGGTAAACTCCGAGACCACCTCGGGCGGCAGATCGGCCGCGAACGCCGCTGCCGGCACGGCGGCGATCGCCGCGGCCAGCCACCGCCGGCGGATCGTGCCGCGGGATCCATGAGGACGGCGAATCATCGTGACGCGATCCTTCATGATTCGGTTTCCGTGAGGCCGTGCTGGAGAGTCATCGCCTCGAATGAGGCGGGAAGGTAGGGGGAGCGACACTCCCGTTCAAGGTGAATCCCTTGTGGGCGCGAGGCTGCGGGGCCTACACTCCAGATCCCCATCCCTCCTGTTTTCCCCCCAAGAATTCCCGCGCCGCCATGGAACGAACCTTCGTGATGTTCAAGCCCGACTGCCTCGAGCGGGGCCTCGTCGGACGGATCCTCTCTCGGTTCGAGGAGAAGGGGCTGCGGCTGGTCGCGATGAAGATGCTCCGGATCACACCCTCCGTCGCGAAGCAGCACTACGCCGAGCACCTCGCCAAGCCGTTCTATGCCGGCCTCGAAGAGTTCATCACGGCCGCGCCCGTGGTTGCCTGTGTGTTTGCGGGGCCGGAGGTGGTTCGCGTGGTCCGCGAGATGCTCGGCGCGACCAGCGGGCTCAAGGCGGCCGCCGGCACAATTCGTGGCGACTACTCATCGAGCCGGCAGATGAATCTCGTGCATGCCTCCGACTCCCCCGAGTCGGCCGCCCGCGAGGTCGGGATTTATTTCGAGGAGTCGGAGATCCAGGCCTGGGACCCGACCCTCGCCTGCTGGTACCAAGCTCCAGGTGAAGCGTGACACACCCCTCATGAGTCTGCTTGTCTTCGGGCATCGCAATCCCGACACCGATGCCATCTGCTCGGCCATTGCGTACGCCGACTTCCTCCGCCGGTCGTCACGGCCCGACGCCATGGCCGCCTGCTGCGGCCCCCCGAACCAGCGAACGGAATTCGTGCTCAGGCGGGCGGGCCTCGCGGCTCCGCGGATCGTGATGGACGTGCGGCCGCAGGTGGAAGATGTCTGCCGCCGCGATGTTGTGACTGCCACAGCGGGTGATTCTTTTCATGACGTCTACCAGCGGATGAAAGCCGGAAACCTCCGCGCGATCCCAGTGGTAGACGACCGCGGCCGGGTGGTGGGCGTGCTCTCGGTGCTCGACCTCATGGATCTCTTCTTTCGCGATGCCGCCGACGCCGCGCGGGCCCGCACAGTCGAGACGTGCCTGCAGACGATGTGCGACGTAGTGGGGGGCTCGTTCCAGCACTGCCTTCGTCCAGAACAGCGGGATGAGCTGCTGGTGATGGTCGGGGCGATGAGCTCCGAGGGCTTTACGGAACGGTTGGAGTCCTATCCCAACGACCGGGTTGTCGTGGTCTGCGGCGACCGGCCGACGATCCAGTTGCCCGCGATCGAGCACGGCGTGCGGGCGCTCGTGTTGACCGGCGGCTTCAAGCTCTCCAAGGGGCTCGTCGAGCTGGCCAAGGCCCGTGACGTGTCGGTGATTCTCAGCCCGTTCGACACAGTCAACACGACCTTGCGGCTGAAGTCGTCGCAATTTATCGACCCGGTTGTCAACGCCGATGTGCTCACGCTCCCCGCCAAGGCGACGGTGGCTGAGGTGCGGGGCACGGTCGAGCGGTCGAGTCAGCCGGTGTTTCCGGTGGTCGGAGACGACGGCAAACTCGTGGGCCTAGCCTTCAAGAGCGACATCCTCAATCCGCCGCGGCCAAGCCTCGTGCTCGTCGACCACAACGAATTGGCCCAGGCTGTGGCCGGGGCAGACGAGGCGGATATCGTCGAGGTGCTCGACCACCACCGGCTCGGCGGAGGCCTCAAGAGCACCCAGCCGATCAAGTTCGTGAACGAGCCGGTTGGCTCGACCTGCACCCTGGTGGCCCGGCAGTTTCGCGGAGCAGGGATCGAGCCGGAGCGGGGCGTGGCCCTGTGCATGGCTTCGGGCATCATCTCCGACACGCTCCACCTCCGGTCTCCCACCACGACCGACGTCGACCGCGACCTGCTCGCCTGGCTCGCGCCGCGGTGCGGCGAGGATCTGGCGGTCTACGCGCGGGAGTTTTTCGAGGTGGGCTCGGCGCTACGGTCGAAGACACCAGCCGAGGTGATCCGGGAAGACTGCAAGGAGTTTACCGAGCACAACTCGCGGTTTTCGATTTCGCAGATCGAGGAGACCGGCTTCGATCTCTTCTGGGAGCGGAAGGACGACCTGCGGGGAGCGCTCGAGGATTTCGCGGCTCGGCAGCGGCTCGACTTCTCAGCGCTCCTCGTGACCGACGTGGTGAGCAACGGCTCGCTGCTGCTGCTCTCGCGGGAGTCGGAGGCCTGGGAGGAGATCAACTATCCTCGGCTCGATCGCGGCCTCTACGAGCTCGAGAACGTGGTGAGCCGTAAGAAGCAGCTGCTGCCGCTCGTAAGCCAGCTCCTGGCGGCGCGGTAGCGGGGCATGGGCCGGCTGCAAGCCCGGGCCCCGGCTGCGACACCGTGCGTGGCGCTGGCGGGAGACGTTGCGGGAGGCGTTGGGGCAATATGAGCCGCCGGTGTGCGCCCCCCGGAATCCTCCCTGCCTCACCTGAGCGTTGCTGCCGGCGTGTCGGTGGCGAGCCGCTCGATCATGTCGCGGCAGGCCCGCTCGACGGCCGTCTGCCACTGGCTCGCGGCGAGCCCGTCGTTCATCTCGGCGCGGGCGTGGGCAAAGATCACATCGCGGGCGCTGACCACGATCGCCCCCAGGCCGTCAGGATGGAAGGCGCCGCGGACGTCGGCCGCCCGGCCCCCCTGGCGGCCGAAGCCGGGCACGAGGATCCAGGCGTGGGGCATGGCGGCCCGCAGGTCGTCGAGCTGCCTGGGCCAGGTGGCGCCCACGACGGCGCCGACGGCACCGTATGTGTTACCGGCGGCCGTGCGGGCGGCGAAAGCCTCGACGCCGGCGGCGACATGTTCGTACACCGTGCGGCCGTCGGCGGCGAGATCCTGGAAATCCTTGCTGCCGAGGTTGGACGTCTTGACGAGTACGAAGATTCCGCTGCCCTGCGTCTCGGCCGTCTTCACAAAGGGTTCGATCGTGTCGAGGCCGAGGTAGGGATTCACGGTGAGGGCGTCGGCGGCCCAGGGGCCGGCCAGCCAGCCGGCGGCATACGCCTCGGCGGTCGCGCCGATATCGCCCCGCTTGCCATCTGCGAGAACAAGCAGGCCCCGCAACCGCGCGTGGGTGATCACCTCGGCGAGCGCCGTCATGCCGTGGGGCCCGAGGGCCTCGAAGCAGGCGAGCTGCGGCTTGACGATCGGCACAAGCGGCGCCACCACGTCGATCAGATCGCGGCAGAAGGTGGTGAAGATGCCCGCGAGCGTCCTGCTGTCATGAGGGTGAACGTCGGCGGCGCCGAGGGCCGGCGGGAGCGACTCGTGCCGCGGATCGAGGCCGACGCAGGCGGGGGTGCCGCGGCTGCGAACGGAGGCGGTGAGCCGAGTGGCGAACGGGGCGGAGTGTCCGGCCGGAGGAGGCGTGGAGGAAGGCATGAGCGTCTCGGAAAGGTGCCGTCGGGAACCCAGGTGGCCGGCGGATTGTGGCATGATTCTCACCGGCTCCGAAAGGTGGCCCGTGCGAAGAGCCGACTGAGCGCGGGCCGCTCCCCGTGGCCACAGGCCTCGAGCCTGCGGAACACGGGCTGTCGGATGGCCTGATCTGGAACGACCTGGGGGCGGTGTATGCCGCTGGGCGGTCGGGCGCTCGAAGCCGGGGAGTGCCCCGGGCTAGCGTGAGTCTGCGGCATGGGATTCGGCCGCCCCTGCGAGCCTCGTCGTGCCGACGTTGAAGCTCTGGCAGGTTTGTGCGATAGTCTCGGGGTCGGGGTCTGACGGCACGCAGGTGCCGATGGATGTCGGCAGTTCGGGGCGTGGCGCAGCCTGGCTAGCGCGCTTGACTGGGGGTCAAGAGGTCGCAGGTTCAAATCCTGTCGCCCCGACTGATTGGAAAGGGCTAGAATATAGCCCTTATCGTTACCTGCCGATGGTCGGCAGAGCCTTCGGGAAACGACCCTTAATAGGGTAGTGGAATAGGGTAGTACCCGATTCCGCGGTTTTTGGAGGTACAGATGCCGCGCACAAAGGCTGGGTCGATCCCCAGGGCTATCGCATCTTAATCGCCCTGTTTTCCCGTGAGAATTCCTTCGAGGACGTCGTTGCACCATCCGGCTTGGAGCCTTTTGCCTCGAATCGAGCACTTCTTCACGGAAGTGTCCCGCTTGAGGATCGAGAGGGCCAGCCGCCGCAAGGCGCCGGCGATCTCCGGGGCATTGCCGAGCCGGATTCCGCTTTTGTCTTCACCGAAGGTGACGTCCAGAGACCAGTGCAACGAGTTCTCGACGCCCCAATGGCCGCGAAGATGCTTGGCCAGCCGTTGTACCGACGCCGGGAGGCTGCTGATAAAGAACAGGTTCTTCGGGGAATTTCGTGGCACGGTTTGGCGGATTTCGGACCGGCGCTGGCTTCGATTGGGGGGATGGAAACACGTGCCACCCACTACGCCCGACTGCTGGGGACCGACGACTCCTGGCGGGTTGAGGCGGTTGACCTGCGGCTCGAGGATCGCCGAGTCGAAATCCGCTTGAAACACGTCGGCTCGGGCGTCACCTGTCCTGAATGCGGCCGCGACTGCGGCCTTGCTGAATATGCCGATGAACGGCGTTGGCGGCACCTCGACACCATGCGGTTCACAACGGAGCTGGTAGCCCGACTCCCGCGATGCCGCTGCCCAGAGCACGGAGTGAAGACGCTCGTACCTCCGTGGGCCGGAAAGCATAGTCGATTCACCATCTCGGGATTGATGAAAAGAGCTTTGGAAGAGGGCATGACTCCATCACCGTGCTGACAGATCTCGATGGCTCTCGCGTTCTGGACGTCGTTCAGGACAGGACGCAGGTCGCCGCGGAAGCGGTCCTCCAGACCCTGACGCCTGAGCAGCGGCACCAGGTTCGAGCCGTGGCAGCCGACATGCTTCCTGCGTACGCCAATGCCGTGGCGAAACAGACTCCAAGACGACATGTCTATTCCACGAGTGCCGAAGCGTTCTTCAATCGGTGGTACGCATGGGGGGCAAGGTGCCGCCTGAGGCCTGTGGTCAAGGTGGCCAAGATGCTCAAGCGGCACCTCCCGAATCTTCTGAGCTATTTTCTCTATCGAATCACGAATGCCACGAGTGAAGGCTTCAACAGCGTGATCCAAGCCTTGAAGTACGCGGCCCGTGGCTTCCGCTCGTTCACGAACGACCGAACGCGAATCCTGTTCTTCTGCGGCAGACTGGATCTCAAGCCGCAGTTACAGTGCCACTAAAAGTCCCGAAGAACCAGGCCTTGAGTGATTCATGGATTGCTTGTCGTGTTGGCCGTCCACACAAACCTGCTCTCATCGAGCTCCCGCTCCCCATCCCATCGATAGGCGCACAGAAAACCGCCCTTCGCCACGCTCCAGTCCACGCAGGCGATGTTGCGGCGGAGCAGCTCGGGCCTGAGGCCGCTGAGCCAGTAGTGCCCGACGAACACAGGCTTGGCGTCTGCGGGGTAGGGGACGGCGGCGTGGACGATTTCCGCCGGGAGCGGTTGGTCTGAGTGAATTGGTTCGCTCGCCATGGCGTAGGTCCGGTAAGTGTGCCCATCCGGCGCCTCGTACCACTTCACTCGCGTGGCCAGCCGCTCGTGGCCGTCCTTGTCCCGGAACGTGGCCCCGGGCGGCAGGCGAACCTCCTTGCCCTTGAGGATCGCCTCTACGGGCTCGAACAGGTTTCCACCCGGCAAGCAGGCTGAGTACAGGAACTCATCTGTCACAGGTCCGCTGATCTTGGCCATGCGGGTTTCGTCCCAGCAGGCATGGACGACCCGCAGGCCGTCGAGATCGAGCCAGAGCGGCAGTGTGCGAAACCAGTCGAGGTACGAGGCTAACTCGCCAGCCGGGAGCTGCCGCATCGTCTCGGCGTGCTGGTGGGAGTTCTTCTCGTTGTGTGGCCGGAGGTGCTCGCCCGGCTTTGTGGGATCAGGCGAGTGGAAAGCCAGCGCGTTGAGCTCATGGTTGCCCATGACTGACAGGGCTGCCCCCGAATCGATCATGGGGCGGACGATCTCGAGCGTCTCGCGGATCTGGGGGCCGCGGTCGATGAAGTCGCCCAGAAAGATCGCCTGGCGGTTAGGGTGCCGATAGACGTCCTTCTGTCGCGAGTAGCCGAGCCTGGCGAGGAGCCTCTCGAGGGCGTCAGCGTGGCCGTGGATGTCACCGACGAGGTCGTACATGGTTGTCAGGCAAAATCGCTTTGGCTGCGGCGAACGAGAGCCCAAGCCTAGCTCATCTGGGGGGCATTGGTACACTGCGGCCATGAAAGCAAGCGCGAAGTCAGTGGCTGAGATTCTGGAGACCCGGGGGCAATTCATCATCCCCTTCTTTCAGCGGCACTACTCGTGGGAGCAGAAGCAGTGGCGCCGGCTCTGGAACGATCTTCTCAGGCTGGTCGATGACGCGCCGCGTCCGGATTCTGGTGCGAGCGTGCACTTCCTCGGGCCGCTGGTAACGATTCCTCACACGAACACACCAGGCAGCCTTCCTACGTGGCAGGTGATCGACGGCCAGCAACGCCTTACGACGCTGACCCTCCTGCTGGCGGCCCTCCGCGACGTCTTCCGGGAGCGGAAGGCGGATTCTCAGGCAGCAGAGATCATGGATACCTGCCTGATCAACACGCACAAGGCCGGGCTCGAGCGGTACAAGGTGGTGACACGGGTCGGTGACCGCGAGGTGCTGGAACGAATCGTGGAAGGCAAGCCTCCCGCTGCTCCGGCTGGCAGCCGACTTGCCGGCGGCGTGAAGTTTTTCACGGAACGCATCCGCAGCCATGTTGCCCGAGACGCTGCGGCGCTCGAGCTACTAAAAGTGGCGGCCACGGCGAGGCTGTCACTCGTGACGATCACGCTCGAGGGCGAGAACCCCTACGAGATCTTTGAGAGCCTCAATGCCACGGGGCTCCCTCTTGAAGAGAGCGATCTGATCCGCAACTACCTGTTCATGCAGGTGCCCCTCGACAAGCAGGAGGAGTTTCAGGACCGACGTTGGAGCAAACTTGAGCAGGCGTTTGCCGGGCGCAAGGATGCCCGCGGCGTGCCGACCGAGTTTTATCGGGCCTTCTGCATGCGGGGCGGGACATACTCCAAGCAGAAGCAGACGTACCTTGATTTTCGGACGGAGTATCAGAGCTCCATCGATTCACCTGCGGCTGCGGTCGACCAGCTTGTCCAGTTCGCAAAGTTCGATGCGTGGGTGCACAATCCGCTTTCAGCGCCGTCTCAGCCGCTTCGTGACCGCCTGTTTCAGCTCGCACTGCTCGACACGAGCACGGCCAAGCCGCTGGTATTGCATCTGCTCGATCGCCACGGTGCCGGAGCCCTAAACGACGAGATGTTGCTGGGCTGTCTCGACGATTTGGTGTCGTTTCTCCTGCGGCGTAGCCTCTGTGGGGAGAGCACGCGGCAGTATTCGAAATGGTTGGTGGAGGCGGTCGGGACGATTTCGCCGGAGGATCCGCGGGGATCCCTCCAGCGCTACTACGCGCGGCGGGGCTGGCCTGGAGACAAGGCCTTGATCGAGGCGGCTACCACGCTCCCCATCTATCAGCGCGAGCCCGGAAAGGCTCGACTCATCCTTGAGGGCCTCGAGGCAGCATTGAATCCGGCGGAGCAGATCGAAGACGCGGGAGTGTCGATCGAGCATGTCCTCCCCAGAACGCTGGGCGACGGAGCTTCGGGCGACTCCTGGCGGGCCGTGCTTGGGCCCGAGTGGGAAGCCGAACACGACCGGCTGGTACACGTGATCGGCAACCTCTCGCTCACCGGCGCAAACTCCGACATGGGCAACCGCGATTTTGGAACGAAGCGGGCTATCCTGCAAGACAGCCGTTTTCTGCTCAACCGTGAAGTGGCGCGAGCCACTGCCTGGAATGCCACCGCCATCGAGGCGCGGAGTCAAGACCTGGCAGCAAGAGCGGCAGCAATCTGGAGTAGGCCGGCCGGGATTCCCGATGGTCGCGGGCCGGGTGGAGGCGGGCGATCGCGCACGGACATCAAGCGGTTCAAGTCGGAGTATTGGGCTGCAGTCCTACCGGCGCTCGAGCAACTTTCCTTCGTCATGGAGGTGCCGCAGGCTCGGACGTTCGGCTTGGTCGGTCTGCCACTCACGCGCAAGGCCTTCCGTTATGGTCTGCGGCCGCGTTTCCAGAAGCGCCGACTGAGCCTGCTGCTCTTCATGCGGGGACCGGAGCGAGAGCGAAACTTCGACAAGTTGATCGCCGAGCGGGCCGCGATCGAGGACATGGTGGGCGAGCGATTGGTCTGGAGAAAGAGCGTGCCTTGGTCAAAAGCGACGTCGGTTGTCGAGTTGGTGGGCGAGGGGCTCGATCCGAATGACCCGGCAACGCTCGAGCGTCAGAAGGCCTGGTTTCTCAATGGTCTCGAGCGGTTTCACGCCGCCTTTCATGACCGTTGTGTGGCACTCGCTCCCGGTGATGAGCCGCGGAAGATGACACCCACGCGGCTCAAGTGGAAGAGGTGGTGGACGCAGGTCTTGGAAACCTTGGCGTCAGGCTCGGAGCTTTTCGCCGGCCGACGCCCCCCGGCTGAAACCTGGATTGGTGAGGGATGCGGGATTCGGGGGCTTCAGTACACGATGGGCGCCGCGAAGGCACACTCGTCGGCTGAGCTTTACATCGATCGCGGTCGCAAAGGCCGCGACGAAAACAAGAGGATCTTCGACACGCTTCATGCCTGCCGCGAGGAACTTGAGGCAGCCTTCGGCGGCTCTCTCGAATGGCAGCGGCTCGACGACAAGCGTGCCGCTCGCATTTGCTGGATCCAGCAACTGGGCCACACGTTGCCTGAGGAAAAGTGGGCACGAGCGACGGCCGCTCAGGCTGAGGCGATGGTTCGGCTAGCCAAGGCCATCGAGCCTTATCTCGACAAGCTGAAAGCCACTGCCGGCTGCTAGCGCGATGGCAGGAGTTGTGGCTGCTCCAGGCCGCGAGCGGATCAACGCAAACTACGGTCGGGCCGTTACCGGGGTCGCTAAATCCCGAACCCGCGCTCTGAAATATTCGGGATTGTGGAAGATCTCATCCATCAGGCGGCACACGGTCTTAGATGGCGGCTTGATGCTCTGCTCCCAATCCCGAATCGCTGCCGCCGACACGCCTGCGAACTGGGCAAACAGAGGCTGGCTCACGCCGAGCAGGTCCCGGACTTTCTTCACGTCAGCCCCGGAGTATTCCTTCGGCTCGAGCTGCAACCGAATCGTGCGGCATGTGAACCGCTTAGCCACATTGTCCGTCGTCTCGAGAACCTCGTTGAAGTCCTTCAGCCGCCGAACCAACTGGCTGCCGACGTTCAGTTGGCGATTCTTGCTTGGGTTGTTTTTCATGATCAGTAGCTCCGTCTTTCATCGAATCTGGGCCGCCGACTTCTTGAGTCCAAACTACGGCCACACCGTATACCTGCCAAGTGCCCTGGAAACCGACACGTCCTCCTGCGAGCCCGGTCATTGTTTCTGCGGCCGTGGGAATCCTTACTGCAGATGTGCATGCAGATCCTCTTGACTCCGCGCTGCCCGTTGCCGATACTTGTGGAGTGGAAAGGAGGATCTCGTGAAGACCCAGACGAAGCGGTCCGTCAAGACGGCGTCGCCGGGAAAACAGCCAAAGCGTGTTGCCGGGAGGAAGGCCCATGCCGTGCGGACGGCCACAAGCCCCCGCGCCGTCTCGGCAACGCCACGGCCGCCCGACGGAATGTCGGTATCCGCGTTGCGGGAAAGCCTGCATGTCGGGAGGCGTTTCTTCTCCCGCCTGACGGGTTTTTCCGAGCGGGCGCTCGCCGACTGGGAAAACGCAAAGCCGCTGAGCGGTCCGAGCCTGCTCAAAATGCGCGAGATCGAGCGGCTGCGGGCCGCGCTCTGCGGCATCATGCGCGAGGAGTTCATCGGCACATGGCTCGACACCCCGAATCCGGCATTCGAAGGCCTCAAGCCCGTCGAGGTGATCGAGCGGGGTCAGGTCGATCGGATCTGGCGGATGGTGTATGAGGTCGGAACCGGGCAGCCAACGTAGCGGCGATCACGGTCGCTTTGGCAGCTTCTCAGGATTGACAATCAGCAGGTGAGACTCCTTCCCGAGATTGCTCGGGAAAACGACGAGGTTCTTGCCTCGCGGCCTGCGTGCAGAGGGCACAATAAGACCTTCGATTCCCGCAGCATGCGCAACCCGGGCCACGGCATACCGAGCCGCTTGGTGCCGCCTGCCTCCCGGTCCAGGAGGCAGTTCGGCTGTCATCGATCCGCTCATCGAGAAAGACTACTACGTCACCGAAGCGCTCCGCGTGATCGCCTTGATCGGCGGTTCTTCGATCATTTTCAAAGGCGGCACCAGCCTTTCCAAAGGCTGGAATCTCATTCAGCGATTCTCGGAAGACATCGACATCTTCGTCGATCCTGCGGCCTTTGATCCACCGCTCGTGAAGCGGGCTATCGACCGAGAACTGAAGCGTCTTCGTGACTCCGTCGCGGCGATCCCGGCACTGACGTTTATGGCCGCCGAGAACCTACCGTCGAAGTGCCATTGGCTTCCTACTTGTCGCAGTTTCTGGCGGACACGGGCGTCACCCTCGGAGTGGATGACGAAAAGCCTTTTTCTATGCGGCTGCTTCACTTTCGGCGGACCTTCGTCGAGAAGTTGTTTGCGATCCACGGCAAGGTGGAGTTGCTCAAACGCGATGGCCGTCCGATCGCCGCTTACGCCCGCCACTACTACGACCTCTACCAACTCGCGGGGAGGGACGAGGTTCTCGCGATGCTTGACTCCGCCGAGTACGCCGCAGTCCGCGAGGACTACGACCGCATCAGTCGAAAGTATTTTCCCGAGGCCTATTTCCCTCCGACTGACATGTCGTTCGCGACAAGTGATGCAATCTTTCCCGAGGGGGTGCTTCGGGACGCCCTGAAGTCCGAGTTCGAGAGCCAGTGCCGTATGCTCTGCTACGGCCCATTTCCTGCCTGGGACGACGTGCAGAATCGATTCATGCAGCTTCGTGACCGCCTTTAGCATGCTTTCGCTTGGCTGCTCGTGGTTCCTCGCTCCACGTGTAGGGTGGGCGCGTCGGCTTTCGCCCCTCACGGGCGGCAGCAGCGGCCTCGTCCCGGTTCGCGAAGTCGTAGGCCCGAACGATCGTGCCACGACTGACCTTCATCTCCCGGGCCAGGCGATCGAACCCCTCGCCCGCCTTGCGGCGACGGTCGACTTCGGCGGCGATCTGCTGGAACTTCGGTGCAGGTGGCGGACCAGGCCTCTGTTTCCGGCCGCGGCGACCATCGATACGGCCCGGCGGCCGCTCACCCGTCCGATGGAGGTGAAGCGCGTCGCGGACGACCTCGGCACTGACGCCCAGCGCCCTTGAGATCAGGTCGACGCCCGACCCGGCATCCGCCATTTCGACGATCTGCGGCAGCATCGAATCGTATTTCGGCGTGCGTCGCAGCGGAACGGTGACCGAAACAGCGTGCGACTTTCCTGTGGTGGGCATTATCCAACGGTCGGTATTCAGGAACGCCCACATGGTGGCGGTTGGATCATCGTCGCCGGGGTGGGGCGATGGGGCCAAGGGGGTGGGCTGCTGCCGTTCCGCGTGGCAAGTACGGCTGGTCGCCACTACAATTCGCCTAGGAGTGCCGCGTCGCTCGATTTCGAGGGTGGCATAGCGAGACTGTCGTCTTAGCAGCGAAAGTTGCGACCTCCAGGACGAGAGTAGGAGCCGTATTCATCACGGAGCGTATTTCAAATGGCCACGATTAGTTTTGATCTTCCAGACAGCGTCGAACGGCATCTTGCCATGTTGTCCGACAACGTTGACGCGGTGGCCAAGGAAGCTGCGGTCGTCGAGCTTTATAGGCAGGGGCAGTTATCCCATGGCGCACTGGCCGAGTGCCTGGGTGTTTCACGCACAGAGGTTGACTCGCTCTTGATGCGACACGGCGTTACCGAGGATTTGCCAACGGTCGCCGAGTTTCGCGAGCAGTTGGAGGCGATTCGTAATCGCCTTCGACGATGATCGTCGTTTGCGACACATCGCCCGTGAACTATCTCGTCCTGATTGGCGAGATTGATCTGCTGCCGCAGCTTTTCACGACGGTGGTGTTGCCGGCGGGTGTGTTGGCTGAGCTGCAGCACCCAAGGACTCCGCCGCAGGTTGCCTCATGGGCTCGCGAGTTGCCGCCTTGGGTCCGCGTGATTTCGCCCAAGGGCCCGGTCGAGGATGTTGGTCTCGGCCGTGGAGAGGCGGAAGCCATCGCCATTGCGATGCAGGTCGCCGCAGACACAGTTCTGATCGATGAACGCAAGGCGACGGTGGTGGCGCGGGATCGAGGGCTCATCGTCACGGGCACGCTGGGCGTACTTGCCTTGGCGGCCGATTCAAGGCTCGTAGTCCTTGCGGCCAGTATTCGCCGTCTTCTCGACACAAACTTTCGGGTGTCACCGGCATTAATCGACGACATCCTTCGTCGGAACTGATCGACGGAAAGCGACGCTCATTTCCGGGCTGCCGCGAGATCCCTAAAGTGCGGGTGCATTCATGTGGGCGCGATGACCGAACCATATTGGAAAAACCACGTGTGGCGGTGATTATCCAATATGATCCGGGTGGGCGCCGTTCTTACGGAATCAACTCTTGCGTTTGGTTTTCCGCGGCTTTCGGGCGGCCGCCCTGCGGTCGTAAATGAGGGGAACGGTCACATCGACTGAGCCACCCGTCGGCGCCGACTCGGCAGGCGGCCTCGAGTGAATGGAATCCCAGACCGGGGCCGGGGCGACGTCGCGATCCGCCGGCCTTCCACGCTCGAGCACTGCCAGGGCCGGCACGGCGTTGATCGTGAACCGGGCGACCATCTGCGGGTTTTTGTTTCCATTGACGTGTTGCTTTTGGATGATGACGTCACCCACGAGGGCTTTGAGCACCTGGGCCGCGACGCCCACGTCGCCCTGCAGTAGGTCGCGAAGCTTTCCGAGCGAGGCGACCACGTCCTTCTCCTTGACGCTTTTTACACTCGGCCGCCGGCCGGCCCGCTGGAGTTCCTTGAGCTGCTCTCGCTTGGCCGCGAGCTGCCGCCCCATCTCCTCGGCCTTGGCAAGCACGGCGTCGAGGTGCGTGTCATCGAGCTTGGCAAGCCGGTCGGTGAGCCGCTTGAGTTGGCGGTCTTCGTTGGCGATCTCCTGTTCGAGCTTCTTTGTCGATGGAATCGGATGCC
Source organism: Pirellulales bacterium (assembly GCA_040880915.1). Taxonomy (GTDB): domain Bacteria; phylum Planctomycetota; class Planctomycetia; order Pirellulales; family UBA1268; genus QWPN01. The sequence goes on from JBBEEF010000176.1 coordinate 13,848, forward strand.
GGGCGATCCAGGCGAGCCGCTTGTTCACCTCGGCCGTCAGGTCGGTAATGAAGCCGTCGGTGAAGAGTGTCGCCATGACGGTGCCGAGCACCGCTTCGTCGATGATCCGAGCCGACTTGTAGCCCTTGTTCGTGCAGCCCCTGATGCCATTGGTCGCGTTGAAGCAGAAGAAGCTCTGGTACTTGCCAACAGATCTGCCGAGGATCATCGGGTTGCCGCAGCACCCACAGACCGGCCGGATCAGCACCTTGGGGTAGAGGTCCACGCGGTGAACCTTTTTTCGGCGCTCCTTCGCCTTGCGGCCGAAGGACTCGGCGCCGCGGCCGAGCTTACGGTGGACGGCGTCGGCAAGTTCGTCCGATAGGATTCGTAGGTCGGGCACATCCCGCCAGATCCATTCCGATTCGGGCAGACGGATCACCTTCTTCTTGCCCGTCTGCCGGTCGGTCACCTGCTTGGTCTTGTGGAACACATCCTTGCCGACAAGCTTCTCGCGGCCATAGTGCTGTCGCACTCGGCCGTCGGACCAGGTCTGCTTGCCGCCTACCTTGTGCTCGTTGAAGAGCCTCGCCACGTCGATGGCGCTCTTGCCCTCGTAGGCGATCATCCCCGCGCCCCTGCGCGTCCACTCTGCCGCTTCGGGATCGATCTCGACGGCCTTCTCGATCGTGTTCTTGTGGGTGATCACGAGGTTGCCGTTGGCATCCTTAACCTCTACGAGACGGTAGCCCACGCCGGGCGGCTGGATGTTGTCGCCGCGACGGAAAGCGTCGTCCATACCACGCTTCACCTTGGATCTCAGCTGGGTGATAAACGCTTCGTTCATCGAGCCGAGAACCGGCAGGAGGAGCGCGGACTGAGGATTAGCACTGTCGAACCCGTCGCTGGCACCGATGACCCGGACGCCTGTCTCGCCGGCCAGTTCACCGAGCCGGAGCGACTCGATCGTGTTACGGCTCATCCGGGAGAGGTCATCGATCAGGAACCACGCCACACCCGACTCGTTACGCCGCTCCACGAGCATCTTGGCGAGCTTGTATCCGTGGCGGCAGGTGAGAGTGCCGCTGACGGCGACGTCGGCGAGGACGTAGTGCCAGGGCACGAAGACGCCGTCCCGACGGGCGCGGTTCAGCACGTTGAGCAGCTGCTGGTCGAGCGACCGCGGGTTGGAGTTCTCATCGCTGAACCGAAGGTAGGTGAGGCCGAGATCGGTCCAGACACGGGGAATGCTCCCGAGCTGAAAGATGTCTGCGACTTGGGCCCGGAACCGCCGTTCGAAGTCGTCGGCCATCGCCGTGATCGTGGCGGCATCGGGTGTCGGCACGGCGGGCGTGCCAGCGAGTTCCGGCCAGAGCCGAGCCTGGGTCTCGAGATAGGTGCGGGCCAGATCCAAAAGCCCCGACCGCTCTGGCAGGCCGAAGTCGGCGCTCCGCACCCGGCCACGGCGGCTGGGCACGGGAGCGCCGTTGCTGGAATCAGAGATCTGAGTGGCGTGGAAATAGGAAGAATCAGCACCGGCGTGGCCGGCGTTATTGTTGAAACGAAGCATGATGGAAACCGCGGAGGCGATTGAAATGCCTCCGGGGTGGAGCAGGGGGGTGGGCGTGGGCCCCGCCCCCGTCAGCTGCCTCCGCGTCTACGCCGAGACGCCGATCGCGCCCGCACCGCATCCCCGTCGAACCAGATCTGGAACGGGAAGGGGTACGGGCAGAGACCGGCGGATTTCTCGGGCGTTTTGCGGACATGCTGCCTCATCAGGGAACGCACGTCGCGGGTCGCCCCGACATTTGGGACAGCCTTGGAAACAGCCTCCTCAGCAGAATCTGTGGGTACATTTCGGCTCGGGTAGTCCCGATCACATGAAACAACGCGAATTCGATGCCTTGCGGGGTCCGGAAGCCGTACGCTTTTCTGGTGGTC
>JBBEEF010000177.1:0-15746 GCA_040880915.1 Pirellulales bacterium
TGCCGCCCAGGGCCCGCCCCGCACCGCCGAAAACCGGTCTTGAAGCCGGACGCGGTGTTCGCGACGATCCCCGCCCCCCTCCGGACCGGGCAGGCTTCTCGATGGTGCGACTCACGATCTTCGTGCTCCTCGCGGCGACGATTCCCGCCGCCCGCGGCCAGCAGCCCTTACCAGCACCGGCTGCGGTGCAGCTTGACCCCTTTGCGCCGCTCCCCGAGGGCACCGTGATCGGGCCCGGGGGCCCGGTACTGCCGGGACCACCGCCCGCGCCGCGAAATGCCGTCGTGATCCCGCCAGTCGACGCGGAACTCGTGTGGATGGCGATGGTCGACGTGGCCGACGACTATTTCAAGATCGAGTCGGAGCAGCGGGTCGTGTTCGCCAACGGCCTGCCCACAGAGGGCCGGATCGACACCTTTCCCCAGACCGGTGCGACAATCCTCGAGCCCTGGCGGGGCGATTCCGTCGGCTGGAACGAGCGCTGGGAATCGACGCTCCAGTCGATCCGCCGGATTGGAACGCTGCGACTTATGCCCGACCCGGCGGGCTGGCGGGTGGAGGTCGCGGTCGACAAGGAACTCGAATATCTGCCCCGGCCGATGCAGGCCACGACCGGCGGCGCGTCTTTTCGTAACGACGACTCCCTCTACCGCTACGGCACGCCGCTGCCGACGCTCGGCCAACAGGTCGGCGATCAGCCCAGGCCCGTAGCCGCCCCCACGCCCAACGCCGGCTGGATCTCGCTGGGCCGCGACCCGCTCCTCGAACAGCGGATCCTGGGAAAACTCCTGGCGAAGCTCGGCGTGCCGCCGGTGCCGCAGGCCCAGGCCTACTACGAGCCGCCCGACGGCAGTGTCGCTCCGGGTGGCATGGCCCCGGCTCCCCCAGCCGGTCCGCTCTACGGTGCTCCCGTCCCAGCCGAGCAACTCCCGCCGGGCGCGGTCATCGCCCCCGGGGCGCCGGTGCCGATCGAGTCGCTCCCCGTGCCCCGCTGACGGTTCAAGCGTCACTGGTCCGTCACGTCCGTCACTCGTCCGTCACACATCCCCTCGACGCGGGGGCGACGCAGCGGATGTACTTCGCGAGGACGCCACGCGTAGCCTTCGGAGGCGGCTGCTGCCAGACGGCCCGCCGGCGGGCGAACTCGGCCTCGTCTACCTCCGCGTCGATCGTTGCCGCGTCGGCGTCGATCACCACGATGTCGCCATCGTGGACCAGGGCGATCGGGCCTCCCTCCTGCGCCTCAGGCACGACGTGCCCCACGATGAAACCGTGCGAGCCGCCCGAGAAGCGGCCGTCGGTCACCAGCGCCACATCGGCCCCGAGCCCAGCCCCGACGAGAGCCGAGGTGGGGGTGAGCATCTCCGGCATCCCTGGCCCCCCCTTGGGCCCCTCGTAGCGGATGATCACTACGGCTCCCCGCGCGATGCCACCCTGCTCGAGGGCCGCGAGCATTGCCTCCTCGCTGTCGAACACGCGGGCGGGTCCGCGGAACCGGGAGCCCTCCTTGCCGGTGATCTTGGCGACCGCAGAGTCGGGGGCGAGATTGCCGTGGAGGATCGTGATGTGGCCGGTCGACTTGAGCGGGTTTTGGACCGGCCGGATGATCTTCTGCCCGGCGGCAAGGCCCTTGCTCGTCGCCAGGTTCTCGGCGAGCGACTTGCCGGTGATGGTCAGGCAGTCGCCGTCCATGAGCCCCTCGTCGAGGAGGTATTTCATCAGGCCGCTCGTTCCGCCGATGGTGTGCAGATCCTCCTGGACAAACTTCCCACTGGGCTTGAGGTCGGCCAGGTAGGGAATCCGCCGGGCCACTCGCTGGAAATCGGCCGGCCCAAGTTCAACCTCGACCGCCCGGGCCATCGCGATCAGGTGGAGCACCGCGTTCGTCGACCCGCCGAGGGCCATGATCGTGACCATCGCGTTCTCGAAGGCCCGGCGGGTCATGATGTCTCGCGGCTTGAGGTCTATCTCCAGAAGGTGGAGCATCGCCGCCCCGGCCCGCCGGCACTCGGTGAGCTTGTCCGGGTGCTCGGCCGGGATCGAGGCCGAGTCGGGGAGCGACATCCCCAGGGCCTCGATGGCCGTGGCCATCGTGTTGGCCGTGTACATGCCGCCACAGGCGCCGGCCCCAGGGCAGGCGTGACGGACGATGTCGGCCCGGCGGGTGTCGTCGATCCGGCCAGCGACATACTCGCCATAGCACTGGAATGCCGAGACGATGTCGAGCACGGTGCCGTCGGCGAGGTGCCCCGGCTTGATCGTGCCGCCGTAGACCATGACCGCCGGCCGATTCAGCCTGCCCATGGCGATCAGGCAGCCCGGCATGTTCTTGTCGCAGCCCGGAATCGCCACCAGCCCGTCATACCACTGGGCCTGCATCACCGTCTCGATCGAGTCGGCGATGACGTCGCGGGAGGGAAGCGAGAAGCTCATCCCGTCGGTACCCATCGAGATCCCGTCGCTCACCCCGATCGTGTTGAACCTCATCCCCACCATGCCGGCGGCCAGCACCCCCACGCGAACCTCCGCAGCCAGCCGGTCGAGGTGCATGTTGCAGGTGTTGCCCTCGTACCACATGCTCGCGATGCCGACCTGCGGCTTGTCGAGGTCGGCCGCCTTGAGCCCCGTGCCGAGGAGCATCGCCTGCGAGGCCCCCTGGGAGCGGGGCTGGGTGATCCGGGAGCTGATACGGTTGAGGATTGACATCCGAAACATTCCTTGCAAAGGCGTGAACAGGCTCGGGCGGTCTCGAGCAAGATAGTATGCTCTTGATGCCTTTGAAAGACACCGCCTACGGCCCCCGGCGGCCGCCGCAGATGCTTCCGCCATGCCTCCCGCTTTCGTCTACTTCGACCTCGGCAACGTGATCGCGGCCTTTGACCGCGATCGCAGCTTCCGCCAGATGGCGGCCGTATGCGGCTGCGACGCGGAGAGCGTGCAGCAAGCGGTGATGCCGGAGTTGCAGGCCGACTTCGAGCGTGGCCAGCTCGACTGGAGGGCATTTCACGCGGAATTCTCCCGTCGCACTGGCACGCGGAGCGACAGCGCTCAGCTCGCCACAGCCGCGGCCGACATGTTCACGCTCAACGCCTCGCTGCTGCCGGTGATCGCCGCGCTCGAGCGGGCCAGGGTGCCGCTCGGCATCCTCTCCAATACCTGCGACATCCATTGGCAGCACCTCCTGGGCCTCCGCTGGAGCATCCTGCCGGGCCGGTTCCAGCAGATCGTGCTCAGCTACGAGGCCGGCATGTCGAAGCCGGAGCACGCGATCTACGAACTGGCCGCTCGGAGGGCGGGAGTTGCCCCGGCCCAGATCTTTTTCTGCGACGACCTGCCCGAGCACGTGGCCGCGGCCCGGGCGGCGGGCTGGGACGCGGAACTCTTCACATCGGCCGCCGCGCTTGCCGGCCAGCTGGGCCGGCGGGGCGTCAATCTGGGCCTCTAGCTTGGCCTCGAGGCCTGTGTGCCGGGGGAAGCGCCGCAGCAAGCCGGCGGCCGTCGAAGCGACCCTCCATCACAACGACGCCGTCGATCTCGAGCACCGGCACCCGCAGGCCGTAGCGGGCCGCGACCGTCTCGTCGCCGTCGACGTCCACGCGTGTCGCGACGAGGCCGAGAGTGGCCAGCAGGTCCTCGGCCTCGTCACAGAGATGGCAGCCGCGGCGGGTGTAGAGGAGGGTCGCCACCGGAACTGCCGGGCGTGCTAGGCTGAATGAATCTGAATCTGCCGACGGATCGGACGGCACGCGGACAATCCGCCTGTCCGATGCCCAGAATATTGTCCTGTCATGGCTGAACCTGTCCACACCATCGCCGACTTTCTCGCCGTTGTCCGCAGGAGCGGACTGGTGGCGGAAGACCGCCTGGCCGAGACCGTGGCCACCTGGACCGACACCTCGCTCGAACTGCCCGCCGAACTGCCCCAGGCCCTCGTCGCCGCCGAGCTGCTGACCCAGTGGCAGAGCGACCAGCTCCGCAAGGGCAAGCACAAAGGCTTCATGCTAGGCAAGTACAAGCTCCTCGGATTGCTCGGGGTGGGGGGAATGAGCAGCGTCTACCTGGCCGAGAACACGACGCTCGGCGAGCTTGTTGCCATCAAGGTCTTGCCAACCAAGCGAGTGGATCAGACATCGTTCCTGGCCCGCTTCGAGCAGGAGGCTCGGCGGATCTTCAAGCTCAGCCACCAGAACCTCATCCGGTCCCACGACCTCGACTCGGCTGGTGGCGTCAACTTCATCGTCATGGAATACATCGACGGCACCGACCTGCACGTGCTGGTGAAAGAACACATCCAGCGGCATGACAAGCCGCTCGACGTCCGCGATGCCGTGGACTACCTCCGCCAGGCGGCGGAGGGCCTGCACGTTGCCCACGAGGAAGGGCTCGTCCACCGCGACGTCAAGCCGGCCAATCTGATGCTCAACCGCAAGGGCATCATCAAGGTTCTCGACCTCGGTCTGGCGCTCAAGGAAGACGACGACCAACAGGCGTCGGTGACCCGCGAGCATGACGAGAAAGTGCTGGGCACGGCCGACTACCTGGCCCCCGAGCAGGCCCGGGACAGCCACACCGCCGACCGCCGCAGCGACATCTACGCCCTCGGCTGCACGCTCCACTACCTCTTGATCGGCAAGCCGCCCTTCGCCCAGGGCAAGCTGGCCGAGCGTATCCAGGCCCAGCTCAATAAGCAGGCGCCAAACATTCTCGACGAGCGGCCCGACGTGCCCCCGGCGATCGCCGACCTCTACTACCGGATGATGGAGAAGGTTCCCGCCGCCCGCCCGCAAACGGCGCAGGAAGTGGCCGACATTCTTCGTGGCTGGCTGAACTCCACAAAACAGACCGACGCCAAAACGTCGCCACCTCAATTCTCCCGCCGCGGATCGTCTCGTCCGCCGGGCGGAGGCAGTGCCATCGCCCGGCCTGTATTTCGCAGCGGACCGGGCAGCGGGGGGTCGAGTTCGATCTCGCTTGGCCCCGCATCTTTGCCTCAGCCCACGGGTGGGAAACGGCCCAGCGGGAAAAAGGCGGCTGCAGTTCGCCCCCAGAAGGGTTCGGATGTTGCCGAAGAGCCCGATGACGCGAAGGGCCGTGTGAAGCGGCGCCGGTCATGGGAGTTTGCCGGGTATCCGCTGGGCTTCTGGATTGCCCTGATCGGGGGCTTGATCGCCGTGAGCGTCTTGGGCGTGCTTCTGTTCCTGCGAAGCAAGTGATCGGGTCTTGCGAGCCGCTCAGTCTCGAGCCGCGCAGTCTCCACCCGCTCAGGCAAGCCGCCACGGTCCCTCGGCCAGGGCGTCGAGGCTGCTGCGATGGGTGAGGTCATAGTCCAGCGGCGTGAGCGTGACATGCCCCGCAGCCAATGCCGTCACATCCGACTCGACCAGGGAAGGGGGGGGCGGCGGGTCGTTTGTGGCCCACCAATAGGAACGGCCCCGGGGGTCGACCCGGCGCTCGAAGACCTCGCCGTAGCGGGCCACGCTCATCGGCACCACCCGCAGTTCGGCACCCCCTGCCAGTGCCGAGGTGGGAATGTTGACGTTGAACAGGCTCCCCGGCGTCGGCCGCCGCTCGAGGAGTTGCCGGATCAGGGCGGCCGCGATTCCGGCGGCCCGGTCGTAGTCGGCATGGTCGTTCCACTCAAGCGACACAGCGACGCTCGTGATCCCGAAAAAGGCCCCCTCGATCGCCGCCGCCACGGTGCCCGAGTAGAGCACATTGATCCCGGCATTGAGCCCGCTGTTGATCCCGCTAACCACGAGATCGGGCCGGCGCGGGCAGAACTCGGAGATGCCCAACTTCACCGCATCGGCCGGGCTGCCGTCGACGGCCCAGCCGCGGCGGCGATCTCCATCAAACACCTCCTTGGCCGTCAGCGGCGTGAGAAACGTGATCGCGTGGCCGACGCCGCTCTGCTCCGTGGAGGGCGCGACAACCGCGACCTCGGCAAACCCACGCAGGGCACGCTCGAGCGCAGCCAATCCCGGGGCGAAGATTCCGTCGTCGTTTGTCAGGAGCACGAGCATGGCGGGAATATAGCAAGGGGCCTACGAACTATAGCAAAGGCGGCCTGAGCGGGAGCCAGCCTGGTCCGTGACGCCAGACGAACGCCAAACCTTTCGGCCGGGCGGCCCCGGCGTATACTTCCGGGCTTTTACCCAGAGCACTGCCAGTCTGCCATGCCCGCCGCCGCCACCGCCCCCGCCGCCGTCAGTCCCCATCAGGCCGAGCGGGTGCTCGTGTTCGACTTCGGCTCCCAATACGCCCAACTGATTGCCCGGCGGGTCCGCGAGCAGCATGTCTATTGCGAGATCGTTCGCCACGACATCGACGCCAAACGGATCAAGGAGCTCGCGCCTCGCGGCATCATCCTCTCGGGCGGGCCCTCGAGCGTCTACGAGACGTCCGCGCCGAAATGCGATCCGGAGATCTTCCGGCTGGGCATTCCCGTGCTCGGCATCTGCTACGGCATGCAACTGGCCTGTGAGGCCCTCGGTGGCCGCGTCGGACGGGCGATGGCCCGTGAATACGGCCGCGCCGTCTGCGAGGTGACCGACCGCGACCCCCTGTTCGCCGGCGTGCCCGACCAGACCGAGGTCTGGATGAGCCACGGCGACCAGGTCGATGGCGTCTCCGCCGACTTCCTCCCGCTGGCTCGCACGGCCACCTGTCCGCTGGCGGCCGTCCGCCACCGCTCGCTGCCGATCTACGGGCTCCAGTTCCACCCCGAGGTCACCCACACTCCGGCCGGCGGCATGATCCTCGCCAACTTCCTCGAGCACGCCTGCGGCTGCACGGGCACCTGGCGGCTCGACGATTTCGCCGCCACGATGATCGATCACCTGCGGCGGCGAATCGGTTCCGACCGCGTGATCTGTGGACTCTCCGGGGGCGTCGACTCGGCGGTGGTCGCGGCCCTCCTCAGCCGGGCGATCGGCGACCAGCTCTCCTGCATCCTCGTCGACAACGGCCTGCTCCGGAAGGGGGAGGCGGCCGCCGTGATCGAGGAATTCACCACCCACTTCAAGAGCGACCTCCATGTGGTGCCGGCCGAGGAGCAGTTCCTCGAGGTGCTCGCTGGCGTCACCGAGCCGCAGGAGAAGCGGCGGCGGATCGGCAAGGCCTTCATCGACTGCTTCTCAGCCGAGGCGGCGCGGATCAAGGGGGCCAGATTCCTCGCCCAGGGCACGCTCTATCCCGACGTCATCGAAAGCGGTGCCGCGGCCGACGGCCCAGCGGCGACGATCAAGCTCCACCACAACGTCGGCGGCTTGCCAGATGACCTCCAGTTCGAACTCGTCGAGCCGCTGCGGGACCTGTTCAAGGATGAGGTCCGGCAACTCGGCCTCCAGCTCGGGCTGCCCGAGAGGATCGTGTGGCGGCATCCATTCCCCGGGCCGGGACTCGCCGTCCGCTGCCTCGGGGAGGTCACCCGGCCGCGGCTCGACACCCTCCGCGAGGCCGACGCGATCGTGCTCGAGGAACTCGCGGCGGCGGGCCTGATGCGGAAGGTGTCGCAGGCCTTCGCCGTCCTCCTGCCGGTGCAGAGCGTGGGAGTGATGGGAGACGCCCGCACCTACGACGATGTATTGGCAGTCCGGGCCGTCGAGACCGAGGACTTCATGACCGCCGACTGGAGCCACCTCCCCCACGAGGTTCTCGGGCGGATTTCCACCCGTGTGATCAACGAGGTCCGGGGCGTCAACCGGGTGGTGTACGACATCTCATCGAAGCCCCCCGCCACAATCGAGTGGGAGTGAAAAGGGGCACATCAGGGATTTCCGTGGGTCACGTCGAGTGGGCCGGGGTTGCCCGATAGAAGCCCCGGGCGCGAGCCCGGGGACTGCGGGAATGAAAGCCACCCCGCCTGCCACCTCGCTTGAGCCTGGCTGTGCCTCATTGTGCGCTCCGTCACAGTCCCCCAGCTCGCGCTGGGGGCTTGTATGCCGCTCACTCCCTGCCCGACAGGATTGCGATCCTGCCTGCGCTTGCTTGCGAGGCCGGCTCGATAACACGGGCAACCCCTTCCTCGCCCCCATAAAAGCCCCTGGGCGCGAGCCCGGGGACTGCGGGAATGAACGCCACCCCGCCTGCTATGCCGCCCGCCATGCCCCCCCACGATCCGGCGCCGCGGCTACGCCGCCAACAGAACCTTTCCCCTTTTTCTGCACGGTGAAACGGGGGTACGATATGACGTGCGGTCGGGCTGCTGCCTGTCCTCTCAATCATGAGGGTTTCTGTCCATGCAGGTCACCATCGTCGAGGACGATCCCGTCATCGCCCGCGCCGTCTCCACGGCGGTCCGCGAGGCCGGCCATGACTGCACCTGGCTCGCGGACGGTGCCGCCGCAATCCGCGACGAGGCCTTTCTCTCGAGCGACCTCGTCGTTCTCGACCTCATGCTGCCGAAGGTCGGCGGCCTCGATGTGCTGCGGGCCGCGCGGAACCACGGTGTGCGCACGCCCGTGATCGTGCTCACCGCCCGCGGCACGGTACCCGACAAGCTCGAGGGCTTCGAAGCCGGCGCCGATGACTACCTCGTCAAGCCGTTCGCCATGGACGAGCTGCTCGCCCGGATCGAGGCCGTGCACCGACGCACCGCGGACAAGCCGGCGATGCAGCTCGAGGTGGGAGATCTCCAGCTCAACCTTGCCAACCAGCGGCTCGCGCTCGCCGGTCGATCCGTCGACCTCACGCCGACGGAGTTCAGCATCCTCGAACTGCTGATGCGGTTCCACGGGCAGGTTGTCACCCGCAAGATGCTCTGCGAGCACGTCTGGGGATTCGACTGGGACGGCCCCACGAACGTGATCGAGGTGCACATCAACCGCCTTCGCGGCAAGATCGACAAGGGGCGGAAGGCGTCGTTCATTCGTACCGTCAGGGGCCGCGGCTATGCGCTGGCCAGTGACTGACCCGGCCGCCTGGACCACACTGCGGGCCCGGCTCACGATCTGGAACACGGGCGTGGTGCTGCTCATGACCGCGACGGCCCTGCTGGCCGTCTGGTTCGGCGGCCGGGCCGCACTCTACCGCGAGGCCGACGCGGTCCTGCGGGGCACCGCCCGCGAGATCGCCATCGCGATCGCCGACCTCCACCCCGACGTCGACGCGGTGGTGGACGAGATGCGGCGGAAAGCGGCGGGCCACGAGGAACGCGGCTGGTTCACGCAGCTGCTCATCGAGGATGGCACCTCGCTCTGGAAGAGCGACCGCTGCCCGCAGGTGGTGGCCGATTTTCCCCCGACCTCCGGCAACCGTCGGGAGAACATCGTGCAGGTCGGACCCTTCCGCTACGTGCGGGTGGCGATCGAGCGGGCGAAAGGATTGCCATTCCACGTCAGGATCGGAATGTCGACTGAGTTTCTCGACGACAACATCAAGGCCCTTGTGCGGCTGCTCGTTCCCGTCGGGGCCGTCATTCTGTTGCTGACACCGCTGGCCGGCTACTGGCTGGCCATCCGGGCCACCCGGCCCGTCGCCGACATCATCCGCACCGCCGACAGGCTCCGCCCCACCCGGCTCGGCGACCGGCTGCCCGTCAGCAATGCGCAGGACGAGCTCGCCGGCCTCTCGCTGACAATCAACCGCCTCCTCGACCAGGTCGCCGACCACGTCGAGCGGCAGGAGCGATTCGTTGCCGACGCAGCCCACGAACTCCGTGGCCCGCTGGCCGCGATCCAGAGTTCACTCGAGGTCGCCATGTCGCAGGATCGCTCCGCCGCGGAACACCGGGAGACACTCAACGACGTGCTGGAGGCCGCCCGCTCTTTGTCGAAGGTCGCCAACGACCTGCTGCTGCTGGCGGAGACGAGCGACGCCGCGGCGCCGAGCCTCCGCGAGCCGGTCGACCTGGCCCGGGTGGCAGGCCAGGCGGCAAGCATGTTCGCCGGTGTGGCGGAGGAACGGCGGGTCGAGCTTGTGTTCGAAGCCCACGAGCCACCGCTGGTAAACGGCGACGCCGGCCGGCTGCGGCAGGTGGTGGGCAACGTGCTCGACAACGCCCTGCGGTTTACCCCTCCGGGTGGCCGGATCGAGGTGCGGGTGGCTCCCGCGGCCGGCGAAGGCCTGCTCACGGTGAGCGACACGGGCTCCGGCATCGATGCGGCTGACCTGGAACGGATCTTCGACCGCTTCTACAAGGCCGACCCTGCCCGCAGCCACGCGGGCACGCGGCGGACCGGTGGCCTCGGACTTGCAATCTGCAAATCAATCGTGGAGGCCTGCGGCGGATCGATTGCGATCACGAGCCGGCCGGGCGCGGGCACGCGGGTCACCGTCCGGTTGCCCGTCTGGCGGCCGCCCGCGAACAAACCAGGCATGATCGCCGCCCGCGAGGCAAATCGGTGAGCACCATGTCGGATGGCCGGGAGACCGGAGGGCCGTGTGCGGCGGGCGTGATCTTCGCCCTTCCGATCGAGGCCGACGCCTTTGAACGCCTGGCGACAGATCGCATCGAGACATTGGTCGGAGACCTCGCCTTCCACGAGGCGACGCTGGCGGGCCGCCGCGTGGCCTGGTGTGTCGGCGGCATCGGCCGGGCACGGGCCGAACGGGCGGCCAGGCTGCTCCTGGACGGCCACCGGCCGCGGGCCCTGGTATCGGCGGGATTCGCCGGCGGGCTCGATCCGCGGCTCACCCGCGGCGGTCTTGTGAGGCCGGCTGTCGTGCGTGGGCTCGACGCAGCGACCGGCGGCGATCTGCCACTGGCGGGCGGAGAGCAGGAGGGCATGCTGCTTGTCACGGTGGACAGGATCGTGCGGAGCGTGGCCGAGAAGCAGGCCCTCGCGGCTGCGACCGGCGGGGTCTTGGTCGACATGGAGACCTTCGCAGTCGCGACGGTCGCCCGCGACGCGGGGCTGCCCTGCTACGGGGTGAGGGTTGTGTCCGACGGCGCCGGTGACGACCTGTCGGCCGAGGTGGGGCGTCTCGTCAAGCCGCAGTCGCGGGTCCGTCGGCTCGGTGCCGTGCTCGGGGCCCTTGGCCGCCGTCCCCGGACCGCGATCGATCTCTGGCAACTCTGGGAGCGGGCGGTGGTGGACGGCCGCACGCTGGCCGCGGCGCTCGCCGAGCTTTGCAGATCGCTCCCCGCGTGACACCCGTCAATTGGCCGCGCCGACCAACCAGCGAACGAGCGGTCCGCGGGGGAGGTCCGGGCTGAGGCCCTGGCAGCCGATCCCGAGATGGTTCGCGGCCACCTGGGCGGCTGCGCGGCCGCTGCGAACCGCTCCTTCCATCGTGGAAGGCCAGCCCGTGGCCGTCCAATCACCGGCCAGAAACAGATTGGGGATGGTCGTCTGCGGCGGTGGCCGCACGCCCTCGACCCCGGGTCGCACCGAGAGCACGGCCGTCGGATCGGTGACGATCCGGGAGTCGACAAGCGTGGCCTCGCGGGCCGCGGGAAACGCCGACCGCACCTCGGCCACGACCGTGTCACGGAGCCGGTCACGATCACCGTCGAGCAGGTCACGGGAGGCGCTAATCACCACCTGGCAGTAGCCGCGGGGCGCATCGGACGGCCGGAACACCCACTGTGAGACGCGGCCCACGAGCACCGCATGCGGCAGGTCGATGCAGTCGCGGTCGAACCAGAGGTGTACGGCTGTGATCGGCGAACCGGCGAGCCGCTCATCGGCGGGGGGCACGACCTCTGGCACGAGCCGGGCGGCGGCCCGCCATGGCACCGCCACGATCGCAGCCTCGCAGGGCAGGGGGGAGCCATCGACCACGACCGCCGCGACCTGGCCGCAGGCGTCGCGTTCGATTCCCGTGACACGAGCGTCCGTCTCCACGACAACGCCCCGTCCGGCCAGCCAGGCCACGAACCGCTCACCAAAGAGCGATCCCAGCGTGGCGGTCGGCACAAACAGATCGGCCGCCTCGCGGTGGGCGAGGAAGCCATCGACAACCACCTTGCGGGCCGCGGCCACGTCGACAAGGTCGATCGATTCGCCGAGCGCGCTTTCGAGCACCGGCTGCCAGAAGAGGCGGATCACGGTGTCGGGCTGGCCGATCGACCCGAGCCACTCAAGCGCCGTCGGCCGGGCACCCGCCCCGTCGTCCCGCCACCGCGCGAGCCGGAGCATCCCGCGGGCCAGCGCTATCTTCTCCCGGATCGAGAAGTGCCGCATGCCCAGGAGCAATGGCGTGAGGTGGAGCGGCGCCGGCAGGAGCCGGGAAGGGGTGCAGGGGGCCCGCCGGTCGTCAGCGCCGATAAACCAGAGCGTGCGATCGCGGCGGAACGCGGCGGCGAGGCCTGCCTGCCGGCAGAGGTCCAGGAAGTTGGTGCAGCAGCCCATCGCCACATGCTGGCAGGCGTCGATGAGCCCGCCAGCGACCGGATCCTCGAACGACGCCGCCCGGCCACCCGCTCGCCGGCGGGCCTCGAGAACCGTGACCTGAGCGCCCGAGCCGGAGAGCGCCGCGGCGGCAGCAAGGCCCGCCAGACCGCCTCCGACGACAACAACCCGTGGAGCGGCAACGTGGGGCAACGGTTCAGACGGCCGGGGGTCGCTCATGGTGTCCTGTTGTCGCAGCCCACACTCAAGCATGATAGCCCTCGGCACGAGCCGGGGGACCGTGACTCAGGTCCATTGGCTGGCCCCGCGATGCCGATCGAGCACTGGAAAACCAGCGGGAATTACGCCTCATGGCCCCAGCAGGAGCGTTCGCGCTGCGGCCGCGAGCAACCGCGGCTTCGCGGGCTTCACCCGCCGCGTGAAGATCCCGCGGCCGGCACGCCGCACGGCTCCGAGCAGCGACCGATAGACGCCGAACATCGCCCGGAAAGCGAGCCGGCCGTCGGTGGTGAGCATCCGGTCGAGCGCTGCGGCCCGGACATACCTGCCTTCGGACCGGGCGACGAGCCGGGCCGCGAGCCGGTCGAAGCCCTCGTGGAGCCGTCCGGACCGCAGCTCGGCGGCGGTACAGCCGCAGGCGGCGAGGTCTTCGGCGGGAAGGTAGATCCGGCCCCGGCCGAGGTCCTCGGGGATGTCGCGGAGGATGTTTGTGTATTGAAAGGCCAGCCCGCAGTCGTCAGCGCGATCGATGGCCGCGTCGTCGAGAAAGCCCCAGATGTGGATCGCGGCCACGCCCACGGCGCTAGCCACCCGCCGGCAGTAGGCGTCCAGGTCGGCGACGGTGTCGTACGAGTTCGCCACGAGATCCATCCGCACGCCGTCCAGGATGTCGTGGATCACCTGCGGGGGAATCGCGAACCGGCGGACCGCGTCGGCAAGCGCTCTTTGAACCGGATCGTCGCTCCCTGTCCCAGCGAGAGCCGCGGTCGTGGCCGCCTCGAAGCGATCGAGGCCACGGCGGGCCGTGTCGGGATCGGCGGCGGCGTCGACGATGTCGTCGGCCCGTCGGCAGAAGGCGTAGAGGGCGGTCGTGCCCCGTCGCTTGGCATCCGGCAGAAGGCGGATCGGCAGGGCGAAGCTCGACCCGGCCGCCCGCAACACCGCTGCGCAGGCTTCATGGTCGGCGGCCAGCGTGGTCATGCCCGCCTCCCGAGCCGCCCGAAGACAGCCGCGCCAAACGCCCGGCCGGCGAGCCGGAGCTTGGCGAACCGGCCGACCGTGGGCCGGCGGGAGAGCGTGTCATAGCCAGCCGCTTCGATGGCGTCGGCGACGGCCAGGCCACCTCCGACAAACATCCGGATCGCCGGCCGGAGCACCCGCGGCCCGCGGTCGGGCAGGGCCTCCCCGGCCGCGAAGCAGTCGCGTGCCCAGGCCACCTCGGCGGAGATGAGCGACCGCACCTCGCCCGACGCTGGCACGGCGGCGAGCATCGCCTCGGTCACGCCGTGGGCTGCCATGTCTTCGGCGGGCAGGTAGATCCGCCCAGCCAGCCGGTCACGGGTAATGTCCTGCCAGAAGTTCACGAGCTGCAGGCCGGTGCAGATCGAGTCGGACATCCCCACGAGTTCGGGCTCCCGGCAACCCTCGAGCGCGAGCACGATCCGACCCACGGGATCGGCCGACCGACGGCAGTAGTCGATCAGTTCGGCCCGCGTGGCGTAGTGGGTCTTGAATTGGTCCTGCTCGAAGGCGTCGATGAGCGCGGCGAAGGGCTCGAGCATGAGGCCCGTCTCCCGAACCGTCTCCGCGAGGGCCACGGTGACCGGGTGCCCGGGGCGGCCGGCGAAACAATCGTCGAGTTCGAGTCGCCAGTGGCCAAGCGCCGCCGTGGCCGCTTCCGGTGAGGCTGCCTCGTCGGCGAGGTCATCGGCCCAGCGGGCAAACGCATAGACGTTTGCCAGGTGCTGTCGCAGCCGGGCTGGCACCAGGAGCGTGGCGACGGTGAAGTTTTCGTAATGGCCGGCGGCCACCGCGCGGCAGAAGGCCCGGGCTGCCGCAGGGTCGAGCGACTCCGGCACCGGCGCGATCTTCCAGGCGACGGGGTCGCGGCGGACGGCTGGGGCAGAGCTGGCGGCCATCGGACGGCGGGGCTGGAGAGGGTTTCTCTGGCCGGATGGCCGGCGGTTCAATACCATGCGAACATTGCCCTGCCGTTGTAGCCTATCGGCTGGTTCCCGGTCCCGCGGCCCCACGAGCGTCTCCCCGAGCATGAAGATTCTGCTGGCCAGCCCCCGCGGCTTCTGTGCGGGAGTGAACATGGCGATCGAGACGCTCGAGACGGCGATCCGGCTGTATGGGACGCCGATCTACGTGTTTCACGAGATCGTGCACAACAAGCATGTTGTGGACCGGTTCGTGCGGGAAGGGGCCGTGTTTGTCGATCGCGTGGAGCAGGTACCCGAGGGAGCGGTGCTCCTGTTCTCGGCCCACGGGGTGGCTCCGGAGGTTCGTCGCGTGGCCCACGACCGGCGGCTCAACGCCATCGACGCCACCTGCCCGCTCGTCACGAAGGTGCATCTCGAGGCGATCAAGTATGCCAAGCAGGGCTACCAGATCATGCTCATCGGCCACGAGGGGCACGACGAGGTGATCGGCACGATCGGCCAGGCTCCCGAAGCCTTCACGCTCGTCGAGACCACCGAGCAGGTCGACGGGCTTCCCTTCGGCCCCGACGACAAACTCGCCTACCTCACGCAGACGACACTCTCGGTCGACGACGCCTCGCGGATCATCACCCGGCTCAAGGCCCGCTTCCCGCAGATCGTGGGCCCTCCCAAAGACGACATCTGCTACGCCACCCAAAACCGGCAGGAGGCCGTGCGAATCCTTGCCGAGGGGGCCTCGGTCGTGCTCGTGCTCGGCAGCCAGAACAGTTCCAACAGCCAGCGGCTCGCCGAACTCGCCCGCGAGGGCGGGATCGCGGCCCACCTGATCGATGGCGCCGACGAGATCGACCCGGCCTGGTTCACGGGGAACGAGACGGTGCTCATCACGGCCGGCGCGAGTGCGCCCGAGGGCGTTGTGCAGGACTGTGTCCGCTGGTTGCAAGACCGCTACGAGGCCGACGTCGAGGAGCGGACGATCCGGGACGAAGAGGTCTACTTTCCGCTGCCCAAGGAGCTCCGGGCCGCAGTGGCCGCCGTCCGGCTGCCGATGGCCTGACGGGAGGGCGTTGCAGAACCACTCATTTCCGGCCGAGATGTGCGGCATACAAGCCCCCAGCGCGAGCTGGGGGACTGTGACGTAGCGCACCAATTGGCCACAGCCAGGCTCCAAGGAGTGGCGAGCGGGGTGGCTTTTGTTCCCGCAGTCCCCGGGCTCGCGCCCGGGGCTTTTATGCGGGCAAGGGGTCGGGGTTGCCCGTGCCATCTCGCCGGCCTCGCAAGCAAG
>JBBEEF010000178.1:0-2407 GCA_040880915.1 Pirellulales bacterium
CTCAGCGATGGATAACCCGTCGCGAGCTAGGGAGGTGGTCTGTGGTAGGTCTCAATGCTGTGGTGCGTCGCCTGCGGCCAATCTTCGTCATGCTCCTGATGTGGGACGCCTCCGATGTGCTGCGTGCTGCCGACACCGAGAGCTCTTCGGTGACGGAACTCACGATCGAGCAGGCAACCGAACTCGCGAGCACACAAGGTGATCTGGAGCTCAGCCATCTCCGCACCCTGTCGCCGCAGGTCGCCGACCTGCTCGCCCGCTCCAAGGGCGGGATCAATCTCAGCGGCCTGACGTCGCTCTCCCCAGAGTCAGCCGCCGCCCTGGCCACCCACAGCCAACTGCTCCGGATGGATGGCCTGCAGACGGTCTGCGACGAGGTGGCCACGGCGCTCGCGCACCACAATGGCGCGGTCTATCTCCTGGGCATCGAGACGCTTTCCGACCGGGCTGCCGGGTTGCTCAGGGCGAACCCCAGGATTCATCTGCCGGCGCCGTTTCGGCCGCAGGCCCAGGCGAACCCCCCGGTGGCCGCTGCCGCTAACCCGCCTCCCGCAATCCCATCCGACCGCCAGTCCGAACTCACCAAGGCGCTGATCGCCGCCGGCCACCCGATCGATGCCGGCAAGCTGGAGATCGAAAGCCGCTTCCATCTGGCCAGGCCGATGTGGAACTACGACGGCCTCGAGACCCTCAACGATGCCTGGGCCGAAGAAGCGACCGATGCCGCTGAGCGGGCCCGCCTGAAAGCGGCCCTGGAGTTCAGCCCGGCCTGGTGGCGTGAGATGGAATATCGCTACGGAATACACCCGCCGGCGCCGGAGAGCCATCAGGAATTCGCCGTGGCGCTCGGGCTTCTTCGCACGCAGGCCAACGTGGCCGCCAGCAGTCTGCCCGGGCTCGTCACCAGTTGCCGCCTCTGCCATTCGACCATGCTGTTTACGAATCCTGATCCGCAGAATCCCGAGCCGCGTTTCGCCGAGGGCATCCCGAACGCATTCCTCGACTTCGAGCGGTTTCACCAGAACGTGGCGACCAGCGGCGGGACGAGCCCCGGCTTTCTGTTCGCCAAGAATCTCCCCCGCTTCTTCACCGATTCTGCCGACTTCTTCGGGATTCTGGTTCCCGTGGTCCGGCCCGATGGCATCAAGCCGAGCCTGCTGCGTTACGACAAATTCTTCGCGGCTGATCACGGCAGCAACTACACGAAGAGGATCGAAGGGCAGGTGCCACTGATCCCCTTTCTCAAGCCTCTGCCCTGGACCAACTACAAATACAAGACCTCTGGCACCGAGGGCCAAGGGCTCTACGTCGACGGCGGCTTTACTGGCAACGTCGCCGACGTGACGTATGCGATGGCCATTAGCCGTGACCATCTTGGTGCCGATTATGCCGAGGCTCGCGAGGTATTCCGGCAGTGTGTTCCCGACTATTTCAAATCGCTCACCACTCCCCGGTATCCGTTCATCGCGGATGTCAGCGAGGAGAAGGCCGACGCCGGCCATGCCGTCTTTATCGAGACCTGTGCCCGCTGCCACGGCGACTTTCAGAAGACCGGACCCAAGGTCTACGAGCTCGTCAGCTTCCCGAACACACTCGTAGACCCAGACGAACTCGGCACCGACCCGTTGCGGATTACGGGCGTGTTTGACATGAATGCCGAGCAGAAGAAGCGGTTTCTGAGCGGCTCGGTGACGACGACCCACAAATACGTCGCCCCGCCACTCGTCGGTATCTGGGCCCGCGGCCCCTACCTCCACAATGCATCCGTGCCCACGGTCTACAACCTGCTGAAGTCGTCGACCCGGCCGCGAAAATATTCGATGCGTCCCAGCGGCACGGATCCCGACAACTACGATCAGGCTCGGATCGGCTGGAAGTTCATTGACGAATCTGCGAGAAGCCACCAGCAGATCCTCGAGCAGATGGAGCGGGAGCCATATATGCGGGTCTTTGATCCCGATTGGCGGTCGCCTGAGCAGTGGGAGCAGTTGCGGCAGGCGTTGGCCAACGTGAAAAACGTGAAGGTCGACCCCACAAAGCCCGAACGCTATACCGGGATGCTCAATACGGGTCACACCTTCGGCGACGATCTCTCCGAGGAGCAACGGCTCGCCGTGCTCGAATTTCTCAAGTGCCTGTAGCGGCGGTGTGCGGGTGTCACGAGGGTTTTTCCCGGGGACTGTCCCCGCCCCGGGGACTGTCCCCTTTCCTGGTCCCCGCCCCGGGGACTGTCCCCTTTCCTGGGCTATACATCAGATCGTGCCATAAGGTGCCGTAAGAAGCGACGTGCGTCGGAACGTGGCAACCCTCGGCAGGGCGTGGTGGCGGGCCGGTTCCAGTTGCCGCCAACCCCCTGAACTGACCGGCCATCGCCGCCCCGGATCCAGTTCCTGGTTTTGAAGCGGAG
>JBBEEF010000179.1:0-12068 GCA_040880915.1 Pirellulales bacterium
GAGCCGGCTCCTGCCGGCGGCCTGTACCAGGATCGACGATGAACGCGATGAGCCGCAATTCACCGCCGCAGGCCGGGCACAAGAGCGGGAACGCCTCCCGCCACCGATAACCGTGAGCCGTTCGAGTGCGAACGCAGGCCGCGCACAGTATCGCACGAAGACCGTGCTCGTGCTCGGCAGCGAAGGGAAGGGGGTGTCGCCTCCGATCGCGCGGGTGGCGACGGCGCTTATGTGTATCCCGGGCACGGGGGCCGTCGAGAGCCTGAATGTGTCCGTGGCTGCGGGCGTTCTCCTTGCCGAGGCCTGGCGGCAGAGGCACTGAGCCTGCGGGTGACGTGGTTGGGTCGCGGTGGTGGGGGTTTTCTGCACAATGGCAGCCTCTTGCCGCTGTGCCCGAGGAGACCCCTACCATGCCGCTACATCGATCACGCCACGCTCACCACCAGCCCACCGCCCACCGGGCCGCACGGAAAGGGAACCAGGCGGCGGCCGAAGTCGGAGCCGATTTTGTGCTCACCGACGACCTTCCCCGCGACCGGTTTCCAGTCTTCGGCAGCCCCCCGCAGGCGATCCATCAGGCCATCAAGGACGAGCTGCTCCTCGACGGCAACGCCAAGCAAAACCTCGCCACCTTTTGCCAGACGTGGGAGTCGCCCGAGGTGCACGATCTGATGGATCTGGCCATCGACAAAAACCTGATCGACAAGGATGAGTATCCGCAGACGGCCGAGATCGAGCGGCGCTGCGTCGCCATGCTCGCCGACCTCTGGAAGGCCCCCGATGCGGCGATCGGCTGCTCCACGATCGGTTCGAGCGAGGCGGCCATGCTCGGTGGCATGGCGGCGAAGTGGCGCTGGCGGGAACGACGGCGGGCGGCTGGCAAGCCCACCGACAGTCCCAACATGGTCTGTGGCGCCGTCCAGATCTGCTGGCACAAATTTGCCAAGTATTGGGACATCGAGATCCGCGAGGTGGGCATGCGGCCGGGCCGGACCTGCCTGGAGCCCGACGACGTGCTGGCTCGCGTCGACGAAAACACGATCTTCGTCGTGCCGACGTTGGGCGTCACCTACCACGGGCTCTACGAAGACGTCGCCGCGATCGCCAGGGCGCTCGATTCCTTCGAGCAGCGAACCGGCCTCGATATCCCGATTCACGTCGATGCAGCCAGTGGCGGATTTCTCGCGCCTTTTACCGACCCCGGCCGTGAGCCCTGGGACTTCCGGCTCCCACGGGTGAAGAGCATCAATGCCTCAGGTCATAAGTTTGGCCTCGCGCCCCTGGGCGTGGGCTGGGTCTTGTGGCGGGAGCCGGCCGACCTGCCCGACGACCTCGTTTTCCACGTCAGCTATCTGGGCGGTGACATGCCGACGTTTCAGATCAACTTCTCGCGGCCCGCGGGGCAGGTGATCGCGCAGTATTACGACTTCGTGCGGCTGGGCCATCAGGGCTACGCTGCCATCCACAATCAGGCCCACGCCGTGGCCCGTCATCTGGCCGCCGAACTCGCGACGATCGACTGCTTCGAGATTGTCCACGACGGTGACCCGACAAAGGGCATCCCGGCTGTCGTCTGGACGCTCGTCGCCGACGCGGCTCCGGGGTTTACGCTCTACGACCTCGCCGATCGGCTACGAATGCGAGGCTGGCAGCTGCCCGCCTACCCCTTCACCGGTGCGCTGGCCGAGACGGCGTTTCAGCGGATTCTCGTCCGCCGGGACTTCAGCCGCGAGATGGCCGACCTGCTCCTGGCCGACATCCGAGCCGCCCTCGAACACCTCGCGGCCCACCCGGTCTCGGCCGGGAGTTCGCGCCGCGGTGGCTATTCGCATACCTAGCAGCCGATGTCGGATCACTTCGGATAGCTCGAACGACCGGCGCCCGATTGCAGTGGCCTCGCTGGGGGGGAGATTCGGGACATGTCGTGATCTGCCAGCCGCCGCCGCCTTTCCCATGCTCGCGGCCGATTGCTGGGCGGACCGCTGCCGTTGCCGCCCCGTGACACCGACGACCTTGTTTCCTTCTGGAGCGGGGTCGTCCTGCTCATCGCCCTGGTAGCCGCGGTTGTCTGGCAGCCTGGCTCGTTCGAACTGCTCAACTTCGACGACGATCAATATATAGACGGCCTCGTGCTCCAGGGCCTCACCTGGCCGGGCTTCGTACGGGCTGGGACCGGGGGCATGTCGGGCAGTGGCACCCGCTGACCACGCTCTCGTTCATGCTCGATGCCCAGCTCTTCGGCCGCTGGTGGGGTGGGTATCACCTTCACAACGCCGTGCTGCATGCCCTGGCGGCGAGCGTGCTCTGCGCCGCGCTCACGCAGCGGGCCGGCTCGATGACGCGGTGGCGGCCTATCGCCGGGCTGTGGGGCTCGACCCGCAAGCGCCCGTGTTTGAATACAACCTTGGCGTCGTGCTCGAAAAGCAGGGCAACCCCGCGAGAGCAGCCGAATCCTTCGGCCGGGCGGAGGAGCGGTTTCGAGCCGCGGGCAATGCGGCAATGGCCGATGCCCTGGCCTTGAGACGCGAAGCGTTGGGCGAGCCGGCGACACCCGCGCCATAGCCCGGGTTTGGTGGCCACGCGGCACAAGCCTTACAATAGAGTTATGTGCGGCGATGGACATACGGAGCCTCTGAGCGGGGAGGAGGGCGGCCACCGCGGTGAGTTGCTTGTCGTTGCGAATCGTCTCCCGGTTCACCATACGGATGGCGGTTGGGAGACGAGCCCGGGCGGGCTGGTTTCGGCCCTGATGCCGCTTCTGCAAAAGCGGCAGGGTGCGTGGATCGGATGGGGAGGTAGTGGCTCCGGCGAATTTGCCCCATTTCGGCACGACGGCCTCTTGAACGTGCCTGTGCTGCTCTCGGCCGAGGAGATCCGCGACTATTACGAGGGCTTCTCCAATAGCACGCTCTGGCCGCTCTACCACGACGCCTGCCAGCAGCCACAGTTTCACCGCCAGTGGTGGCGGCCCTATGTGGCGGTCAACGAGCGGTTTGCCGAAGCGGCGGCTCAGGAAGCCGCTCCCGGGGCGAGTGTGCTCGTGCAGGATTACCATCTCCAACTCGTTCCCGGCATGCTCCGCCGATTACGGCCCGATCTGCGGATCGGTTTCTTTCTCCACATCCCGTTTCCTCCGGTCGAACTGTTCGCGCAGCTCCCTTGGCGGCAGCGGATCCTGGAGGGACTCGCCGGTGCAGACGTGGTCGGGTTCCAGACCAAGCACGGTGCCCAAAACTTCATCCGTCTCGTCAACCGATACACCCCCTACCGGGGCGCCGGCCAATCGATCAGCGTCGATGGCCGGTCGGTGAAGGTTCGGGAGTTTCCGATTTCCATTGACTACGAGAAGATTGAGCGCTTGGCGGCCGACCCGCACACGATCCAGCGTGGCCGGGAGATCCGTGCGGAACTCGGCGAGCACCGAACCGTGCTGCTCGGTGTGGATCGGCTCGACTACACGAAGGGAATCGATCAGCGGCTGCGGGCCTTTCACGAGATTCTGGCCACCGGTCGGCGCACCGTGCGGGACAGTGTGCTCGTGCAGGTGAGCGTGCCCTCCCGCGAGCAGGTCGACGAGTACATCGAGATCCGAGAGCGGATCGAGACGCTGGTGGGGCATATCAATGGTGAGTTTGGCGAAGTCGGTCAGATGCCGGTGCATTACCTGCGGCGGAGTCTGCCGATCGAGGAACTTGTGGCCTACTACATCGCCGCCGACGTGATGCTCGTGACACCCCTCCGCGATGGCATGAACCTGGTCGCGAAGGAATACTGTGCCGCCCGCCGAGACGACACCGGCGTGCTCGTGCTCTCCGAGTTCACCGGCGCGGCCCATGAGTTGGAACGGGCCGTACTCGTCAACCCACACGACATCGACGGAATGGCGGTGACGATCGAACGGGCCATCGCCATGCCCTGGGCGGAGCAGGTGCGGCGGATGCGGAGCCTGCGGCAGCGGGTGCGGAAGCGGACCGTCTACGAGTGGGCAGACGACTTCATTGCGGCGCTCTCGGGCGACAGCGGTGGGCCGGCTGGCCGGTAGGCAAGACCCTTGGTTCCAGGAGTTCCACGTTGATCGGGAAAGTAGCCACCTCGACAGTCATTGAGCCGTCTGGCAGCGATGAGCTCGACCGCGCCCTCGAGGCGATTGCCCAGGTGCCCGTCCTGCTCGTGGCCACCGATTACGACGGCACCCTGGCCGAGATCGTGGACGATCCCGCGCACGCCGTCCCCAGGCGGGAGTCGATCGTGGCGCTCCGGGCCCTCGCGACGCTCTGCTCGACCCACGCAGCCGTGATCTCAGGACGGTCGCTCGCTGATCTGGCAGCGCTCTCATCGCTCGACGGACAGGTGATGCTCGTCGGTTCGCATGGCAGCGAGTTTGATCAGGATTTCGTGCGGTCGCTCACCCGGCAGCAGGTGGATCTGCGGCAGCAGGTGCTCGATGAGATGTACCGGATCGCGGCCCGCGACCCACGGTTTCGGA
Source organism: Pirellulales bacterium (assembly GCA_040880915.1). Taxonomy (GTDB): domain Bacteria; phylum Planctomycetota; class Planctomycetia; order Pirellulales; family UBA1268; genus QWPN01. The sequence continues at coordinate 4,487 of JBBEEF010000179.1, forward strand.
TCGAGCCCAAGCCGGCTTCCGTGGCCTTCCATTACCGGAACGTGGCCGAGGCGATGGCCGAGGCGGCCGTTACGGAATTGCTGGCGTGGGTGGCCGCCTGGGCCGACGTGCGGGTCAAGGCCGGGAAAAAAGTGCTCGAGCTGACGGTTGTGGATACCTCGAAGGGGGAGGCGATCGACGCCTTACGACATCGGGTGGGGGCGACGGCAGTCGTCTACTTTGGCGACGACGCGACCGACGAAGACGCCTTTCTTCGGCTGCATGGCCCCGACGTGTCGGTGAAGGTCGGCCAGGGCGAGACGGCTGCCAGCTACCGGATTTCCGACCCGACCGACGTGGCCCGCCGGCTGGCCCGGCTCGCTGGGCTGCGGGAGATCTGGTTGGCCGGCGCGGGTGCTATTCCGATCGAGCGGCACGCCCTGCTCTCCGACGGCCGCGTGCTGGCGCTGGTCGCTCCCGGGGCCCGGCTCGTCTGGATGTGTGCCCCGCGGGTGGACGGGCCCGCCTTGTTCGCCGCGCTCTTGGGAGGTGACGCGGCCGGTCACTTCACGATCGAGCCGGTCGGGGAGAAACAGCCGCCGCAGCAGCACTACGACGGCAATTCCCTGATCGTGAAAAACGTGTGGCCGCGGCTGACCGTGACCGACTTCCTCGACTGCTCGGCAGGCAAGCCCAGCCAGCGAGCCGGGCGAACCGATCTTGTCCGGCAGGTGGAGGGGCGGGGCGAGGTGCGGATCACGTTCGCGCCGCGACTCGACTTTGGCCGTGCGCCCACGCGGCTGGTGATCCGTGAGGGAGGGCTCGAGATCGACGATACGATCGATCCGATCGTGCTCCGGGCACCAGGCGTGCGCTGGGAGCTCCACGATGTCTGCTCGCACCAGACCGCAGTGGGCACGATCACGCTCAAAGGCGAGCCCTTGCGGCTCGAGCTTCGGTACGGCACCGGCACCCTCCGCGAGCAGCAGACGAGCCTGCCGCAGGATCGCTATCGGCTCACGAAGGCCTACTGGGAATCATGGGCCGATCGGCTCGTGCTGCCGCGGCGGGAGGCGCCGCTTGTCCGCCGGAGTGCCCTGGCAATCAAGGGACTCTGCTACGGCCCCAGCGGCGGGATTGCGGCGGCGGCCACGACGAGCCTGCCCGAGGAGATCGGGGGAATTCGCAACTGGGACTACCGCTACTGCTGGCTGCGGGACGCCGCCATGTCGGCTGCAGCGCTTGTGAAGCTCGGTTCCTTCGCCGAGGCGATGAGCTTTCTCGACTGGATGCTGGGGGTGATCGACCGAGCGGCTGCCCCCGAGCGACTGATGCCGCTCTACACGGTGACCGGCCATGAGGTGGGGGCCGAGGCGGAGATCGCCGAACTGGCCGGCTACGCCGGATCGCGGCCCGTTCGGGTGGGGAATGCCGCCCGCGGGCAGGTGCAACTCGACGTGTTCGGACCGATTACCGAGTTGGTCTGGCAATTGCTGCTGGCCGAGGCTCCCATCTCCAGCGAGCATTGGCGGCTGGTCGAAGCGATGGTTCAGGCGGTGGAGACGCGGTGGCACGAGCCCGACCATGGCATCTGGGAGATTCGCAAGCCCCGCCGCCATCATGTCCATTCGAAGGTGATGTGCTGGCTGGCAGTAGATCGCGGAATCCGGGTCGCGGAGCGGTTTTTGGATCGACAGCGACCGGCGTGGGAAGCGCTCCGCGACCAGATCGCGGCCGATATCCTGGCCAACGCCTGGAATGAGGAAACCGGTGCGTTCACGGCCGCGTATGGAGGCGACGATCTCGACGCGGCTGTGCTCGTGATCGGCTTGGCGGGGCTCATCGACTGCACGGATCCCCGGTTTATGGCCACGATCACCGCGATCGAGAGCCAACTGCGGATGGGGCCCACCGTGTTTCGCTACCTGGCCGACGACGGGCTGCCAGGCCGTGAAGGCGGCTTCTTTCTCTGCACGAGCTGGCTGATCGATGCGCTCTGGAAGGCCGGCCGTCGCGATGATGCAGAGGGACTGTTTGCGTCAATGATCGAACTGGCTGGCCCCGAGGGGCTCCTGCCCGAGCAATACGACCCGCGCCTGCGGCGGACGCTCGGCAACCACCCCCAGGCCTACTCCCACATCGGCCTGATCGAAAACGCACTGACGCTGTCGGGAGGATGAGCCGGCCGCCGGGCTGCTGCGTTGGGAAAAAAGACATGCTCCGGTAGCGGACGGGTTTCACAATCTGTCAGGCCGTGGCCCCGGAGACAGACTCAAATTCGTCCACGAACAGCACGACGCGATCGCTGGAGCCATTCATGAAGGTCCGGCTCAACGACCGCATGGGCGAGCCGCAGGCCATCGACACGCTCCGGCGTCGCATCGGTGCCAGGCGCCGCAGGCTCCGGGAGTTCCTGAATTGCTGCGGGACGGAGGGCCTGCTGGCGGGGGGAGGCATCCCGCGAGTCGTGTACGGGCAAGCACTCCTCCCGTCCACCCGCCGCTCTGCCCATGGTCGCTGCCCTCTGCGGGTTTCCCGCGCGGTCCCGCCCCCGGCCTCATGCCAGCCCCTCGGCCGGCACGCTCTGCACAACGTGCGGTACGGGGTTTGTCGTGGCGTTCTCGTGCAAGGGACGGGGCGTGTGCCCATCCTGCAATGGCCGCCACATGGCTAGAGACCGCCGCCCACCTCGTCGATCACGTCATCCCGCCAGTGCCCGTGCGACAGTCGGTAATCTCCGTCCCGAAGCGACTACGGGGCTTTCTTGCTGATCGGCCTATGGCCGTCAGGGCCCTCACGAAGATCTTTCTTGCTGAGATCGAGCGACTGCTGGCCGCTGCGGCAGGCTTAGACGACGGCAGCCAAGACTCCCACAGCCTCTGAGCGGTGCCGGACGCGACCCATGCATGCCTGGAAACTGCGAACTGGGACGCGGTCTGCGCAGACGCGAGAACAACGCCACCGAAGCGGGTGCGGGGCGTTTCGAGAAACCCGCTCCGGACGGCCGGGCCGCTCCTCCCGAGGCTCACGAGTCGCTCATCAGCCGGAAGACCGTTGTGGAGTGCCATTGACCGGCCTACCCTTAGAAGTCTCCTTCGCGAGGGCTTTCGCCGTGGGGCGTGTTGGTAGTTCTGGTCCTGTCAGGGCGAAATTCCGACGCTGGTCGAGCTTCAGCCGATCCCGGCTCTCCGGAATCCTTGCGTTCCCTTTTTGTTCCCCGTCGGCGGTCCCCGACCAAGCATTGACATCGCGTCGCATGTCATCATAGAATTAACTAGTCGTTGGTTAATTTAGAAAGGCTGCTTCCACATGGCTTCGGTCACTGCTTTTGAGGCCAAAACCCGCTTTGGTGAACTGTTGCAACGGGTTGCCCGCGGGGAGGAGGTCGTGATCACCAGGCATGACAAGCCCGTGGCGAGAATCGTTCCCGAAGGAGGCCGCGATATCCAACAGGGAAAGAAGGCGGCGGCAGGACTGCTGGCGTTGCAGCAATCCATCCGCAAGCGCTGCGGAGGGAAGCCGCGCCTGTCTGATGCGGATGTGCGGGCCGCCATCGAAGAGGGCCGGGCCTGACCGATGCCGGAAAATCTTATCGTAGATGCATCGGTGGCTGTTGCCTGGGTGCATCCGGCGCAGTCCACGCCCGAGACGCAGGCAATGCTGGCGGCTGTTGCTGCGGGAGCGGGGCTTGAGGTTCCGGCACTGTGGCCGTTGGAGGTGGCCAACGCCTTGCTCGCGCTCAAGCGGCGTGGTCGGCTCACTGAGCGGGAGCGGAAGCGGGGCCTTGAGCAGTTGCGTCTCTTGCCGCAGACGGTGGATCACGACATGGCAGCGATTGCGTTCAACACGTTATCGGAGTTGGCTGTCACCTACGGCCTGTCGGTCTACGACGCAGCGTATCTTGAGTTGGCAATCCGCAGAAAGCTGCCGCTTGCCTGCAAGGATGGGCCGTTGCTTGCGGCTGCCAAAAAGGCCGGCATTCGCGTCTGGCGATAACGTGTTTCCGCGAGACTGGAGAAGTTCTGGCCCGAAAAGCGGGGGGGCTGCTGCGACGCGACTCACGCGACCCAAAAGCCCCGCTCCCACGATACATCGCGCACAAGCATGGGCGAAGCTGATGGCTCGGGTGGGGGAGGAGTTTCCGCTCGAGTGCCCGAGTTGTGGCGGTGACATCCGGCTGATCGCCTTACACCCAAGCCGGGGCCGATCCGGAAGATCCTGACGCACCTCGGCGAACCGCTCGAACCACCTCCGCTCTCGCCGGCCCGCGGCCCGCCCACTGACTCACGCCGAGCTCGTCCAAGCCCACGACGACCAGGCATTCTTCCAAGCGTCGGATAGACGAGCTGCCCGTGATCGACATCCGCAGCCTCTGAGCGGTGCCGGACGCGACCCATGCATGCCTGGAAACTGCGAACTGGGACGCGGTCTGCGCAGACGCGAGAACAACGCCACCGAAGCGGGTGCGGGGCGTTTCGAGAAACCCGCTCCGGACGGCCGCAAGGCCCGATCTCGCTGCTCACGGGCCAACCGTCAGCCGGAAGACCGTTGCCGAAGTGCCATTGACCGGGCTATCCTCCCAAAGCGGACCATGTGCCGCCCCGTGGTGTGATACCGGCTCGTCGGCCGATTCCCATCCAACAAAATAGACGCCCAATACGGCACTGTCTCCACCGCTCAGGGACCAACGTTGTCCCTGCTGGCGGTCTACGATTCGCCTTGAATTGCAGCGTTCTTGCGCCGCGGACCAAGGATGTCCCTCGGCCATGTTGGGATACAGAGTTTGGCTTCGCGTGACCGACTCCGAACTGCCGCGCGTTGCTGAAGCCCGAGGCCGGTCCGTTCCCCTATTCCGGGGGCCTGCGGCAGCGTAGTTTGGTGGCTGATTTCTGGCCAGGTTCCGCGGGCGGCAGGACACCATGTCCAATCAGTTTTTCGAGCAGCCGATCCTGAACCCCCCCTACAACATCCCTGCGCGCCATTGGGAACTCGACCAGGACGGCCAGCCCACCCAGCAGATCATCGAGGCCCGCCGCAGGGCTGAGTTCGTCACGCCCATTCCAAAACCAAAGAAGCGGAAGGGCAAGAAAGACACCCAAGCCGCCCTCCCGCTCGGCGACGACACCGGCCTCTCGACTGCGTCCCAGCAGTACGAGTCGATGTCAATCATCAACGAGATCCGCCAAGCGGTCGCGATCTGGCGGGAGAAGCTCAAGCCCAGCGAATGGGGCGTCACGCCGGAGACTACCCGGCTCTTGAAGCACTGGCGGTCCCACGCGTTTGCTGGCGTCAGGCCATTTTTCTGCCAAGTGGAGGCCGCCGAGACGGCGATCTGGCTCACCGAGGTCGCACCGCACAACGCCACCGGAAAGCGGATCCTCGAATACCTCGCCCGTGCCAATAACGACGCCAACCCCGGTCTCGATCGTCTGGCCCTCAAACTGGCTACCGGCGCGGGGAAGACCACCGTCATGGCCATGCTCATCGCCTGGCAGACGGTCAACGCCACCCGACGCCCCGGCAGCAAGCACTTTACCAGAGGGTTTCTCATCGTCGCCCCGGGCCTCACGATCAAGGACCGGCTCCGGGTTCTGCTGCCCAACGACCCTGACAATTACTACGGCACCCGTGAACTCGTCCCCAGCGACATGCTGGAGGACATTCAGCGGGCGAAGATCGTCATCACCAACTACCACGCCTTCATGCTGCGGGAGCGGCTGGAGGTGTCGGCGGGCACGCGAAGCCTGCTCAAGGGTCGGAGCGGCGAGGAACTGAAGACCAAGGAGACCGAAGGGCAGATGCTCCAGCGGGTCATGCCCGACCTGATGGGCATGAAGAACGTCCTGGTCATCAACGATGAGGCCCACCACTGCTACCGGGCCAAGCCTGCCGAGGACGACGATGAAAACCTCAAGGGAGATGATCGCAAGGAAGCCGAGGAAAACAACGAAAAGGCCCGCGTCTGGATCTCCGGCTTGGAGTCCGTAAACCACAAGCTCGGCGTGCTTCGCATCTTTGATCTCTCCGCCACTCCGTTCTTCCTCCAGGGATCAGGCTACGCCGAGGGAACGCTCTTCCCCTGGACCATGAGCGACTTCTCCCTCATGGACGCCATTGAGTGCGGAATCGTAAAACTCCCGCGAGTGCCCGTCGCCGAGAACATCCCGGGCGACGAGATGCCGATGTTCCGCATGCTCTGGCAGCACATCCGTGCCGACATGCCGAAGAAGGGACGAGGTACCGCCGGGAGCCTCGACCCCCTCAAGCTCCCTGCCCGCCTTCAGACGGCGCTGCACGCCCTTTACGGCCACTATGAGCAGACGTTCAATCTTTGGCACGCGAGCCGGATCGAGGTGCCTCCCTGCTTCATCATTGTCTGCCAGAACACCGCCATCTCGAAGCTCGTCTTCGACTACGTTTCGGGCTTTGAGCGGGAGAACTCCGACGGCACGAAGACCCTGGAAAATGGTCGGCTGCCGCTCTTTCGCAACTTCGACGCCGATAACAAGCCGCTACCCAAGCCAAACACGCTCCTCATCGACAGCGAGCAGCTTGAATCGGGCAACGCCCTCGACTCGGGCTTCCGCGCCATGGCCGCTGACGAGATCGAGCGGTTCCGCCGCGAGATCGTGGAGCGCACCGGCCGCCAGCAAGACGCCGCCGATCTCTCCGATCAGGACCTGCTCCGGGAGGTGATGAACACTGTTGGCAAGCCCGACACCCTGGGCGGCGCCATCCGCTGTGTGGTGTCCGTGGCGATGCTCACCGAGGGCTGGGACGCCAACACCGTCACCCACGTTCTCGGCATCCGGGCTTTTGGTACCCAGCTCCTCTGCGAGCAGGTCATCGGCCGGTCGCTCCGCCGCCAGTCCTACGAGTTGAACGAAAAGGGCCTCTTTAACGTCGAGTATGCCGATGTCTTCGGAATCCCCTTCGACTTCACCGCCAAGCCTGTGATCGCTCCGCCGCAGCCGCCCCGGGCGACGGTCATGGTGAAGGCCATCAAGCCCGCCCGCGACCACCTGGAGATCCGATTCCCACGCGTGGAGGGCTACCGGGTCGAGTTGCCCGAGGACCATCTGGAGGCGGCGTTTAACGACGACTCGACCCTCGAACTCACCCCCGATCTCGTCGGCCCTTCCATCACCCAAAACTCGGGCATCATCGGCAAGTCGGCGGACATGAGCCTCAAGCACCTGGAGGGCATGCGCCAGTCCACAGTTCTCTACGAACTCACGAAGCGGCTGCTCTACACGAAGTTTCGCGATGCCGGGGAAGAACCAAAACTCCACCTCTTCGGCCAGCTCAAGCGGATCACGAAGCAGTGGCTCGACACCTGCCTCGTCTGCAAGGGCAGCACCTACCCGGCGCTGCTCCTCTACGAACAGCTCGCCGACATGGCCTGCCAGAAGATCACCACCGGCATCACGACGGCCTACCTCGGCGACCGGCCCGTGGTCGCCATGCTCGACGCCTACAACCCCACTGGCTCGACCCGCTTCGTCAACTTCAACACCTCCCGCGACACCCGCTGGCAGACCGCGGCCGACAAGTGTCAGGTGAACTCGGTGATCTACGACAGCGACTGGGAAGCGGAGCTATG
>JBBEEF010000179.1:12168-14215 GCA_040880915.1 Pirellulales bacterium
ACAAGTGTCAGGTGAACTCGGTGATCTACGACAGCGACTGGGAAGCGGAGCTATGTCGGGTGGTCGAGAACCATCCCCAGGTGCGGGCCTACGTAAAGAACCATAACCTCGGCTTCGAGGTGCCCTACCGCTACGCCTCCGAGGTTCGCAAGTACCTGCCCGACTTCATCGTCTTGGTCGATGACGGCCACGGGGACGACGACCTGCTGCACCTCGTCGTGGAGATCAAGGGCTACCGCCGTGAGGATGCCAAGGAAAAAGCCGCCACGATGGCCACCTACTGGGTGCCCGGCGTAAACCACCTCGGCACGCACGGCCGCTGGGCCTTCGCCGAACTCACCGAGATCTACCGAATTGAAAGCGACTTCGCTGCGAAGGTCGGCGAGGCCTTCGGTGAAATCCTCGAGACAGTCGGTTTTTCCCAGGGAGCGGCGAGTGCCGGGGCTACCACATGAAACGCGACTTGATCCTCCAACTCACAGCCACCTTTGAAGGCCATGCGCAACAGGAGGAAAGCGGGGTCGAATACTGGCTCGCCCGAGATCTCCAGCATCTGCTCGGCTACGCCAACTGGGTCAACTTCCTGAACGTGGTTTCAAAGGCGAAAACGGCCTGCGAAGTGTCAAAACACAGCGTTTTCGACCATTTTGTTGACGTCAGCAAAATGGTCGACCTGGGCTTGGGGAGCCAGCGGGAAATCGCTGACCTCATATTGACCCGCTACGCCTGCTACCTCGTCGCCCAGAACGGCGACCCGAAAAAGCCCGAGATCGCGTTTGCCCAATCCTATTTTGCAATCCAAACCAGGCGAGCGGAACTGATCGAGGAACGCATCCTGGCGACGGAGCGGCTCGCTGCCAGACAAAAACTCACTGCGACTGAAAAAGAACTATCCGACGTCATTTTCGAGCAAACGGGCGGCGAGCAGAACTTTGCCATCATTCGCAGCAAGGGCGACCAGGCGCTCTTCGGCAAGACCACCCAGGCCATGAAGGCGCAATGGAAGGTTCCCGACGGCCGCCCGCTGGCTGACTTCGCTCCCACGATCATCCTCAAGGCCAAGGATTTCGCCACGGAGATCACGATCTTCAACTCCCGTGCTCATGGCCTCGATTCCGAACAGGCGGTGTCGCGAGAGCATGTGACAAACAACGAGGCTGTTCGCAAGACACTGATCGGGCGGGGTATTCGCCCGGAGCATCTTCCCCCCGCCGAAGACGTGAAGAAGGTTGAACGGCGACTGGCATCTGAGAACAAAAGATCTCTCGGCGACCCAGAGTCGCTCGACTCGCAGGAAGGTCCCAATGGCCAAACGTAAGAAAGCGGATGTCTTCCCGGACGATGCCCCCAAGAAGGGCAAGGTGGTCGAGACGCTCACCCACGAGGCCGACAAGCGCCGCAACATCCCCACGGCCGAGATGCAGTCGGTGATGAAGCGGGAGCAGCAGGGACCGATCCGCGTTGAATACGACCGCCGGAATCGCGACCTCGATCCGCAGCTCGTCTGGCGCGGCAAGGATGAGCAGGACTGGAGCGATCTTGTCGTCAACGCCCCGCCGCTCTACATCCAGGAGAAGGTTCACCCCAAGGTCCTCATCGATGACCTCCTCCGGCAGACCGAGAAGGGCCAACGCAGCGGCCGCGAGTACCAGCACGACCTTTTTCATGACTTCAACGGCGTGCCCGCGGGTGCCGACCGGACCGACTTCTACCAGCATGATCAAAACTGGTCGAACCGGATGATTTTGGGCGACTCGCTCCAGGTGATGGCGAGCCTGGCGGAGCGGGAAGGTCTACGCGGCAAGGTGCAGTGCATCTACTTTGACCCGCCTTACGGCATCAAGTTCAACTCTAATTTTCAGTGGAGCACGACCAGCCGCGATGTGAAGGACGGCAAGGCCGACCACATCACCCGCGAACCGGAGCAGGTGAAGGCGTTTCGAGATACGTGGCGGGACGGGATCCACAGCTATCTCACGTATCTACGCGACCGGCTCACCGTCGCCCGCGATCTGCTGACGGAGTCGGGGTCGATCTTCGTGCAGAT
>JBBEEF010000179.1:14315-15465 GCA_040880915.1 Pirellulales bacterium
CCCGTGCCCGCATCATGGGCGCCCGCTATCCCTACTACCTACTCGCCGACTCCCGTGAAGGCCAGAAGAAGGAAGCTGATCTCACGGCGACAGCACCCTCCATGCAGCCCACCCACGGCAACGTGAGGCTCGGGTTTGTCTACGAACGAGTACCGCACATCACGCTGAAGTCGATCGCCAACAACACCGAGATCGACGTCATATATGGCAAGTGGCTTTCCATACTGGAGCCGCTGCGGGAGGCCCTCAACAAGGCTCTGAAGCAGAAGTGGGAGGAATGGGAGATTCCCAGGGAGGCCGACGCCGCTTGGTCGGCCGACGCCAAGAAGACCCACGCCGACTGGTGGACCGCCCGCATCGCCCGGCAGAAGGAGATCGACGCCTCGATCGCCGCCAAGGCCGAGTGCGAGTATCTCTACGACAAGCCCTACGAAGACAAAAAGAGGGTCCGCGTCGCCGGGCCGTTCACAGTGGAGAGCCTCTCGCCGCACCGCGTCTTGGGTGTGGACGAGAACGACAACCTCATCGACCCCGCCAAAAAGACCCGCGCGGCCACCGAGGCCGATCGGACGTTCGAGCAGTTGATCCTGGAGAACCTGAAGACGGCCGGGGTGCAGCAAGTTGCAAAGGCCGACAAGATTGAGTTCACCTCGCTTGTCCCCTGGCCTGGGAGCCTCGTCTGCGCCGAGGGCCACTACGAGGAGGGCGGCAAGGACCGACGGGCGGCGATCTTCATCGGTCCCGAGTTCGGCACGGTGACGCGGCCCGACCTCGTCGCCGCTGCCAGGGAAGCCGCCGACGCAGGGTTCGATGCCCTCATCTCTTGCGCCTTCAACTACGAGGCCCATACCACCGAGTTCACGAAGCTCGGCAAGATCCCGGTCCTCAAGGCCCGCATGAACGCCGACCTCCACATGGCTGAGGACCTGAAGAACACCGGCAAGGGCAACCTGTTCGTGATCTTCGGTGAGCCAGACATCGATCTCGTCCGGGAGGGCGACGATCTCCAGGTGAAGATCAAGGGCGTAGACGTGTTCCATCCGAACACAGGCGAGGTGCGGAGCGACGGGGCCGACGGCATCGCTTGCTGGTTCATCGACACCGACTACAACGAGGAGAGCTTCTTCGTCCGCCACGCCTACTTCCTCGG
>JBBEEF010000180.1:0-10903 GCA_040880915.1 Pirellulales bacterium
AAATGTCACTCGGCTGTTCCACATCGTACCCGGCGGCGGCGGCCGGACGGAAGCCCGACGATGGCTCCACTTCTTCAACATGTCCAGATGGATATCACTGCGGCTCACCGCCGTCAAAAGCTGTCATTGGCTGTGCTGAACCGGCGTGGCACGGCGATCGTTTCGCGCTGACCGCACCACTGGCCTGATCCAGCTGCCGGTAGTCGTGCACGGCGATGTTCCGAAATCTGGCCATCCGCCGCATCCGCTCGGCCAGCGCATGGGCGGTGAAGAGTTTGGCTTTATGCGGGGGCGGCACGAGCGGCCGGCCATGGTGCGTCGCCTCCACTCGCAACAGCCCGCCAGCCCTGGTCTCCGGCCGCTGAGGCGGCGCCGGGTATACTCGGCGCGACCAGGCGAAACGCGAGATCAGTGTTCCGGCGAGGGGCAACAATGGTCGAATTTTCGATCACGGGCGAGGAACTCTGGACCCGCATGGAGCGTGCTGTGGAGAAGGTCAACGAACGGCTGCGGAAGACGGTCGGCATTCTCAAGGCGGCGGGGGTGCCCTACGCGGTGATCGGCGGCCACGCCGTCCGGGCCTGGGTTGCCCAGGTCGATGAGGCTGCTCTCCGGACGACCCGGGATGTCGACATCCTCGTGCGACCGGCCGACCTACCCGCCATGATCGCGGCGATGACGGCGGCTGGCTTTTATCACCGCAACACCTCCGGCCTCGATATGCTCGTCGAGCATCCCGATGCCTCCGCCCGCGACGCGGTGCACGTGCTGCTGGTCGGAACCGTCGAACGGGGCGGTGAGCCCAACCCCGACATCCTCCCCGCCGTCCACACCGACGACCTGCAGACCGTGGCCCTGGAGACTCTCGTCCGGATGAAGCTCAACGCCTTCCGCGACAAGGACCGGGTGCATCTGCGAGACATGATCTCGCTCGAGATGATCGACGCCACCTGGCTCGACCGATTTCCCGCACCTCTGCGGGAGCGGCTCCAGCAACTGCTTGATGATCCCGACGGCTGACGCCGACTGCCGCGGCCGTGGATCCTCACGCTGACCTCCCGGCCGCGGGCCCGGAAAGGTCCATTCGTTCGCCGCCGATGCCCGCAGCAAGCCTGCCCCGCCAAAATGGTGCCAGCCACGAATGGTACGGTCGTGATCGTAAGTCATTCAGGCCTTTGATGGTGCAACGTCTCGACGGAGCTCGGCCCTGGGGTGTTTCATAAGCGGGTAGCGTTGCCTCCGGCGTTTGATCACGCGCGGTTCACATCGTCCAGGCCGGTTGGCGACCTCGCACGACGCAATCTCCCCGGGCACGCTGCACTTCGTGCCGCACGGGATTCGTCGTGGCATTCTCCTGCAAGGGCCGCGGCGTCTGCCCGTCCTGCAACGGTCGCCACATGGCCCAGACCGCCGCCCACCTCGCCGACCACGTGATCCCGCCGCTGCCCGTGCGGCAGTGGGTGATCTCGGTGCCGAAGCGGTTGCGGGGCGTTCTCACCGACCGACCCCGAGCCGTCGCGGCGCTCACGAAGATCTTCCTGGCCGCGATCGAGCGGTTTCTGCTCGCGGCGGCAGGCGGGAACCCCGCTGCCGACAGAGAACAGCAGATTTTCCGGCGACGCTTTTCGTCCGGATCACGCTCATCGACCGCGATGTGCCGAGCTATTTGCGGAGTCTCGAACACGTATTGAGATACTGTGCACGGCCCCCGTTTGCGCTCGAGCGGCTCTCCGTGAGACGTGGCGAAGATGGCCGCATCGCCAAAGTCCGCTACGTGCTCCCGCGACACAAGGCAGCCAACTGGGTCGGCTCGGGCCGCGGACGGAAGTCCACGCGGCCGGGAGCGGGCGGCGTCGTCGAACTCGAGGAAGTGCCATTGACCGGGCTATCCTTACGCGTCTCGTCGAACAGGCCGTTCAGCCCCGGGGCTTCTCTGCCACGACGACTGTGAACTGGCCCGGCTGCCGCTCCCGGAGTTCCATCTTTGCGGGGTGGAGCGGGGCCGGGGCCGCTGAGCCCTCGAGCCGGTAGACGTCCTGCCCATACCACGTTCTGATCGTAAGCCCGCATGTCTCGGCGAGGGCGAGTGTTTCGGCCAAGCCATAGTGCCGACGGTGATGCACATGGACCGTGGCGTCGAACGGGAGCAGATCCTGATTCGGGGTCGAGACCAGCAGCAGGCCGCCAGGAACGACGCGGTCGATGAGAAAGCGATAGAAGCCCGGGCCGTCATCGACGTGCTCGAGGCTCTCGTACGACACGACTGCGTCGTAGCGGGTGTCGTCCTCGAACGGGAATTGCCGGGCCTCGAACCGGGCACCGAGCCGCGCGTAGTGCTGCCTGGCCACGGCGATCGCCTCGGTGGAGCCGTCGATCCCGAGCACCCTGTGGCGATCCGAGAGCAAAAAGCTGCCGTAGCCGTTGCCACAGAAGAGGTCCAGCACCCGGCTTCCGCGGGGCACCGTGCGGGCGGCCAGTTCATACCGGGCCCGGTGGTCCCGCCGGATTTCGAAGTAGAAGAGGCCTGTCTGCCGCTCACCACTCAGGTATCCGAAATCCTTGACAGCATCCGCCGGCCCGTCCACACGAGGCAGTTGGGACTCTCCATTCACCCCGGCACACTGGGCGTCCTGTGGCTCTGCCTGGTCAGGGCCGCCCAGAATCCGCCCGACCTGGGCGACGAGCCGGGCAGCCTCGCGGGCGACCTTCCGCCCGAGCGTGAGCCGGCGCGGAGGTGGCTCCACAACGGGGGCCGGCCCCGGTTCAACCGGCGGCAGCACTTCGCCGGGCGGTGGCGTGCAGGTTTCAATCGCGAGGGGAGGCTCTGTGGCCGGTGCCGGCTCTGCGACGACAAGCGGCTCAGGCGTGAAGAAGTCGGTTGCCACCACCTCCAGCGGTAGGCCCCAGGTGATCGCGAACTGCTGCCGCAGCGCATAGGAATGGGGCTCGACAGCGGGGATGGGCCGCCGCTCGAGCACCGCGGCAAGCACGGTCGCGGAGAGCGAGTCGAGGCTCACGACCGGCGCATAGTGGAAGCCTCCGGTTCGTCGCTTGGGTAAAAACAGGCGGGTACTGCGGTGCGACATGTCGAAGTACGCCGCCTCATCGATGATGCCGGAGGAGAGCGCGAGAAAGCGGTCGACGCGGCCCGACGCCAGCAGCGGGTAGCTGCCGATGCGGGTGGGGCGGATCGTCGGCAGAATCTCATAGAGGTGTTCGAAGGCTGTGGCGGTGGCCGCGTAGGGGTGGGGCCGAAACAGGATGTGATCGAGGCCCTCGGCCCATTCCCGGACCGCCACGGCATGGGCCGGGAAATCATCCAGCCGGCCGGCGTCGATCAAGGAGGCGTCGATCTCGGTCTGCCCGAACACGACCCCCACGCGACCGACATCTACGGGAATCACATCGGAGGCATGGCGGGCGCACCAGCCCCGCACCGCCGTGGCGGCCGCCCGCAGCCGGGCCTCCGGCACCGCGAACAGGGGTGACTCGGCCAGCGGCCGCGAGTTTGTTCGGGCGTCGATGTCGAGATCGGGCTGGAAGCGGAACGGCGACACCTCGACGTCGATGAACGGCAACTCGAGCCGGTCCACGGCGGTCGCCACGAGATTCGAGAGCCCGAACCCCATCACGACGTCGACGCCCCGCAGCCGCTCCCCCAAAAACCCGACGAACCGGTCCGACGGTTGCCCGTCCCAGGCCGCGGCCCAGCCGGCAACGCCGCAGTCGAGGCCGAGCGATGCCATGCAGGCAGAGACATCGAGGTGATCATCACCACCGCAGTCGAAGCCGAGCTCCCGCACCGCGAAGGTCTGGCCGGCCAGGCTGCGGGCCATGGCGGCCAGCCACCGGCGGTTGGCCACGTGGTGCTCCAAGCCGTTGGGCTCGTCGCGGAGGAAGTCGTCGAGGATGGCGATGGTGGGAGTCATGCCCGGCCCCGGTCATGGCCCCGGTCATGGCCTTGACGCTTTGGCGTGTCGAGCCGCTGGGCCCGATAAATCCCCACGTGGCCGCTCGTGAGATAGGCCACCACACAGGCCACGGCGTGGTAGGCGACGCACTCGCCGCCGAAGAGTTCAACCGCCATCACCGTGCAGGCCAGCGGCGTGTTGGCGGCGCCGGCGAAGACCGCCACGAACCCGAGCGACGCCAGGAAGTCGACCGGCAGCCCGGTCAGGGTGGCCAGGGTGTTGCCGAGCGTCGCCCCCACGAAGAATAACGGCGTCACCTCCCCCCCCTTGAAGCCCGAGCCGATTGTGATGGCGGTGAATAGAATCTTCGCCAGCCAGCTCCCAGGGCGGGCGCCCCCCGGCTCGAATGAGCCGGCGATCGTCACCGCGGCAGGATCGGGGCTCGTGACGCCGAGGCCGAGATAGTCCCGCGTGTCGAAGAGCATGACAAGCGCGACCACGACCGCCCCCCCGATCACCGGCCGGAGGATGGGGTAGGCCACGAGTCGGCGGAAGGCGTGCTGCACGCCGTGCGTGACCGCGGCAAAGAGGCGGCCTGCGAGGCCGAAGGCCACGCCGCCTAGGGCTGCCCACACGAGGAGCACTGGATCGAGGGGCCGAAGCATCGCGGTGCTCCCCTCGGGCAGGAGCGAGGCCACGTGGTAGGGCGTGTGTGAGATGCCCCAGGCGGTGCAGGTCCAGTCGGCCGTGAGCGAGGCGACGAGACAGGGCAGGATCGCCCCGTACCGCATCCGGCCGATCGCCAGCACCTCAAGCGCGAAGATCATCCCGGCCACGGGCGTACCGAAGACGCCGCCAAAGCCGGCAGCCACACCGGCGAGGAGCACCGTCGGGATGTCGTGGCGGTCGAGCCAGGGAATATGGCGGGCGAGTCCGCCGGCCAGGCCGCCTCCCATCTGCACGGCCGTGCCCTCGCGGCCGGCCGAGCCACCGAAGAGGTGCGTGATCACGGTCGTCACGAGGATCAGCGGGGCCATCCGCAGCGGCACGCCGCCGCCCGGCTCGTGAATCTCCTCGAGGATGAGGTCGTTGCCGGCGTCGACCGAGCGGCCCATGGTGGTCGAGAGCCAGCCGACGCCCGCCCCGGCCAGCGGCAGGAGCCACAGGAGCCAAGGATGCTCGAAGCGAAGTGTTGTGGCCCGGTCGAGCGACCAGAGAAAGGCGGCGACCGCCGAGCCGACGAGGATACCCAAAGGCACGATCGTGGCAGCCCACTTCACCACCGCCCCCAGCAGAGCGGCCTGGTCGCGAAGGATGGTGGTGGCAGGCGTCGTCATCGGGGGTCAGAGCCCGGGGCGGCCTGGGCCTCAGACCGGCGGCGGAGCCGCTCGATCGTGCGGCGGGAGTATTCCTCACCCTTGCCGAGGTCGAGGGTGGCGGCGGCCCGCCAGAGCAGCCGGCCTGTTTCGCCAAGCTGATCGATCGCGACCAAGGCCTGCTGGCGGAGGTCGGCGTCGGACGAACGCATCTCCGCGGCCAGCACGTTGACGGCCGGTTGCGGATCACCCGCGCCGAGCTTCATGAGCCACCAGGCGGCCGCGATCCGCACGACCGGGTCGGCGTCGGCGAGCATGGGCGCGAGCAGGGCCGCGGCATCGCCGCCCGAGCGGGTCGCTCTCCAACCGATGCCGTGCACCGCCCAGAACCGCACCGGCGGGTCGCGGGCTGCGAGCCGCTCCTGCCAGGCCGCGTCGGCCGGCTGATCCGCCACATCCCAGGCGGCTGCGAGGATCGCGTCGTAGCGATCACGGGCATCGGGGTTGTTGGCGTCGCCACCATGAAAGATCGCCCACTCGCTGCCCTGCGTGCGGGCCTCTCGCCTGAGAATCGGCTCGGGCAGGATGCCGGTGTCGCGGGTCTGCCGCATCCACTCACGTAGCGCTCCCCGGAAGCGGGCGAGATCGGCGGCATAAACTGACTCGCTGGCGAGGTCGCGGACCTCGTGAGGGTCGACGACGACGTCGTAGAGTTCCTCGGCCGGCCGGCTCGTGCGGGAAAACCATGTGGCCCCCGGCGGCAGCGTGCCCGCCGCGCGTGCCCGCCGCAGCTCGCCCGTGATCGGTACGCCCGAGGCATAGTCGGGCAGGTCATCGCCGTCGAGCCACGGCAGAAAGTTTCGCACGTAGCGAAACCGCTCGTCGCGGACGCTGCGGCCGAATCCGGGGGCTGCATCCATCCGGTCGGCCACGCCGATCACGTGCTTGTCGGCCGTGGCGTGCGGCCCCAGAAAACTCCTCCCCTCCATCCAGGCGGGGATCTCCGCACCGGCCATGTCGAGCGCCGTGGGGCCGAGGCCAAGGAGGTTGACGAGGTTCCCGGTCGTGCCGCTGGCTTCGCCCCCTCCCGGCAGCCGGATCGACTGGCGAAACTGCTCGGGCACGTGAACGATGAGCGGCACGCGAAGGCCGTAGTCGGTGAGCGCCCGCTTGCCGCGGGCGATGCCCTCGCCGTGATCTCCCCAGAAGACCACGATGGTCGAGTCGGTGAGGCCGTCGGCGGCGAGCTGGTCGAGGATCCGCCCTACGTCGCGGTCGAGAGCCGCGGCCAGATCGAGCCGATGGGCGAGGGCCGTGCGAATCACCGGCGTGTCGGGATAGAAAGGGGGCACGACAAGCGCCGCTGGGTCGGACCGGCGGTCGGCCGGCAACGAGGCCAGCACCTTCGGCAGATGGTCAGCGAAGAGCCCGCTCTCATGGGTCACGCCCAGGTTCAAGACGGCGAAAAATGGCTGGGCCGGATTGGGCCGCTTTCGCCAGTGGGCTGTGCCGCCCGATTCGTTCCAGCCGGCGTCGAATCGCGAAGCGAGGTTGTAGTCGGTCTTGGCGTTGTTGGTGCAGAAGTAACCGGCTTGTCGCAGAAACGTCGGGAAGCCGACGACGAACTCGGGCGGCCCGGCCCGGCACCGCATCGGCAGGCTGCCGAGGGTCGTGGGCATCATGCCGGTGATGATCCCGCTGCGGGAGGGGGCGCAGACGGGCGCCGCTGAGAAGGCCGCCTCGAACCGCAGGCCGCCGGCCGCGAGGGCATCGATCCGCGGTGTTTGCGCCGGGCCGCTGTAGCAGCCGCAGGTCGTCGCCGAGATGTCTTCGGCCGAGATCCAGAGGATGTTGGGCCGCTCGGCGGCGGCCGCGTTGGAAGCCATGCCAAGCATGCCAAGCATGCCAAGCATCAGGCTGATCACACCAGGCGGGCGTCGCATCGCGTATCTCCCGGAGTGTCCCCGCTTGGCGGACCGCGGTCGCGGGGGAGCGATCAACGGCGGCCCGGCTGCGGCTTCCGCCAAAATCCGGCCACCGCCGCCACTGCGATGAACGCCGCCACCGCTGCCACTCCCTGCCAGCCGAGGTTTGTCCAGATGCTCAGGCCCGCGCCGACCGTGGCCGCGGCGATCGCCACGAGCATGGCGAGGTTGAAGGCCAGCCGCCGGACGCCGGTGGGCATGGCATCGCCCAGGAGCGTGCGGCTGTTCATCATCAGGAAAAAGGTAACGTATGCGATCGGGAGCAGGGCCATCCCGAAGTTGCTCGTCGGCACGGCCAGCCAGAACTTGGCTTTTGCGTTGTTCCAGAGGTAGAGAAACCCGAGTGCTCCGGTGATGCCGGGCAAGAGCGACCCGAGCCGGTGGATGGGCCCGCCCGAGGGAACCCCGAGCATCTCCGTCACGCAGAAGCCGTTGATGAGCATCAGGATGATGATTGTGGACAGGGCCATCCCCAGAACACCGATGCCGAACACCCGCTGCGTGAGGCCACCGGCCCCGAACAGGTTTTCAAGCGCCTTGGCCAGATCGAAGGCGTCTCGTTGCACGAGCATTGCCGCCAGCTGCCGGTCGGCTTCGGGGAGGGCGTCGAGCAGGGCCTCAAGCTCGGCAGGCGGTAGCGCCTGGACGGCCTGGGCCCCGAGTTCGGCGCTGAGCCGGTCCTCGAGGTTCTTGCGAAACTGCCCCTTCGCCTCGGCGGCGGGCACCACCGCCGCGGCGGTGGCTGCCTGACCATGAAACTGGCTGGCCGCCGCGATCACCACGCAGCTCGTGGCCAGCACAAAGGGGATGAACAGGCCGGTCGAGAGGTCGAAGGCGGCCAGGCCACGAAACGAGCGGTTCCAGCCCTTGCGGAGCATCGAGTAGGGCAGGAGGAACGTCATGTTGATTCCCACCGCGGTGGCGGCGGCGGCAACCATCACGCTTCGCTGCTGGCCGAGGATGAGGGTGTTCCAGTAGGCTGGGTCTCCCGAGGCGTCGATGAAGCCCTGGAGATCACTCACCGGCCGCCAGAGGAGCGAGATGTCGGGCACAAACCCGGCCGCGATCCGGCCCCAGTCGAGCTGCCCCTTGGCCGTCATCGCCGCGACCACGCCGAAGAAACTGACCACGACCACGGCCACCATTCCCTTGAGGATCCGCTCAAAGATCTTCACGCCGCGGCTGCCCGAATCGTAGAACCAGATGATCACCGCCGAGACCACAAGCAGCAGCCCGGCAGAGAGCCACTCGCCCGAGCGGCCCGCGAAGGCGGGCACGTCGGGCAGAAGGTTCTGCTGGATCGCCGCCGTGCCCAGTGAGAACTGGGGCATCGCCCAGACGAGATTGGCCATCGAGGCGGCGATGAGCCAGCCCCAGCCGAGCACCGGGCTGAGGTGGCGGTTGATCGCTCCGAATGGTTTCTCCCCGGTTGAGAGCGTGACATAGGCGATTGCGGAGAGCATCACGATCCCCAGGATCATCATCAGCGGCTGGAGCCAGAGCAGTTCGTAGCCGCCGAGTACGCCGAGGTAGAGCGAACCGGCGAGCGACCCACCACCGAGCGTGATCGCCGATTGCAGCCAGCCCGGTCCGGAGAGCTTGACAAACGCGGCGAGCGTGGCCAGCGACCCGCGGCCCCGGGCCGCCTCGAGGAGTTCACGGTCGCGGGAAAGCGCATCGGGAGAGGGACCGGCCATGAAGGAGGGCTTCCGGGGAGGCAATGTTGAGACGCGAACCGCGGGTGCGGAGTTTATCACCGTGCCGCGGCCTGGGCAGCCACGGCCCCGGCCAGCGGCATTAGCCGTGAGGCGATGAGCGTCAGCACGATTCCGGTGAGCGAGATCGCGCTCAGCAGGGGCGTCCAGGTGCGGAGGGTCTCCCGCTCGCTGAAACCTGCCAGCCGGCTGACCACCCAGAAGCCGCTGTCGTTCATCCAGGAGAAGCCGGTGGCCCCGAATCCGATCGCCAGGAAGAGGTAGATCGGGTGGCACTCGAGCGCTGGCAGAAGGCCCATGCAGGTGACGGAGGCCATCTGCATCGCGACCGTGGCCGACCCTTGGGCGATTCGAAAGACAAGCGCCACCGCGTAGCCCAAAAGCACGATATCGACGCCCTGGTTCGAGGCCACCCAGCCCTCGACCGCCCGGGCCACGCCCGCCTGCGTGAGCATGAAGCCGAAGGCTCCGCCGGCGGCCGTGATCAGGATGATGACGCCTGCGGTCTCGAGCGGCGGCCCCGTCATCCGGCTGACGGCCGCAAAGGGGAGCCGCTTCTGCCGCGCGAGCACCGCCAGCGCAAGCACCGCCCCGATCACAAGAGCCACGTTCTTGTTGCCGATGAATTCGATCACGGCCACGATCCTGCCGAACTGCCCGCCCCCCCCGAGGGCCGTGATGCCCGCGGCCGCCCAGCCGGCCGGATTACGGGCCGCCCCCTGCCGCATGACGTCGACCACCGATGCGGCGGTGATGAGCAGGATCGGCAGCAGGATCGGCAGGAGTGCCGCGGACAGCGAGGGTAATTCCGACTCGGGGCGGTCCATGATCGTGCGGGCGTCGGCGAGTGAGACGCTGCCCGTTCCCCGCACCGGAACGGGCGTGCGCTGGTCGAGCCAGCGGGCGGCCACCCAGCCGGCGAGCACCGGGATGACGCCCGCCACGATTCCGATCCAGATCGAGAGCCCCACGTCGATGCCAAGGTTCTCGGCCATGAAGATCGGGCCGGGGTGTGGGATCGTCAGGGCGTGGGTGACCGTGCCGCCGGCGCAGATCGAGAGTACGTAGAGCGTGAAGTGGCCGCCGGTGCGGAGCGCCAAGGCCATCGCCACCGGCACCATGAGCATGAACATGCTGTCGAAGAAGATCGGGATCGAGAGCAGGTAGGTGGCGATCACGATCGCGAGCGACACGCCCGTCGGGCGGTCACCGCAGACGGCCAGGAAGCGACGGACCACCTTGTCGGCGGCACCACTTTCGGTAAGCGCCATGCTGATGATCGTGGCCATCGCGATCACGATCGCCACCCCGCCGGCCGTCCGGCCGAGCCCTTCGGCGGTGAGCTCGACCGCCCGCACGAGCTGGCCCTTGTCCGGATGCCGGGGATCGGGGGGCAGCCCCTCGGCCATGCCGCCGGCCAGGAGTGCGGCCGTCACGAGGGCCAGGAATGGATGGAGCCTGAGCACCAGCACGCCCACGATCACCGTGGCCATGCAGGCCAGGAGCACCACGAATGGCCAAGTGTCGGCCGCGGCTGCGGCGAGGAGTGTTCCCTGCATGGCCCGAGTTGTAGGGGTGGCAAGGGGCTACTGGCAACCGCCGCTCGCGCAGCCCCCTGCGGAGGCTCGAGGTTTCCCGTGCTGTCCCGCCCGTCGGTCACTCCGGGCAGCCTGGCAGGTCGCAGTCCCCGGGCTTGCGCCCCGGGGCTTCTATGGCCGCGGATGCTGTGCTGGCAGGATGGCCAGGGCGGCCGTGTCACCGGTTCACGTGTACGGCCGTTGCGGGATGTGGCTTCCATAAAAGCCTCGGGCGCGAGCCCGGGGACGGTGGGTGGTTGGGCCATCCCGCGTGCCATGCCAATTCGGATGACATGCCGATCCGCCTGCACACCATCGTTCGGCCTGACTGAGTCAATCGGTGCGGCAGGTCGCAGTCCCCGGGCTTGCGCCCCGGGGCTTCTATGGCCGCGGATGCTG